>JADEXJ010000314.1 GCA_015207195.1 Pleurocapsales cyanobacterium LEGE 10410
ATGATATAGATGACCTTTTTGAATGGGCGAATGATCCAATTACACGGAACAATTCCTACAGTAAAGAGAATATTGACTACTCCACTCACGTGAAGTGGGTACAAAATAAAATCACCAGCTCTGATTGTGTGTTTTTAATGTTTGAAAATGCATTGGGTCAAAAAGTAGGATTTGTCAGGTTTGACAGAGAAGAACAAAAAATATGGGTCATTAGTATTAATATTGCACCATTGCAAAGAGGAAATGGTTATTCTGTCGAATTATTAAGGAGAGCACTTATACATTTCAAAAGCATGAAAGGCGAAAATAAAGTTGATGCATTCATAAAAAAAGAAAATGCGGCTTCAGTTAAAGCATTTGAGCGCGCCGGTTTTGAATATCTGAAAGATGTAAATATTAAGGGTGAAGACAGTATTTTAATGACATGGAAATAGGAAATTTTAATATCGGTAGTAGAGCTTTTATCATTGCAGAACTATCTGCTAATCATGGACATGATAAATCTATTGCAATTGAAACGGTTCGAGCAGCAAAAAAAGCCGGGGCAGACGCTATAAAGCTTCAAACTTACCGACCTGATACGATTACTATTGATTGTGATAACGAATACTTTCAAATCAATGATGGTACTCAATGGGATGGAAGAACCTTATATGATTTATACGAAGAGGCCCATCTTCCTTGGGAATGGCACGCAGAACTGTTTGAAGTGGCTAAAAATGAGGGGTTGGTCTGTTTTTCATCCCCGTTCGATAAAACAGCGGTTGATTTTCTTGAGGAGCTAAATACACCAGCTTATAAGATAGCCTCTTTTGAAATACAGGATATACCCTTAATTGAATATGCAGCTTCAAAAGGTAAACCCATCATTATGAGTACAGGGATTGCTACTGAAGAAGATATTCAGCTGGCGGTGGATACCTGCCGCAATGCAGGAAACGAAGAGATCATACTCTTAAAATGCACATCTTCTTACCCTGCGCCGATTGATCTGGCCAATTTGCGAACCATGGTGGATATGAAAGAGCGTTTTGGTGTTGAGGTTGGTCTTTCAGACCACACTCTTGGAAATACCGTGCCCATTGTAGCGACGAGCTTGGGAGCTAGAGTTATTGAAAAACATTTTATCCTCAATAAATCCATTGGCGGGCCTGACGCGGACTTCTCACTGGATCTTGAAGAGTTCAGTTCCATGGTAAAAGCAGTACGGGAAGCCGAAAAGGCGTTAGGAGAAGTGACGTATGAGCTTTCTGAAAAGGTGCAAAAAAATAAAAAATTTGCCCGGTCTCTTTTTGCTGTGAAAGATATTAAAAAAGGCGAAAGGTTTTCGGAAGATAATGTAAGGTCGATAAGGCCAGGGTATGGTTTGCACCCTGTGAATTTTAACAAAATAATTGGAAAAATTGCTTTAAAGAATATTGAAAAAGGTAGTCCCCTACATGAGCAGGAAATTAAAGATTTTGAAATTTGAGGTGCCTTTTATAAATAGAATATTCCAAAACTCACTATTTCGAGAGTTTTCACATTATAGTATTTCAACTCTCATATATCAATTATCAAGAGTTTTGGTAGAACTTATTGCTGCAAAAATACTAGGACCTACATTATGGGGAATTTGGTATCTGTTAAACTTAATAATTGCATACAGAGATGTATTAAATTTGGGTATTACAAATGGCATGAATAGAGAGGTGCCAATAAATTTAGGAAAAGATGATGAAGTAAAGGCAAAACAAGTTGAAAATGTAACATTTACAACAGTTTTATTAAGTGCTGCTCTCGCATCAATCATAATTTCATTATCATTACTCCTTATAAAAGATCCAAATATAGTAAATTCATTACTTTGGCTAATACCATTATTCGTTGTCACCCAATTTTATTACTTAGTTAATACATCACTAAAGGCGAATTCACTATTTCATTACATAAGTAAAAAGCAGTTTATATTTTCAGTCATATTTCCAGTATTTGCAGTCCCATTTACCTATTTATTCAAACTTGAAGGTTTTATAGCTGCGTTTACACTGGCCCTTTTAATATCTGTAGGTTTTATTTATAAAATATCATCTATTTCATATGCCATAAGGTATGATTGGAATGAAGTTAAAAATCTTATCAGGATCGGTTTTCCTATAATGGCAGTTGGAATCGCTTACACATTTCTTAATACGGTGGATAGATGGATTATAGGCATTTTTTTAGGAGCAGAAGAACTTGGATATTATAGTATGGCAATAATTGTATTTGGGGGAATGACCCTATTTCCAAAGGTGATTTCTCAGCAATTATATCCCAGAATGGCTTATGATTGGGGTAAGTCAAATTCCATTGAAGAGTTAAGATATTGGACATGGCTACAAACCAAGTACACCGGAATTTTAATATTTCCCTTATTGGTTGGGGTTTTAACAATATTTCCTTGGATTATCAAGACATTTTTACCTCAATACACACCTGGCATATTTCCTTTACAAATTATTGTTTTCGGTGCTTTATTCATGCCATTTTCAGCAGGTTGGGGAAACGTATTAAACATAATTGATAAACAAACTTATTATCTTGTTGTAATTCTATTTGCTATAATAATGAATCTTGGTATTAACTACTTATTTGTTGTTAATGGCTATGGAATAGAGGGAATAGCATTGGGTACAGTCATCACTTTTGCACTGTATAATCTTACAATCATGATTATTGGGCGTTATTTTTTAAAAAGAATATGAAACTTGGTATTCTGCACAATAATAGATGGATAAATATTCTTTTAGGATTTGCTTTAGCTGGATTTCTAAATTTTGAAGGAATTTTAAATTTATTTTTCAACTTGTCAATTGAGTCTGGATACTTGAATCGGCTATATGCACCTTTCTTTTTAGGTTTATTCAGTTTGTCATTTGCCCTAATTTATTGTAATAGAATAAAGAGGGGCAATGGGAATGTATCAATAATTTTTATATCAACACTTTTTTTATCCTTCCTGATCATCTTAACTAGCCTAGATTGGTTAGAAACTACAAAAGTAG
>JADEXJ010000315.1 GCA_015207195.1 Pleurocapsales cyanobacterium LEGE 10410
CATTTTTTCAGGATATAATTCATGAATTACTTCATTTTTCGCCTCACAAAATGTCTTATTATCTTAAGGGAATGAAGGCTGCTTCCCTCATCCAGTCTACTTTGTGACTTGGTTGTCGCCCCCGCAGCAGTTGGGGGTTAAGTTATGGAAGAATTGGTTATTTAATCTGGGGTCTTGTTTTGTCCAGGTGTCTCGATTGAATTCTGGGGTGTAGGCTGATTCCCAGAGTTCGGCGTAATAAGTTGTTAGGCAAGTTAGTGCTAAACCTCTAACAAAGATACTATTTTGAACATTGCATTCTAGTTTTGGTAAAGGAAATTGATTAATTAAATCTCCTCTTAAAGTTGCTTTACCAGTAGTTTTCACCCAAAAATCATAAGCTATGGTATTAGCTAAAAAACTAAATGAAAGTAATTTAGTTTTATTTGAAAAGGCTACAGAAAAACAGCCATCAATATGTGCAATAGCTTCAGGAAAAATACTCGACACTAAAGTTCTTTCTCCACTTTGAGAAAGCATTTTTCTATTTACAAATCTATAATATTCTGTTACTTTCCTTGGTTCGCTTTCTCCTTCTTCAACCCAACTAACTCTTGGTATCCGATTTTGATACTCATTGACATTGCAAGCATGGATGTAATTACTACGAGGTAGATAGTCATCGGAAATGAAGCTTAAATCTAAAACATCATAGTGGCTGTTGATCTTACACACTTCTCTAGGAGTTTTATATAGAGGTTGCCCTACATAAAAATGAGGACCCGAAAGAACTAATTGTTCGGCTGATGCAGGAAAACAAGTGTTGCGTTTAATTGTTCCTTCTCTCTGGGCGTTAGTTTCATGCCACATTTCTAATGAAAAATATTCGTCCTCTAAATCTTTTAATCGCTGAGGCTGTATGGCAAATTTTTCTAATACATTCAATAATTGTTGAGAATGTAGTGCTGGAAGACGAGCTTGCAAAGCAGGTGTATTTTCTCCATCGTAAAGTTGAGCAAATAAATTGAGTATTTGCTGATTGATATGAATAATTCTTAAAGCATGACCATCAGTATTCCATTTATTTTCATCGTTTTTAATTCCTGGAACTTCACCATTTCCATCATGCTCAAAACAAATGTTTATAGTTTGAGGAGAAAAAATATTTGCTATATTAATAAAATTAGGATTGTTTTTTTAGAGCCATATATATTAATACTAAATTTATTATGATGGTCGATATCTGTAAACAAATTCAGTTCATTTTGAAATTGAAAATGTAGTTTCAAAGTCTGATATATACGTTTTCTGAAATGACCTCCTTTTGGATCGTCATAAACTCCTTCAGGATGGAGAAAACCTTGAATGGCATTCTTATTACTATTAGACCAACCTTGAGGAAGAAAACACTTAAATAAATTAGTTTGTGTTCCTTTTAATAGTGGATAATTCTGATAAGCATTGAGAAAATCCTGTGTTCCTTCTAAACCTTCATAAACATTAAAATAATCAGCTTGTAACTGAGAATATTTAGTAAAAGTTTCTTCTCTTAATTTTCCTAGCTTACTAGCAGAAAACTTCCTTAACACAAATAAAGGTTCGGCATCGCCTAATACATCGCCTTCGTGCCATTCTATTTTTATCCAGGGTGAATTACCTAAGATAAAATCGAAACCATTATTATCGGCAAAAATATCGGCAAATTCTAATTCCCAATGAAAGAATCTTTTTTCTTTAGCTATTTCTTCTACTAACTGCAATCTCGGATAGCGACTACAGAGCATGGTTAAATTAACCGAACCATGTTTGGTAATAAATTCTTGGGCTTCTGCTTCTGGCGTAGTTTCGGGAAATAAAGGTATATCTAACTGTTTTTCTGGGGCGATGGGCATTTCTCCTAAAATGACAGAAAGCTCCATCAAATATTCACTACGAGTAGGTAATAAATCGGCTTGTTCGATGCGCCAAAACCACAAAGCACACCAATAATCCATTACCAGTTTTAATCGCCGATAAGCACTGGAATTACCCACACCTTCGGACATTCTTTCTTGAGCCAGTATTTTGTCTTTCTGACTCAATTTACTTCGCTGTAACTTATTCTCGTCTTGTCCAAATACAGCTAAAGGATCGGTGGTACGGTTCCTCATCCTGCGCTGTTCTTTGACATGGCGTTGCCAAAGTTCGTCGATCTTTTTGCTTAAGCTAATTAACTGTTCGATTTGAAACTCTTCATAAGCTTCTTTGCAAAATTCTTTCTGCCAATCTTTAATCTTTTTGATATTGTCGGGTGCTAACTGTTTGATTACCTTGTCGGTATAGTTAGCCATCCCTGGATCGGGTAACAGGAAATGAAAGATTGATTTTTCGGGTAATTGTTCGGTTAACAAAACGCGCTGGGGTTCGTTGTCATACCAATAGTTTTTATGCCTATTACTTTGGGGAATCAAACCAGGATCGTAAACTTGACGACGCGCCCCAATTAGGGAATTACCGCAGTGTAGCTGCATTCCAAACCAAGGTACGTGCGCCCCTTGATAAATAGAATTGAGCCATAAGGATACTTCGGCTAACTCTACCGCGACGGGATTTAAGTCAATGCCAAATACATTTCGATCCGCCAACAACATCTTGACTTTCTGCTTTTCTTGCAGATAATCTTCTTGTTTGATGCGCCGATCTAATTCTTTTTGTTTGATTTCTAAATAAGCCTCAGCTAATTGATTAATTGCCTCATTCAAAAAGGCTGCGCTTCCCATTGCTGGTTCGCAAATTTTCAAATTGAGAATATCATCGGCAGTTTTATCCTTAAGTAACTCCTTGAGGGAATACTTGACCAAACAACGAGTTAGAGATTCGGGAGTATAGTAAGAAGCGGAATTTTGTCTATCTCTTCCTGCTAAACGATAGATACAGCGGTTTGCAAGTTTATGAGGGACAATAACAGCAGTGGGCAAACCAGTTACGAAGATGCTTGGGATTGATTAAATCTATCGCTATTTTAATTAGCGTATCAACCCTTTTGGAGGTTTTTGGA
>JADEXJ010000068.1 GCA_015207195.1 Pleurocapsales cyanobacterium LEGE 10410
AGATGTGTATATGAGACAGGTTTCCAACAATTCTAAATATCTGCGTTCTGCTTTACTTTCGCCATCTTCTGTCACCAAAGCATAACAAGACCACAAACCGCGATCGCCTTTGACTAGTGAGGTGATGGGCAACCAGTAACCATCGATCTTGTTGGTTTGAGTAACCTGTAAACGAGCAATTTGCTTTGGCGATACCTCAGTTGCTGCCGTGGGGGATAATTTAAGAACTACGGTTCTAGTGCGGGTGGCGGTATTTACTTCGGGTAAGACAGAACGAACGGTTGCATCGTACTCCTGTCCGCCAATTGTTACCTGGCGATCGCTACCTGGCTGCATTCGAGAAGCAACGGCAATAGGTACGCCGATCTTAACTTCGGGTGATGAATTTTCCACTAAACGGACAATAGATGTCCCAGGTTCGACTACCGTTCCTTCATCTAGGTTACGAGTAGAGACGATTGCATCGAACGGAGACTCAAGGGTACTTTTGGCGATGGTAATGTTTAAATCTTCAATCTCGGCAGTCAGTCGATCTACTGCTGCTTGCTGGGCGGTAATTTGTTCGATCCTTGTGCCGTTTTGTAACTCGTTTAAATTACTTTTGGCATTGGCTAACCGTTCTCTTAAAGCCTTTTGGTTGAAAGCGATTTCGTCCAACTCCTCACGGGCGATCGCACCTTCATCATACAGATATTGGCGACGAGAACTTTTGAGTTTTTCCAGTTCTAACTGCTGTTGCAGATCCCTGACATTTGCCTCTGCTGCTGCGATTTGTTCGCTTCTGGCACCATTTTTTAGTTCGGCTAAAACCGCCTGTGCCTGTTCTTTTTGTGCCATCAATCCCTGACGCTGGGCTTCTAAATTAGAAGTATCCAGTTTGGCTAAGGTTGTTCCTCTCGAAACGCGATCGCCTTCTTCTACCAATACTTCAGTTAATTTTCCTCCCCGTTCAAAGCCCACCTCGCTGGTACGTAATGCCGTTACCTCTCCCGTATAGGTTTGGGTAGTAGAGTAAGAGTTAACTGGTGCGATCTCTATAGTTTTGACAGGCAGAATATTAGTTTGCTTACTGCTAGCTACTGGTTTTGCCCTGGGTTGCGATGGCGAGATTTTTCCCAAGCTAAAACCCAGTCCTAAAAGTATGATGCTGGCTAACAATAATTGCCAAGCTGAAACTTTTTTGGCTGACATCGAAGGAAATTCAAATCGGTAGCGAGTATTCCTAACTAATCCATTTATAGCCTCTGCTTGAGGCGACTGCTTTGAGTTCATTTGCTTCACCATCTGGTAATAAATGGTTATTTAATATACAATTTATTGATATTCAACAAGTTGTGTATGTCAACAATATATATTCAACAAGTTGTGTATGTCAACGAGAGATTTATAATTTGTTTACGAGCAAAACCAAAATTGGTTCTAACCAATCACTGCAATGGCACTATCACATACAATTCTGGCGACATTGGGCAATGACTCTTATAGCGGTTACGATTTGTGGAAGGAATTTACCGAATGTCCCAATCACTACTGGAAAGCTAGCCAACAACAGGTATATCGCGAGTTAGGTAAATTAGAAACTCAGGGAGCGATCGCACCAGAGATCGTTCCTCAAGAAGGTCGTCCCGACAAAAAGCTGTATCGTATAACTACAATCGGCAAAGAGATATTAACCACCTGGATTGCCGAACCATCAGAACCGATGGCGATCAGGGAGGAATTACTAGTAAAGGTGCTAGCAGCGCACTTAGTTTCACCAGAAATAATTATTAAAGAACTCAAACGCCGTCAGCAAATCCACGCCGAAAAACTAGCAGCCTACAAACAGATGGAACGAGAAGTCAGATCGTCGCCAATGTCTACGGAAGACAAATGTATGTACCTTACCTTGAGACGGGGCATTCGTTACGAGACACAATGGGTCGAATGGTGTAAAGAAGCGATCGCAGCTTTTCAGTCCGAAGTTGACCCTCAGCAAACTTCTTGAGTGCAAAAAAACTAAAATTTCACGGTATGAAACCTAGTTTGATTATTGTCTCTGGCTGGTCTTGTACTGGTAAAACCACTCTAGCTAACCAGATCGGCAAACGTTTTTCTTTACCTGTCTTTGGTCGAGATGATTTTAAAGAATCTTTGTTTGATTCCTTGGGATATGGCAACCGCCAGCGTTCCAAACAGTTTGGTCTTGCCAGCTACCAATTGCTCTATTTGGCAACCGATAAAATTTTAGCTGCGGGTCGTTCTGTGGTTATCGAAAGTAATTTTAAAGTACACCAAGATACAGAGAGGTTGAAGAATCTCAAGGATAAATATCACTGTAGTTTGCTACAAATTCATTGTTATGCCCCAATAGCTCTAGCTTTAGCTCGATTTAAAGCGAGATCGCTCTCTGGAGACAGGCATCCTGGTCATGTAGACCACCTGATATCGGAGGAGATGGAGGCTAATTGGAAGCAAGGCGGTTACGAAATTGTCGATATTTGCGATCGCACCTTGAGGGTAGATGCCACCAACTTCGCCGAGATTAACTACGAAGATATTTACCAATGGTTGAAAGACAACCTTTGCTAAGAAAATAGACCGTGGGATGAACAGAAAAGACAATTTGCTTTTAGCTTCCAACAAGCTATTAATGCCCGCCAGTTTCAACAGTTATCGTCTCGATGGTTTCCACTTTAGTATCTTCAGGAATTCTGAAGGAGAGCGATCGCCTGAGATCCTTTTCTCGATAGTCAATAGTAAATAATCCTGAAGAGACATTAGTATCTTCGGGCAAAACCAGAGTATCTTTGCCTGTAATTACACAGCTTTCTGTTTTACAGCGATCGCCTTTAAAGCTTACTCCTGTCACTCGATGATCTTTCCAGTTGTATTTATTAGCTTCGATAAATGGTAAGGGAAAAGGAACTAAACCCAAAGCACCATTGAGAACTCCTGAAGCCAAACCATCTTTAACTCTAGTGGTATGTTGTAGTTTGATTTTACCAGCTCGTTTTTCCAGCTGTACCCATTCGTCATCTTCTCCCGAACGGTCTAGATTAAGCTTAATAACCTGAAGTGGCGGTTGTTGGCATTGAGAATTTAGGGGGAATTTATCACAGAAACTATCGCGATCTAGTTGATATGTTTGTGATGTTGATTTGGATGCTTCAAAATCTTCACAACGAAAGTTGAGCGGAAATTTATGACAGAGAGTATTGCGGTCGATCTCTTGAGCAACGGTAGGAGAACTAATAGCGATAACTCCGTTAAGCTGCGCTAACGCAGCAGTTAGAGTTAAGGTTAATTTAGTGATAAGGTTCATTTTGATGTGAGGAATGACTACAGCATTAACAATACTGAGGTAAATCTTGCCTGCCAATTGTCCGCAGTCATGCAAATACATGACCACAGTCATCTAGTCTGTACTGAAGATCTGTTTTAAGGTGTGGATAGAAAATCGCGTTAGTGAAGCGATCGCTTTTTTTTACCAAAATTTTCAGAGTGCTATAGGTTGCCATCTCAACATGAGATACAATGTTTAAATGCACTTGATTACTAGAAAAACTTTAAGAACTTTTTGGCAAAAATATCCTGATAGTAAAACTGCTTTAGAAAGATGGTCAAAGATCGTAGAAAAAAATAATTTTGATAATTTTGCTCAATTAAAGGCGACTTTTCCTTCTGTCGATCAAGTCAATAAATTAGTTGTGTTTAATATTGGAGGAAACAAGTATCGACTAATTGCAGCAATTCATTTCAATCGTCATAAAATATACATTCGACACATACTAACTCATACAGAATACGATAAAAATACCTGGAAATCATGAAAGCTATCGCACCGAAGTTAAAACAGCAGTGGTTAGAAGTTGCGCCTTATTTAACTATCACTAATGAATCAGAATACGATCGCGCAGTAGAAAGACTTAATAGTTTACTAGACGAAATAGGAGAAGATGAATCACATCCCTTGTATAGCTTGCTAGACACTTTAGGAATCTTAATCGAAGCCTATGACAACGAACATTATCCACTACCAAACTGTCGGGGAATAGATGCCCTAGCATATCTAATGGAAGAACATTCGTTATCACAGTCACAATTACCTGAAATCGGTTCGCAAGGAGTAGTATCAGAAATTCTTAGTGGCAAGCGCAAACTAAATGTCAGACAAATACAGGTATTAGCAGAACGCTTTAAAGTCTCTCCCGCAACATTTTTCGATTGAGAATTGATAGTTGTTTTGCAAACACATGACCACAGTCATCTAGTCTGTACTGAAGATCTGTTTTAAGGTATGGATAGAAAATCGCGTTAGCGAAGCGATCGCTGTTTGATTATGAAGATTAAGCCAGTTGCTGATTTCTCTCCTTCTCTGATTTGGAGACTGCGCTACATAGAGTGGCTATTTATTGCGGTTCATTTAATCATGGCGATAACCGCAGGTTCGGACAAGCTGCTATTTAATCTCGCTGTATACGGTGTTTTTATAGTTTCAAGCTGGATAATCCCAGTAAATCGCCCTCTGAAGTTTAGACAGAGCTATATACTACTCGCAATGGTAGCGATTGTTTGGGCTAATTTTCTGAATGTCAGTTTAGATTTATTGCTTTATTTGTATCTTGCGAAAAGCTTTTTTCTTTTGGGCGGTAGAAGTATTATCTATATCACTGTATTGAGTGGTGTCGGTTGGGTTGCTAGTGAATGTTTTTCAGAGATTCGGGAGTTTCAAGAGCTATCGGTAGGTTTTAAACCACCTTTTGGCTTCGGTAATTATAATCTCAGCACCATTTTTGTTTTTTCCCTGGGACTTTATGTAGCAATTAGCATTTTCACCATTTTCTTAAGTTCGGTAATTGTAGCGGAATATAAAAGCCGTAAACGAGCAGAAGCTTTAGCCGAACAGGTAGAAATATTGGCAAAAAACTTAGAAAGAACTAGAATTGCTCGCGATATTCACGATTCTCTAGGACATACTTTAACCAACTTAGATATTCAGTTGAAAGTGGCGCAAAAATTACGCGATCGCGACCCAGAAAGAGCTTTTCAAGCCATTGATACCGCTATCATGCTTTCTTCTCAGTGTATTGAAGATGTGAGTCATGCGGTACAAACTATGAGGCGTGATAACTTCGATCTAGACCGCGCCTTAAATAATTTAATCGAACAAGTTAGAAGCGATCGCACTATCGAGATTCAGTGGAACATAAATTTACCACAGCTAAGTTTAGCTACCAGTCACCAAATTTACTGCCTAGTCAAAGAAGGACTAATTAACATTCAAAAACACGCCAATGCTTCTCAAGTCAGTTTTCAAGGATATTCGACGGGAAGACAAATTATTCTCAAACTAGAAGATAACGGTATTGGTTTCGATCGGCAACGAGTCGATTCTGGCTCACCCTTGAATCAGGGTTTTGGTCTTAAAGGTATGATGGAACGAGTGCAAATACTAAGGGGTAGATTGGATATAGACAGCACACCTGGTAAGGGAACACGAATTTTAGTTACCATCCCCCAATGATTAGGTTATTACTGGTAGATGACGAAGACCTTTTTCGTAAGGGTTTAGCTACCTTACTCTCTATCGAAGCAGATTTAGAAGTTATCGGACAGGCTAGCAATGGCAAGGAAGCGATCGCTTTAACTACAATACTCCAGCCAGACGTAATCTTGATGGATATGCAAATGCCTATCTGTAACGGAGTCACCGCTACTCAAGAGATTGTAAAGCGTTATCCCTGGATGCGAATTTTAGTCCTAACCACTTTTGACGATGATGAATATATCGGACAGTCTCTTCAAGCAGGGGCAACAGGCTATCTCCTCAAGCGCAAGCCTTCTGAAGAAATGGCGATGGCAATTCGGGCAGTTTATCGAGGTTATGCTCAACTAAGCCCAGAGATCGCGCCCAAGGTTTTTGCTCAAATTAGACCTGTTGACCCAGAAAATAGTAAATATCTCGATCGCCTCAGCTCAAGAGAACTGGAAGTTTTGCAATTAATCGGTCAGGGTAAAAACAACCGCGAAATCGCTCATACCCTACATTTGAGTATCGGTACGGTAAAAAATTACATTACCCAAATCTTGAGCAAACTAGAACTGCGCGATCGCATCGCTGCTGCACTTTGGGCAAGAGAGAATTTAAATACAGGCTGACTAAAGCAAAAATCTTAACAACAATGAGCCAATACCACCCATAAACTTACCGACGTTACCCATTCCACCTTCTTGCTGTGCAGCATTGTCTTCGGCTTCTTGAATCATAGCCATCTTTTGTTGAAAATCGAGGGCTGTTTGGTGACCTAATTGATGTTCCTGTTCTTTAAATAATTTGGCAGCTATTTCAGTGTTTCTCTTAGCTTCCCCTCGGCGATCAAAGTTGTATTGAATAATTGCCAAACCTAAATAAGCTGGAGCTAATTCGGGATCGAGTTTAATTGCTTTACGATAATGGGCGATCGCTCGATTATAGTTACCTTGTTCGGCTTCTCGTACACCCCACCGATGAAACTGTTCGGCAGAAGCAGCCGTCTCCGCAAGTCCTTTAATCCCATCCATATGAGCAGAGTTTAGATCTACCTCGGCAAAATTAGTATTGCCAACGTAAGCATTTCTCAGATCTGTACCTGTTAAATTTGCTCCTGTCAGATTTGCTCCCGTCAAATTTGCACCGAAAAGAGATGTACCTGTTAAATTTGCTCCTGTCAGATCTGCCCCCATTAAGTTAGCTTGGCTTAAATTTGCCCCTGCTAAATTTGCCCGTACTAAATCTGCTCCTGTTAAGTTAGCCTGTACCAAACCTGAGTTACTGAGATCGCATTGAGAACATTTTTTGGTACCTAAAAGTTGATTCAAATCGCTTAAACTTTCAGCCTGAGTGGGTATAGATACAGCAATAGTAGCTATTGTAGTTATTACAGATAATATTTGCAGTTTCATAGACTTTAAGATAAGGCGTAAAGATTCCGCCATTTTAGCCTCGATTATTTTAATTAGGGAACGAACCCCACCAGAACCGCTGTATCAGTTCAGAAAAGAAACGTTGGTCATGATTACAGCAAGATAATTTTCCGACTCGAATCAATACTAGCAATTGCCTCAAAAATACGGAACCAACTACCCTATCTTCAGGTCGTAGTATAAAAGAAACCATAAAGAACGATGCCATAGGAGCGTTTGAGAAAAATTTTTTGAGCGATCGCTAGCTAAGTTGGGTTTGTAGTTGTGGTAGTGACTATTACGAATACATTTTTCGCTCGTTCAAAGTTATTTGTAGGCTTCGTCTTATTTCAATAGAATTATTTATCAGACTATAAGCAAATGTTACTCAAGATAAAATTTAAAACAGCAGTTACGATTGGCGCGATCGCCTGTCTATTAACTATATTTAGCTGGAATTTTAATTTTGGCACTGGCTGGATTTCATCCCCCGTACAGGCAAACATCGGGTCATCTTCTTCTGCTACCTTCGGAGAAACATACGGTACGATGGCTCCAATGGGAGCTAACGATCCTCACCTTCGCCTTACTCCCGAACGTAGAGCAACCGCTCCAGAACTCAATCGCGCTGAGGAGTTACAGCTAGCCGTCGCTAAAGCAATCAAAAAATATAGTAAAGTTAGCAGTGCTGAAGCAGCAGGATATTGGAAATTCCCCCCTAATTCAGATGATTATTCCATCGTGCATTACGTCAATCCTGGGCTTTCTTTTTGGGAAACTTGGCGACTCGATCCTCAACAACCTGGTGCTTTGCTTTACGAGAGACAGGCTGATAAATCTTTGAAACTTCTGGGAGTCATGTTTACTGCTCCTGGTGAAGCGACAATGGAAGAGCTAAATCGTAGAATTCCCCTATCGATCGCCCGTTGGCATCTACACACTAATATTTGTACCCCAGTACCGATCTGGGATGAGTCCCAGTGGAAAATGACGCAAAATGGTTTACCGAGGTTTGGTCCGACAAGTCCTATTGCCACCAAAGCAGAATGTGATGCTGTCAACGGTGAGTTTCATCCCAATATATTTGGCTGGATGGTTCATCTCAATGTCAATGCTAAAGATCCCGCAGACGTTTGGAATCATCACTACCAAGCTCTGATCGACAGATAAATTTGTGCCAAGTACATCGATTGAGACTTATAGCATTACGGAGTTAAGTTAAAATATTAGCTTTTAGGATCGAAAGCGTCTCTAAGTCCATCGCCGATATAGTTAATACTCAATACGGTTAAAAATATTGCCATACCAGGAAAAACTGCCATATAGGGAGCGGAGGTTAGATAATCTTTGGCTTCAAACAACATTCGTCCCCAGGTTGGTACATCGGGCGGAAAACCCAAACCAAGAAAACTAAGAGTAGACTCGGTAATAATCGCATTACCTACCGCCAGAGTTGCAGCCACGATAATCACGCTCAAGACATTAGGAAACAGATGAATCCAAATTAATCTGGTTGGCTTGGCACCAATCGCTCTCGCTGCGCTGACAAACTCCATCTCTCTCAGCTTGAGAAAATCTGCTCTAACCAATCTGGCGACAGACATCCAATTTAAACTGCCGATTAACAGCACGATTAGAATAAATACGCCTAATTCAGCACCCGCTAATTGCTTCATTGACTCGCGGAACAAATAAACAATCAGCAACAGCAAAGGCAACTGAGGCAAGGCTAAAAACAAGTCAGTAATTCGCATCAAAACGCCATCGACAACACCGCCATAAAATCCTGCGATCGCGCCAACAATTGTTCCCAAAAATATTGCTACTAACATTGAAGCAATCCCAACGGCTAAAGATATTCTTCCACCTAGCAAAATTCGGGCTAGCTGATCTTGTCCGAGATCGTTAGTACCAAAAGGATGTTGCCAGCTTGGAGGCGAAGAAGATGCTAAAAAGTCAATTTTATCCGCAGAAGTTGTATAAACTAAAGGGGCAAAAATTACCGCCAGAACAATAATTGAAATGGTGATTAAGCCAAAAATTGCGGGGCGATCGCGCTTAAACTTCCGCCAACTATCCAGCCACAAATTACTTGAAGTTTGCCTTTCAATTACTGTCACTTTCTCGACTACCAACTACTAACTACTAACTACTAACTACTAACTACTAACTACTAACTACTAACTACTAACTACTAACTACTAACTACTAACTACCGACTGATTAATATTTAACTCTCGGATCTAGTACGGCATAGATCAAATCGGCAATCAAATTAAATAGCACGATTAGAATACCGTAGATAAAGGTAATTGCCATCACCACTGGGGTATCGCTACGATAGATCGACTCGATTAATAATGCCCCAATACCTGGTACGCGAAACACCTGTTCTGTAACTAAGGCACCAGTAAAAATAGTCGGAATGTCTAAAGCAATCAAAGTAACCACGGGAATCAAAGCATTACGCAACACATGACTTTTTATTACAGCAAATTGGCTCAACCCTTTTGACAAAGCCGTTCTAACATATTCCTGCTGCAACTCGTCCAAAACTGCCGAACGAATAAAGCGCATCAAAATTGCTGCATGATATAAAGCCAAAACGGATATGGGCATAATTGACTGTCTTATTTGAGCAATTAAGCTCTGCCAGTCTGTTACCTGTAGAGTACTGTTAAAAATAAAGGGAAACCAGCCTAGCCGAACGCTAAAAATAATAATAAAGAGCAAACCCGTAAAAAAGGGCGGGATCGAAAATCCCAGAAAGGCGATCGTAGTAATTATTTGGTCTGTAATTGAATAGCGTTTAACCGCCGAGATAATACCCAAGGGAAAAGCGATTAACAAACCAATAATATAGGCTAAACCAACCACTAAAAGAGTAGTTGGTAACCGCTGCCATAACAATTCTGCCACAGGACTTCTACTATTAAAAGAATAGCCCATGTCCCCTCGAATAAACGAACCAAACCATTTAAAATAACGTATATAAGCAGGTCGATCCAAACCTAACGATCTACGTATATTTTCTCTGACTTCTGCCGTAATAGCTGGATTGGAAGCAAATTCACCTAAGGGGTCTCCAGGTGCCAATACCAGGATAGTAAAAATGATTATACTGATAGCAATCAAGGTTGGTATTGTTACTAACAGTCTTTTTATAAAAATTTGACCCATACTTTATAGACAACCATCGCCAATGAATTAACTGCTTATAGCCATGTTTTACTAGCAAACTCTTGTTTGATAATTTTTTGTTTCGGAACAATTGCTTAGTAATATTTTCTGTGTTTGAGATTTAATGTTTTTCAGCAATTTAGCTGAACAAATATCATCTATCCAAAGTTATATTTATGATATAAATACATAAAATACATTATAAATTCACAATTATGTTTAAAGTACAAAATAAAAATGAGTTTATTAATAACTATGGTGCAGGTGTAAGAAATTTTCGACAGACAATTCTGGTTGCAGTCAATTTAACAGGGAGCAACTTAGAGCAAATTAACTTGAATGAATCCAATTTAGTGGAAATTAACTGGAGCAACTGCAATTTATCTCAAGCTAGCTTTGAAAGAGCCTATCTTGGTCTGTCTAACTTTCAAAACTGTTGTTTAAGATCTGCTAATCTAAGAGGAGCTAATTTAGAAGAAGCTAACTTAGCCCAAGCAAACTTAGCTCAAGCAAATTTGAGGGATGCAAATTTACGACAGGCAAATTTAAGAGGAGCAAATCTAAGAGGAGCAAACTTAGAAAATGCTTGTCTTGTAGGAGCGATTTATGATTCCGCAACTATTTTCAACAGCAACTTCTCTCCTCAAGCAGCAGGAATGATTCTAACAGTTTCCAATATATCTTCGTCCAGGACTGATTCTAAATCAAAAGAAAACCAAGGTACTATTGGCAAAATTTTGTCATGGTGTGGTTCTCATAAGTTCAATCCCCAAACCCCAGGATAGTAGTTAATAGTCTTTAGTTTTAGAGAATTATATAATAAAAAGTTATAGCTTGTTGAATCGAGAAATCGAACTAAATTTTCTGGTAGTTGTCTAAGAATTTATTGAGTTAAATGCAGATTTTTATCTTTTATCTATAACAAAGGGACATAGTTGATGACTATATCCCTACAGCTAGTACCGCTTCGTGGAAGTCAGAAGTCAAATACTTTTGACTGTCTGGTTTTGAAAATTCACCAACGGTAACTCGATTTACATCTTGTTACATCTTAGTTCGCTAGCCTGGTTACGAACTTAAAATGATTAGCTCTTGCCTACGACATTGTGTTTTAATAGGCGATGGCTCTCGATGCTTTGATAGTTGTCTTGCTCTTCGTAAAGATGGCAAACTGTCGTTACTTTCTGAATTAATTCCCAGTTAAAAGTACAGTCTTCGTAGAGATATTCGCCCCAATTCTCTACCAAACTTTGATGAGCCTGACGTAGGTGATACCAGGGAATAGCCGTAGTTAGATGATGCGGAATATGTACGTTGATATCGTGGCAGAGAAATTCTACCCACCAAGGATATTTACAGTTGACAGTACCTGATAGTTGAGCGCGAGCTTCGTTCCATTCTTCCTCTGGCTTGAAAGGAATTTCGGGCATAGTATGGTGAAACATAGTAAAGGTACTCATCCAAAAATGGTAAACCAGCCAAGGCATCAGCCAAAACTTAATCAAACCTGTAATTCCAGTAGCCAAAAACAAAGCTGAATAACCTAATCCCCCAACTATTAAGACTAAGAGGACTGAAAAACGAACCTGTTTCCTTTGCTTTCCTGCAAATTTCTGCCAGTTAAAGTGCAGTTTCCCCCAGTGTATAATTGAACCCAGCCACCAAAACCAACCGCGCATTCTGCGATATAACCATTGCATAGCACTAGAAGAACTATCAAAGGTTTCAGCGGTGAAGGGAACCCAAGCATTATCTACATCTAGTTTGTTAGTGTGCCTATGGTGATGGTTGTGTAAGATACGCCAAGCGTGATAGGGATAGATGAGAGGTAGAGTCATGATATGTCCTACCAAATCGTTTACCCAAATGCGGTTAGAAAAGGAACGATGACCGCAATCGTGAGCAATTACAAAAAAGCCTTGTAAACTAGTACCTAAAAATACCCAGGCGAAAGGCAATAAATACCAGGGCGCGATCGCCACTGTCCAGTAACCTAGCGCAACGCACAAGACATTAATAATTAATTTAGACCAAGCCTTGCGAGAATTTTTAATAAAAACTTCTTTAGGTAAGGTATTGATAATGTCTCTTAATTTTACATCGTCATCCAACTGTAGAGATTTAGAAGACTCTAAATTTTTGGGAAATACTGCTGTCATAAGGTTTATTTGGCGATTTGTGTGTTATTCATGTGGGGCTCCCGAAACGATCTCGCCGAACAAATTAGTGTAAACTACACCCTACCTTGTTGAGTAGGGGTTGTGTTCACTTCGTTAGATACGCATGAAGGTCTAGCACTTACGTTCCTACGCAAGCAAGAAAAATCATAGAATACTCCGCCATTTTGTTTATCCTCAAGTTGGGACAATCGAAATAGCACGGATCGTTAATAAATATTTGGTTTTTGACAGCAATAGTAAGCCAATCCATCGCCGTCGCAGAAATGTTCTGAAATATGAGTTTCTTTCACAATCCTTAATATTTATATCACAGTTAGGGCAATTGTGAAGCCTAAACATTAGTCAATTTGTACCTTCAAGACTTGTGAGCGAACTGCACTTTAGATCGAACAAGTAAACAGTTGTTAAGTAAACAGTTGTTATTTTTGCTCTATTAACCTACCAACAAATTCTCTTCAGGATATTGTAGATTGCTGGGACTAGGATCGCCAATGATGGCAGCAATTACAATCAAAATACTCACCCTACCAACATACATGGCAAATACCAAAATTACTTTGGAGGCAAAGGCAAAACTAGAGGTAATGCCAGTTGATAAGCCTACCGTAGCAAAAGCAGAAATCACCTCAAAAAGGATGGATAGGAAATCAAACTGAGTTTCAATAGCAGAGATTAAAATTGTCACCAAAACAATTGATGCTGCCGTACCGAATACCACCGCTACCGCTTTTAAAATCAGAGTACTGGGGACTTCTCTTTGGTAGAGAATTACTTCGTTTTTTCCTTTTAAGACTGACTTAGTGCTGTTGTACATGATTCTGAAGGTTGTTGTCTTAATACCGCCTCCTGTACCGCTAGGACTTGCACCAATAAACATAAATCCCATAGTAATAAACAGACCCGCAGTGGTCATGTTTCCCAAATCAATGCTATTGAATCCAGCAGTTCTGGTAGTCATCGACTGAAACCAAGCAGCCAACAACTTGTTTTCAAAACTAAAAGGCTGTAGGGTTGCAGGATTGTTTAACTCAGTCAGAAAAAATGCAGCGGTGCCGACAATTAGCAGCAAAATGGTGGTGCTAACTACCACTTTAAAATTAAGCGAAAAGCAGAATCTTTCGGGCTTGCGCTTGATGACATTAACTAACCAGGAGTACATTTCAATAATTACTTGATAGCCAATACCGCCGAAGATAACTAAGCCAGAAATAACCAAGTTGACAATCCAGTCAGAACGATAGCCAACCAAACTATCAGCAAAGAGACTAAAGCCTGCATTGTTCCAGGCACTAATACTGTGAAAAATAGAGTACCATAAGCCCTCAGACCAGCCGTGTTCGGGGACAAACGTTAGTAGTAATAAAAAGATCCCAGTAAGTTCAAAAATCATCGTAGTGGCGATAATTGATCGCACTAGGTAATTACTTCCCAGCAAGAAAGGTCGATCAAAAGATTCTTGAATGGCAAACTTTTGTCTCAAGTCAAATTTTCGTCCCAGAAGCAAAATCAAAAAAGTCGTGGTCATCATGTAGCCCAAGCCACCGACTTGAATCAACAACAGAATTGTTAACTGTCCCCAAAAAGAAAAGTCGCTCCCTGTGTCTACTACTGCTAAACCAGTTACACATACGGCGGAGGTGGAGGTGAACAAAGCCACGATAAAACTGTTCCAAGTTCCTGAAACCGTGGCAAAAGGCATCATTAGCAGTAGGGTTCCTATCACAATTAGAGTAAGAAACCCCAGACAGATTGTACGAGCGATAGTCATAGCAAAATTTAGTATTAGCGAGGGTCAATCATGAATCACAAGTCGTTGTTTGGTCAACCAAATTCTCTTGCTGAAACATCCACTGAACTAACTCTTGCCATTCTTTTGAGCTAGTTAGGTCATTGGCTTTAAATTTGACTCCCCAATTATGAGCGAATTCAGCAAAACTTTCTACCCAGGTTATTAAAGTTTCTATTCCAGAATTAGAGCGATATTTCCAAGCCTGCTTGAGATATTCTATAGTTTCTGTTTGATGTCCTGTGTAATGAAGATACCAAGCAATCCAAATTAACGTACCATAGCGAACGGATTGTTCCATTAGTCTAACCTGATGCGATAAATTGGGCTGGGCAAAAAAATCGTTGGTGACTGCTAATAAAGAACGTGCCTGGGGTAATCCCTTGTGCATGGCACTCGCTTCGTGCTGACGATAGCAAACTGTAATTTGACGTAGCCAAGCTGTTTTACAACCTTTGAGAGCTAGTTTCAAAACTAAGTTAGTATCTTCTGCGGGAGGGAAGCGAGGATCGAAACCGCCCGCGTATTGCAGCCACTCCCGACGAAACATCATCGCACTGGGCAATACGGGCTTCCAACGTAGCCAGCTTGCTAAATTTAGTTCGGGAATCTGTAGCCAGGGACAGACATCTAATAATTTGTTACCGCGCTGATCGACTCTTTGCCAACCACTGTGGACAATACCCAAATCAGGACGCTTGAGTAAGATTTCTGCTTGACGCGCCAGCTTACCAGGCAAGAAATAATCATCGGCATCTAAAAAGGCAATAAAATTAGCCCTCGCCACAGCTATACCATGATTGCGGGCTGCTGCCACTCCCTGATTTTTTTGCTTGATGTAGCGAAGGCGATCGCCATATGGCTCTAATACTTTCTCCGTAGAGTCGGTTGAACCATCATCAATTATAATCGTCTCATAATGACAGTCTTCTTGCTGCAATACGCTTTCAACTGCCTGAACGATATAGCGATCGCAGTTATAGGTCGGAATAATTACGCTGACGGTTGGTTCGACACTAGCATCCATGATCTATGTTTTAATCTTCGCTACACTCTTTGATTGCCGATCTATTTTAACTGTTGACTCCGAATTCCGAACTTCACAATTCCGTCGGTGCTGCTACCCCAAGCTTTTCTATCAGTATTCTTTGGAGCCAATATTGAGTCAAGGCAATTAGTCCCAGGCGGGCGATCGCCCGTTGCGGAAATTCTTGCTTTACCTCTCCTAAAAAGCGACAGTCAGCTAGAAAAGTTACCGTGGTCGAACTTAAATTCAAAGCTAATTTTAGCCAATTATTGAAATCGCCAGCAAAGGAGTCCGTGACAGCAAATAACTGGCGGAGCAAATTGTATTCTGCAAACTTAGTCAGCCATAAATTTTGTTCTTGATCTAACCAAGATATAGATTGTGGCTCTTGAATCTGCCAAGTTCTCAAATTAGCATCCTTTAGGGTAATCAATTTCTCTCTTGCCCCTAAACGTAACAACGAACAACAGCGAGCATGGACATACTGAGCGGGAAACAGGTTCTCTGAGGTTTTTGATAAGCGATCGGGTACTACGAAGGTTGAGAGAACAGTTGAATCGGCAGCTGTTTCAATCAATAATTGCGATCGCTCTAACCAACTGGCAATTGCTTTAAAGTCTAAATAAAACTCAATCCAACCAGGCGAGGTTATCTTAGTTTGCAAATTCAATCCAGATTCATGATTCGTATTGTCCTGATTTAAAGATAATAAATCTGCCAAATTCTTAGTAACTATTGCTGGTGAATGGCGCAGATATGAAGCAAGAGAAACAATCGGGCAACTATAAACAATTGATTTGATTCGTGGTTTAGACAAAACTCGATCGCTGTGATTAGAAAATGTTGCTTGTCCGTATTCTAGAGATGAAAGAACTATTTTTTGTTCGAGGATCTTAGCAACAGACTGAAGCTCTGCTTGAATATTTAATTGTTGAGACAAACTCAGGGTTTGTAATAATTCTTGTTTTAATAAATTTTTGACAGAAACAGTAGATTTATCCTTAACAAATCGTAGTTTAAAAAACTTATGTGAAAAAGTGTTATTTGATACATTGCTATCCATGTAAAATCAAATATGCGTTGATATTCTATTTTGCCTCTCGCCATGCAATTTTCTGAAAATTTGTCCGAGGAATCTCGCCCAATTTTGACCTGGCAAAATATTATTGACTGGGCGCAAACCCACTATCGCGAGCGCATTTTTCTTAAGGACGAACAGATTCCTACCCGTCCTCAGCTGATTTATTTGGTCAATCGAGGGGCAGTACGTTTGGTAAGTAAAGCTCCAAATCAACCAGACCTTAATTCTTTAAATGAATTAGAAGAGTCAGAAGAGCAACTGGATGAAGCGTTTTTAGGTTTTATTGGTGCGGGGTTGCCCTTTGAAATTGTAACAGAGTCTTCGTTTAGCATTCATGCTTATGCTCATGTTGATCGTACTCAGGTAGCTTGGCTCTATTGGCAGGATTTAGAAAATTGGCCCGATTTTCGTCAAGAAATATATGAGGCTTTTCGCTATCAACATCAAAGAAAGCTGTTATGGCTTAGTGCTTTGGGTCAAAGAAGAACTATAGATCGGCTGACTAGTTTTTTAATTTTGTTGGTGCAGGAATACGGCACCGATCAAGAACAAAACTGCTGTTTGCCCTATAGTCTTACCCATGCTCAAATTGGTAGTGCGATCGGCTCTACTAGAGTTACCGTAACCCGATTGATGGGCAAGCTACGCCGTCAAGGAATTATCTCGATTAAAAACGACAATTCCATTTGTATCAATGGTCATAGCTTGGATAGAGGACAAGCTGATAATAGGTAATTTACCGCGAAAAACTAGGATTTTTGGGCTGAAAATTACTAAAAAAAAGTTGGTCAGATCGACATTGAGCTAAAGAAGATAACAAATTAAATTAGTCGAGATGTAAAAAATATCTTAAGATTGACAAGTAAGAAGTTGAAATTTCTTAAAAACTTACTATTTGACAAAAGTATAAATTAGGGAGAATATTTATGGCGCTCGTACCAATGCGTTTGCTTTTAGATCACGCTGCTGAGAATGGTTATGGTATTCCTGCATATAATGTTAATAACATGGAGCAAATTATCTCCATTATGCAGGCTGCTGATGAAGCTAACAGCCCCGTCATCTTACAGGCTTCTCGTGGCGCACGCAAATATGCAGGAGAAAATTTTCTGCGCCATCTAGTCATGGCAGCAGCAGAAAGCTATCCTCATATTCCGATCGCAATGCACCAGGATCATGGCAATAGCCCCGCGACTTGCTATTCGGCGATTCGCAATGGTTTTACTAGCGTCATGATGGATGGTTCTTTAGAAGCAGATGCCAAAACTCCTGCGAGCTTTGAATACAACGTTAACGTAACCGCAGAAGTAGTCAAAGTAGCTCACTCGGTTGGTGCTTCGGTTGAAGGTGAGCTAGGCTGTTTGGGTTCACTAGAAACTGGTCAAGGCGAAGCAGAAGACGGACATGGCTTTGAAGGTACATTAAGTAAAGAGCAGCTATTGACCGACCCCGATGAAGCAGTAGAATTCGTAGAGCGCACTCAGGTAGATGCTTTGGCTGTAGCGATCGGTACTAGCCACGGTGCTTATAAGTTTACTCGCAAGCCTACTGGTGAAATTCTTGCTATTAGCAGAATCGAAGAAATTCACCGTCGTTTGCCCAACGTACACATCGTGATGCACGGTTCTTCTTCTGTACCTCAAGAGTGGATCGATATCATCAACGCACATGGTGGTAAAATTCCCGAAACTTATGGTGTACCTGTAGAAGAGATTCAAAAAGGTATCAAGAGTGGTGTACGTAAAGTAAACATCGATACCGACAACCGCTTGGCAATCACTGCTGCAATCCGCGAAGCTGCCGACAAAGATCCTTCAAACTTTGACCCCCGCCACTTCCTCAAGCCTTCGATCGCATACATGAAAAAAGTATGTCTCAGACGTTATGAAGCTTTTGGTACTGCTGGCAACGCTAGCAAGATCAAGCAGGTTTCCCTAGATGATTTTGCAGCTAAATACGCTAAAGGCGAATTGTCTACTAGCTCTAAGAAAACTGTTTCTGTATAGGTTCATTACCTGAATTAGGAAACAAATTTTCTAAAATTTAATTGAGGATGAGTAGTTATTGTTAGCTACTCATTTTTTTTAATGAGAACTCCAAAAATCAAACTTCTTGATTACAGACAGGTAAAGGCATCAAATGATTTTGTTCCTCAACCTGCCAAACTTTCTAGCTTAGGATGGGATGGTATTGGTATCCATGTTGAATTTCACCAACAGCCCAAGTTTGAGACATTAGAACACCAACACACTATGCACGTAATTGCCTTGGGTTTTTCCAACTCACCTGGGGAAAGATGGTTAGACGGAAGAATTCAAACAGAAAGGCGATATCAAGGAGATATTTCGATTATTCCTGCTGGAATTGCCCATCGCTGTAACTGGAATAATTTAGCCGAGTTTGGAATCTTGGCAGTTGAACCCGCACTGTTAAAACAAGTAGGTCAAGATTTAGTAGATGGCGATCGCCTAAAACTCATCCCGCAGTTTATGAATCAGCAAGATGAACTAATACAAGGAATTTTCTCAACCTTAAAAGATGAATTAAAGTCCCGTAAAATTGGCGGTAATTTGTTGCTCGATAGTCTTAAAACTACATTGGCAATTCATCTGTTACGAAAATACTGCACCACAAAACCAAAACTTTCTGGTCATGGAGATGGCTTATCTAAATCGAAGTTAAAACAAGTAACTGAATATATCCACGAACATCTCGACCGCGATTTGAAAGTCGTTGAATTAGCTGCGATCGCTCAAATGAGTCCCTATTACTTTATTCGCTTGTTTAGAAAAACCACGGGGAAAACCCCTCATCAATATATATTGCTTTCTCGAATTGAAAAAGCACAGTATTTATTACAGCAGAGGAACATCAGTATCTCAGAAATTGCTGCTACCGTAGGCTTTTGTGACCAAAGCCATCTTACCAAATACTTTAAACGCATTACTGGTTTGACACCCAGACAATATCTAATAGCTAGATCGCAATAATTTACTAAAATACCGCAACTTTGTTCTAGAGTCACACAGAGCATTTTTTCTATAGTGTCTGTAAATTCAAGGAGGTTTACAGATGCAAATCGAACAGAAAGAAGTAACGATCGCTACTAATGACGGACTAATGCCAGCTTTCTTTGTTGTACCTTCAGAAAACAGCCCTAAGACCGCGGTTGTGGTTTTAATGGAGGCTTTTGGATTAACCCAGCACATCAAAGATGTCACAGTACGAATTGCCAAGGAAGGTTATTTAGCGATCGCGCCCGATCTATATTATCGTGATTTACCAAACAACAAGTTTGGCTATGATGAAGTATCCTCAGCCAAAGCGATGATGTACGGTCTCGATTTTAGTAAGACTTTGTCAGAAGATATTAAAGCGACAATAGATTATCTTAAATCGCGAGTAGATGTAGATTCAGATCGCATTGGCGTAATGGGATTTTGTTTTGGCGGAAGTATGGCTTTTTATACTGCTACTAGGTTTTCTTCCGAGATTGCAATCGCTGCTCCCTTTTATAGCGTAGTTCTTGATGAGTGGCTAGAAGCTGTTAGAGATATTACTATTCCCGTTTATTTGTTCTTTGGTGGTGCAGATCCGTTTATTCCGAGGGAGCGCATCAAACAAATAGACTCTCGTTTTCAAGAGCTTGGTAAGAATTACAGCTTGAAAATTTACGATAATGCCAATCATGGATTTTTTTGTCAGGAACGTTCTTCTTACAACCAGTTGGCAGCAGAAGATTCTTGGCTCGAACTCAAAGAATTCTTGAACAAGTATTTACAGTCATACTAAATCCGATCGATCTCATTCTTTAAGTAACAAATAGAACAAATGACCGTTACCATTTAGTCTTCCCGCTCTTTCACCCGCAATCTCTCCGCTACCTAAGAAAACATCTACTCTTCCCGCACCCTTAATCGCACTACCCGTATCCTGATCTAAAACATAGCGACTGACTACCCTAGTGTCGATTTCTCCCGTTGGCTCGATATCGGGAACAGGAGCAACAATTAGAGCTAATGCTCCTGGAGGCATGAGGGATTTATCGGTAGCGATCGAGCGATCGCCCGTCACGGGGACACCTAAATTTCCAGTAGGAGGCTTGCCATCGGTTTTGCGGAAGAAAATAAAGCGGTTATTACGGGGGAGATATTGGTTCAGCTGCTTGGGATTGGCTGCAAAATAGTCTAGTAGCTTGGGCAAGCTCAACTCGTCTTTGTCAAACACTCCATCCTTGACTAGTTCCGCCCCAATACTGACATAGGGATAGTTAGTCGTACCATCGTAACCAACGCTCATCGTCGTGCCGTCGGTCATTTTCAGCCTAGCAGACCCCTGTACCTGAACGAGATAGGCTTCTAAGCGATCGCTTAACCAGACCAATTCCCGATCTTTCAAAATACTTTTATTGCCAGCCAAACCATCTTTACCCTCTAGTTGAGCGCGAGTGGGATGAGAACTAGACCAACGGTTAAAATTAGCGGGTTTACGATATAGAGGATAGCGGTATTTGGGAGTACGAACTCTGCTAGCGGTATAGGTAGGTTCAAAATAGCCCGTAAATTCTACTTTACCCCGCAGGTCGTTACCCACAGACTGATAGAACCTAAATTCTTGCTTTACTGCCCGTTCTAAGGCTGTGGGAGAGTCGGTAGTTAGCAATAACTCTTTGAATCGCAGCAGCGATCGCCTGACACGATCTAAATTGAATTGAGAATTTGCTAGTTTACGATAGCTTTGGGCAGCTTTTGGTGTACTTAGATAATATAGGCTGTGGTCGATCGCCTGGAGTAAATCTTGACGCTGTGCTTCATTCCAACCTGATGTAGCTCGCTCTGGACAATTGGTAGTCTGCCATCGCTCAACAACACATCGTTCTAAATCATGGGGGCGATCGCTTAACTTACTATCAAAACCAACATTATCTAGCCTTTCTGGTGCCATAGGTCTTAGAGGAAAAGCATTACCAGTTTGTCCCCAGGTAAGGGCGATCGTAGCTAGACCCAAACTAAAACTAAAAATCGATCTTCTCATAGATTTACGAATATCCTAACTAGCGGTCAGAGTAGGCTCCGCTGTATTAATCCTCGAATGACCGCAAGGGATGCTGAAGGGAGACTTGCCACTGGCAAATCAAATTCAGCAGATGGGAGAGGCTGTACGGGGATGTAAAATCCTGATTCTAGTAGCCCCCCCGTCCAATCGAGGTATTAGAGACTTGGAGTAATCTCTGACTAAGAGCCTATCCTAACCTTAAAATCAAAATTGCGTAAACTCGAACAGACCTTAAGCAATACCGTTCGGTTAAGCCCCCCAGCCCCCAAATTTGGGGGAGTAAGATTCATTAAAGTCCCCCAGAATTGGGGGATTTAGGGGGCGAACGAAATAACTTGAAAGACTAACCGAACAGTATTGAGACCTTAAGCATATAGATCCGCTACATATTCTCCATAACCGTTATAGGGTAGAGTTTCTTTGATTTCCCAAGACAAACCAGGGCCAGTACTAATAAACTTTTCTGTGGCTTGCGACCATCGGGGATGAGGGACATCTGGCTCGACGTTCGCTTCAAACTTATACTCATTAGGATCGAGCGTATTCCAATAGGTAGCAGGTTGTTCTGCCAAAAAGTCAATTTTGACAATTGATTTTGCTCCCTTAAAGCCATATTTCCAAGGAGTAACCATCCGTAGCGGTGCGCCGTGTTGCTTGGGCAAATCATGACCATAAATACCTACGGCAAAAAAAGCCAGGTCGTTAGCCATCTCCTCAATCGTTAAACCTTCGGTATAGGGCCAAGGTAATGAACCAAGATGGAAGTTTGGTCCTGTAGTAATTTCAGGGTCATAAAACGAAGTGAAGCGGACATATTTAGCTTTAGAGGTTGGTTCCACATCCTGCATCAAGGCTTTCATCGGAAAACCCAGCCAAGGCAATACCATCGACCAAGCTTCTACACAACGAAAGCGATATACTCTTTCTTCTAGAGGAAACTTTCGCTTAAGATCGTCAAGATCGTAGGTACGAGGATTTTTAACTAACCCCGCCACTTCAACCTGCCAATTCTCTGTCGGTAGCTTTTGTGCATCTAGCCAAATTTTTTTATTCCCACCATATTCATAAAAATTGTTATATTGTGCTGCAACTTTTTCTTCGGTTATCGGACGACCTACCTGACGAAACTTAGGATTGTTAGTGTATGAATCTATTTCTGGAAGATTAATAGTTTTTTCTAATTCAGTCTCCGAGGCAGACTTGCCAATACCCGACTGACATCCAGCCAAAGGTAATAAGCTTGCCCCAATACCCGCCCCAACAAGAGTTTTAATAAAACTACGGCGACTGTAATAAAGTCTGGGGGGAGTAATTTGATTTTCTGATATTTCCCACGATTCGGGGATACGAATTAAAGTCATTAGAAATAAATAATATGTTGCTTAAATGCGAGGCAGACGTTATTAATTGTAAACAAATATCGTGCTTATACAGAAGCGATCGCCGTTCTAGGTATAAACTTACACTTTTCCCCGCCAGCGTAAACTATTCTGATTTAGCTGTTGGATATAAGCATCGGGGTTATTAACAATCGCTTCGGCAAGATTGATCGCTTGTTGTAGTTGTTCGACCGATAGCTGTTTGTAGGCTGCACCTTTTTTACGGTCGATCACTTCGTACCAGCAGCACTGAAACAAGTTATCGAGAATTATCCTGGCAAAACAATGATTAAAACGTACGGGAAACTTACGCTGTTTGGCTAGTGCGGGTAGTTCTTGATTAATTAATTCTAAGTACCTATTCCGTAACTGTTCGATGTTCATCTCAGGCGATCGCGCAATTTTTCAGATTCAGACTACTAAATAACCAGTACGTATCTCGATCATCACCAAAAAAAACAAACTAGCTCAATCTGGCTTTCGTCAGATGTCGATAGATCAGTATTTTTTAATAATAAAGAAATAAAGTTACATTAGTTAATTAAATTTTATGGTTTCACAAAAGCCAGGTCATTCCAGCGATCTCCAGTCAGAACAATGGCAGTCAAGACCTTAATCCTAACCCCGTGGCGGGTCAAAACCATGGCATAGAAACAAATTAAGAAGACAGATACGATCTCACCGCACTTTTTATCTCTGACCTACTTCCACACCAATCTAACGCTATTTATTCGATCTTTATTCGATCTCAGTTTTTTAATGGTTATAAGTTCTGCTAAATCTAAAACTTCCCCTGCGAAAAGTAACCTTTGGCTACCCAAACAGGTATTAGTTACTCCCGATGCCTACTCTCAAGATTGGGGACAACAAATTATTGAACGCGTAAAATCTTTTGACATTCCCGTCAAACAACTATCGCAAAACAGAATTACGGGGTTGCGGGGTAAGAATG
This sequence comes from Pleurocapsales cyanobacterium LEGE 10410, assembly GCA_015207195.1. Lineage (GTDB taxonomy): Bacteria > Cyanobacteriota > Cyanobacteriia > Cyanobacteriales > Xenococcaceae > Waterburya. Next base: position 23,565 of record JADEXJ010000068.1, read on the forward strand.
AACGAGAAACCTATGCGATCGCTAAAAATACTCTAGCTATAGTCAACGCGCCACCGAGTCAGCTAAAACTAACTCCCATACCACCTTCTGCCGATTGGCAATTTCATCTAGCGCAGGGTTGTCCCGCACACTGTCAGTATTGCTATTTGGCTGGAAGTCTGTCGGGCGTTCCCGTAGTTAAAGTTTATGCCAATCTCCCGCAAATTCTAGCTAATCTTAGTAATTACGAACGGGAAGATAAAGATACTACCTATGAGGTAAGTTGCTATACCGATCCTTTAGGAATCGAACATCTGACGGGTAGTTTAGCCGAGTGCATTCGCTATTTTGGCACTAGAAATACAGCATATTTACGTTGGGTGAGCAAATTTGATCGCGTCGAAAGACTACTAAATTTACCTCACAACGGACATACTCGCTGTCGGGTTAGCCTCAATGCCGATCCCGTTAGTCATTCGCTGGAAGGAGGAACGGCTACGGTACCTCAAAGGCTTCAGGCGATACGCAAACTTGCCTTGAATGGTTATCCTATAGGAATAGTAATCGCGCCGATAATGGCGATCGCCGATTGGCAACAGCATTATTCTCATCTGTTTGAAGAAATTGCCCAAACTTTAGATCTTGAGTGCGATCTTACTTTTGAATTAATTACTCATCGCTTTACTCCCAAATCAAAAGAAGTATTGCAAACATGGTATCCCAATAGCAAACTAGATTTAGAATCGGCAAATCGCAGTCAAAAACGTAACAAGTTTGGTGGGGTCAAGTACGTTTACAACCGTGATACGATGACGGAACTAAAAGAGTTTATTCAAACCCAAATTACAACCAATTTTCCTCAGGCAAAGATTTTATACTGGACTTGACTTAGTCGTTACGATAAATTTATAGCTAGCAAGCTGTAATCTATCGTGGTCGTTTAAAAGAATTTTAATATGAAGAATAAAAACAGAAGGTCTAACCCTTCCTCAGCCATAACAGATTAACGGATATGTGACATTAGTTATTAAATATCAAAGGCGACACCCAGATTCGAACTGGGGGATAATGGATTTGCAATCCACGGCCTTACCACTTGGCTATGTCGCCACGCCTCTTATAACGCTTAATTAGTATATCAAATTTTATTCACTATCGAACTTAGTAGCTTGAATTTGAATATTTCTAGCATATAGAAGGTTGCTTCTCTTTGCTGTTTGATACTGCTTTTGATAAGGTTAGCTGCGTTCCGTCTCTATTCCAATGTACATCGTCAAATACCTCATGCAAAATAGAGAAGCCTCGACCGTTCTCTGCTTCATCTGTGGGTAATTGTTTAGCTTGGCTATGGTAGGTATTAAGACATCTATGTCCTTTAGCAAAGCCACCGCCTTCATCGACAATCACCCAAGAATATTCGCGTTCAGTAACCGTAAACCTGACAATAATAGTTTTACTAGGGTCTAGCTTATTACCATGTTTAGCTGCATTGACTAATGCTTCTTGTAAGCCTAATCTCACTTCCGCTCGCCATTCTGGGGGGACATTTACTAATAGCAAATCGAGAACGGGACAGAGATAGAGTGTAGAAGTGAAGCTCATGGTACTCCACTTGCTTCTATTCCAAGGAATAGGGATGGCAATCACTAATTTTTACCTCTAGGATTTTTGTGCTGTTAAAAACTTGCAGGAGATCGACCAATCAGTCGATTTAAAGTTGTCAATCGTATATCAAAGCTAGTTTGATTTGTGCATTTACTAGTCAAAGAAAACTTTAAGTTTTTGCTAGTTTTACTCATTTCTAATAGCTAAAATTGTTGAGACAATAACCTCACTCTGACGACAATTCCGTTAGTTTGTTGATCGATTTAACAGCTAAAATCATATTATTCCTCTTACAGATTTCAAAAAACGCTCACATAGAGCATACAATTAATTATACTAAATTTTACAAACAAAATAGATCGGTGCCTGTTATTTCTGCCTATCCAAGATGGTGTAGCACTCAACATGAGTAGTTTGAGGGAAAAAATCAGCAGGTTGAATATAAGTAGGTTGGTAGATGCCTGACTGGCATAACAAACGTACATCTCTAGCTAAAGTTGCTGGTTTACAGCTAATATATACAATACGAGATGGCTGTAAATTGAGTATGGTATCGATTACTTGGCGATCGCAACCTTTACGAGGTGGATCGAGCAGCAGTACATCCGGTTTTAGCTGAACTTGTTCCAGACAATGCTTAACTTTGCCCGTGTGGAAAGTAGTATTATCAATCTGGTTAATCACAGCATTATGTTTTGCCTGTTGGATTGATGTGGGATTAACTTCGATACCGACAACCTGACGGGCTTTTTGAGCCAGGGGCAAACTAAATGTACCAATACCACAATAGGCATCAATAATAGCTTCATTACCTGTTAGGTTTAGCTGTTTGACGATCGCCTCAAACAATAATTCTGCTGCAATAGTATTAATCTGAAAAAAAGTATCTGCTGCGATGTGTAATTCTACCCCAGCAAAGATCTCTCGTAGATAAGATTTGCCTGCTACGGTATGGGTTGTTTTACCAAGAATAGCGTTAGTGCGATCGCGATTGATATTTAAACAGACTCCCACTAGGGCGGGATATTTATCTAGCCAAAGTTGTGCTTGTTCTTCAATACCCGTTAACTGAGAACTAGTTGTCACCAGAGTCAGCAATATTTCACCTGTATTGCTGCCAATTCTCAAGGATAGATGGCGCAGTTTGCCTTGATGAGTGGTTTCGTTATATATCGACCAACCACGCTGCTGAATATCTTGCTTGACCTCTTTTAAGATGGGATCTAACCGCCGATCCTGTACTGGACATTGATTGAGATTGATCAGCTTGTGGCTGCCTTGGCGATAGTAGCCAGCCTGAACTTGTCCTGTGGCGGATCTGGCTAGGGGATAAGTTGACTTGTTGCGATAATTAAAATTGGCTGTATGCAGCATTGGCTGTACCTGGAGATTTTCCAAACCAGCAATACGCTGAAAAGCCTGAATTATCTGCTGGCGTTTGGCTTCTCGTTGATAGTCTGGATCTATGTGCTGCCACTGACAACCACCGCATTTATCAGCCACGATACACTGAGGACGTATACGGGATGGCGAAGGTATTAACAATTTTTGCAGTGTTCCCTTAGCAAATTTGGCTTTGGATTGAATTATTTTGCTAGTCAGGCGATCGCCCGTAACTGTATTGGGAACAAAAACAACCTGTCCTCGATATCTTCCTACCCCTTCACCACTGGTATTAAGATCGGTTATTTCTAATTCGACTACTTGACCCTGTTGTAATTTTTCGTTCACTAATTATTTATTATTTGATAATTTATTTTAAAAAAATTTACTAATCTACCTAGAGCCACTCAGAAAGATTATCTCGCTCAATATCTCACAAATTATAATTATCTTGGAAAAAATCTTTGTAATATTTATTAGACATTTTATAGCATCATTTCTGCAAAACATTCCATCTCCCAGTCTCCCTAAGCTGACCAATTATCTTCTATTTAATTACCCCCACCTACTTAGCTTTGCACCTTTGCGCGACAAAAATGCAAAAATAAATAATATAGACAAACTGCATTACAAAAACTACTATGAGCGATCTGCCACACCTAAGCGGTAACGACATCCGCGAGAAGTTCTTAAAATTCTACGAATCCCAACAGCACAAAATACTACCCAGCGCGTCTTTAATTCCCGAAGACCCCACGGTGATGCTAACTATTGCGGGAATGCTGCCTTTCAAGCCCATATTCTTAGGACAGCGTAAAGCACCTCAACCCCGCGCTACTACTTCGCAAAAGTGCATTCGTACCAACGATATTGAGAATGTAGGACGTACTGCCAGACATCATACTTTTTTTGAGATGTTGGGTAATTTTAGCTTTGGTGATTATTTTAAAGAACAGGCGATCGCTTGGGCGTGGGAACTTTCAACTCAGGTATACAAACTACCAGCCGAGAGAATTGTCCCCAGCGTGTTTGAAGAAGATGACGAAGCTTTTGCTATCTGGCGCGATCGCATCGGTATCCCAGAACATCGTATTCAGCGCATGGGAGAGAAAGATAATTTTTGGGAATCTGGTATTACTGGTCCTTGTGGACCTTGTTCGGAATTATACTACGATTTTCATCCAGAATTGGGCGACAAGAAGATCGATCTAGAAGACGACAGCAGATTTATCGAGTACTATAACTTGGTATTTATGCAGTACAACCGCGATGCAGCAGGAAAGTTCACCCCGTTAGAGAATAAAAACATTGATACGGGGTTGGGTTTGGAAAGGATGGCGCAGATCCTCCAGCAAGTGCCTAATAATTACGAAACTGATTTAATCTTTCCGATTATCCAGACTGCTGCCGAAATTGTAGGGATAGATTATGGAAAGGTAGATGAGAAGACTAAAACCTCGTTAAAAGTAATCGGCGATCATGTTCGGGCTGTGGTTCATATGGTTGCTGATGGCGTTACTGCATCTAATGTTGGTCGCGGTTACATTTTGCGTCGCCTGATCCGTCGGGTAATCCGTCACGGTAGATTGATCGGTATTGAGGGTAATTTTATCAACAAAATTGCTGAAACGGCGATCGCTCTTGCAGAATCTGCTTATCCCAACGTTAGAGAAAGAGAAGAATACATCAAAAGCCAGCTACAGCGCGAAGAAACTCAATTCCTCAAAACTTTAGACAGGGGAGAGAAGTTATTAGCAGAAATAATTGCTAAAGCTGCTAACCTAGGGGCAAAACAAATATCTGGAGAGGAAGCTTTTGAATTATATGATACCTATGGTTTCCCTCTAGAACTTACCCAGGAAATTGCCGAGGAACATGGTTTGAGTGTCGATCTAGCAGGCTTTGAACGGGAAATGGAGGAACAGAAAAATCGTTCTAAAGATTCCCACGAAGCGATCGACCTAATGACGCAAAATGCCTTGGGTGAGATAGTTACAGCAAGTACTGAAACTAATTTTTTGGGCTATACCCAACTGGTAGCGCAATCTCAGGTTATGGGAATTGTAGTTATTAATGATCGAGGTTCTCATAACGCTCAAAGTGCGGGCGCGGGAGATGATGTGCAGATTATTCTCGACCAAACACCTTTTTATGGCGAGTCTGGGGGACAAATCGGCGATCGCGGTTATCTTTCTGGCGATGATGTCTTAATCCGCATTGAAGATGTCCAAAAAGAAGGTAATATTTTCATCCACAAAGGCAAAGTAGATCGCGGTACTCTCAACCTAGGAGGCATAGTTCACGCTACCATCGATCGTTCTTGTCGTCGTCGGATACAGGCAAACCATACCGCTACTCATTTGTTACAGGCTGCATTAAAAAAAGTTGTCGATGAATCTGTATCTCAGGCTGGTTCGTTGGTTAGTTTTGATCGCCTGCGGTTTGACTTTAATTCTCCCCGTGCCTTAACCCCAGAAGATATCCAGCAAGTAGAAGATTTGGTCAATACTTGGATCTCTGAGGCACACGAAGCCGATGTTAATGTCATGCCCTTAGAAGAGGCTAAAACAAAAGGTGCAACAGCGATGTTTGGGGAAAAATACGCCGATAACGTCAGGGTGATTGATTTCCCTGGAGTTTCGATGGAACTATGTGGCGGTACTCACGTTCACAATACGGCGGAAATAGGCGTGTTTAAAATTATCTCTGAAACAGGTATATCTTCAGGTATTAGGAGAATCGAAGCCGTAGCTGGGGCTGCTATTTTAGATTACCTCAACGTGCGGGATCGGGTAGTTAAAGAACTTAGCGATCGCTTTAAAGTAAAGCCCGAATCAATTGGCGATCGGGTTAACAATTTGCAGGAGGAATTAAAAGCGACACAAAAGGAATTGGAAGCAGCAAAACAAGAACTTGCCCTAGCCAAATCCGATAGTTTGTTATCCCAGGCAGAAACCGTCGGAGAATATAAGATTCTAGTTGCCAACCTGGGCGCAATGGATGCCAAATCTCTCCAGTCGGCTGCGGAAAGATTGCAGCAAAAATTGGGTGAGGCTGCGGTAGTAATTGCTTCTATTCCCTCTGAAGGCAAGGTTAGTTTGGTGGCTGCTTTTAGTCAGAAAGTCATCAAAGAAAAGCAACTACAGGCAGGTAAGTTTATCGGTGGTATTGCCAAAATCTGCGGTGGCGGTGGCGGTGGTAGACCAAATCTAGCCCAAGCTGGCGGAAGAGATGCTAGCAAGTTAGACGAGGCTTTGGCTACTGCTAGACAGCAGTTGATTGAGGGGTTAGGTTAAATCTGATTGGGTGGGTTAATTCCCACCGTTTTCTATAAAAATTAACTAGCATCCTACTGAAACCAGAATAAAGTCCCCTAAAGGACTCCTAAAGGATACCGCTTCGCATATAGCTCCGCGTCCTAAAGGATATAAGTAGCTAGGCGGAATTAAATATAAAACGCTCTAAGTGATAATTACCCCTTTCACTTCGGTTTTCCATTCCTTGTATTACCGTCATTGCTAAATCATACTCATTGTCAAACATTTGCCCCGCAAT
>JADEXJ010000069.1 GCA_015207195.1 Pleurocapsales cyanobacterium LEGE 10410
GTTATAAATTATTGTGCCTACCTACCTACTTAAGTGAGTTATTCGTGAGTAGTGAGTAGTGAGTTTACCTGCTTAAAACCAGAGTTACATTAGTACGTATTGTTATAGATATTAAAAAGCGATCGCTTACAATAAATATTATTAGTTATTCTCGGCGATCGCTCTATTTTTTGTTAGGGAAAATACTGACTTTGAATACTTGCTACGAAATAATATTAGACCTCTTTAATCTTTTCTCTGTTATTGAGACATTTGCTGATATTTCGTGTCAGAAGTCTATTTATACTACCAGAATTAATTCTTGGATAACGTTACCTTCATTGTCTGTAAGTTCGAGTACCGTCAAGTTGTCTTTAACTTGTTCTTTATATTGATAGTTAGGGGCAATAGAGGCGTGGAGATCTGTTTTTAACGTTTCTAACTGACAAAACTGCTGAATAGTTAGGTTGTTCATAATCAAATCTTGATAGTAACTTTATTGAATCTTTATATTTCACAGTAAAAGTTTAACTAGAAACTTGAATAGACGTTGTGATCTCAAACCACAAGTAAATAAAAACTATAATGCAACATCAGCAAACTGCGATAAAGGTTGTGATGCAATGTCCAGAATATTTGTCAAAGAAAATAGTCAAAAATGGTCGGCTTATCTAAAACATTGGTCTATACCTACTGTTGAACAATTATCTATTTGTTGGACAACGCCCTTGGCAAGTACGAAAACTACTAAATAAATGTGAAAAAAGAAATTCGTGGCTTGCTATCATGTCATTAGGATAACCAAAGTTAACATTAACAAGATTAGTTTTCAAAATCTTGTTATTATTAAGGTGTAATACATTAATCAGATCCCAGGTCTTCTTTCCAGAAAAAAGACAATTCTGATTATTCCTAATGAGATAACAATATCTCTTTAAGCAGAAGAAATAGACAACAGAAAACAAAACAGAGCGGGAAACTAGATTGGTTTTTGTCTAGATGACCTGGAAATGAGTAGATTTCTCAGTATTGCGATGTGAGAAATTTACGACCGCTATCGAGGGTCAGGAGGGTTTAATTATGGCACTTCAGTTAGGTTCTGATGCTAGTGGTATTCCCCTAGCACTCCCAAGAAATGCAGAAGGGGAAGTATTGTTTGATGGTTTCGCTGTGGATACAGAGAATCCGATCTCGGCAACTCCGAACGATCAAAGATCGACTATTTAACCCAGCATCCAGTCTAAAAAATATTACCAAATGTTAAGAAAACCGATTTTTTTCACCTATATTGACCAATTGTAGTTACAACCATTAGTGTTCCTGATAGTGTAACTGTCGATTAGTATAAAAATACTGTGTATCTTATCGAGTCAAAATAGTTCATGGTTCATATAAAGCGCATTGAACTGTCTCATTTTAAATCTTTTGGTGGTACGACTAAAGTTCCCATATTACCTGGTTTTACCGTAGTTTCAGGTCCAAATGGTTCGGGAAAGTCTAATATCTTAGATGCGCTACTGTTTTGTCTGGGTTTGGCGAGTTCTAAAGGGATGCGTGCCGATCGCCTGCCCGATTTAGTTAACAACAGACATATTGGTAATGGCAAGGCTGCCGAAGCGATAGTTTCTGTTACCTTCGATTTGACCGATCTAGGCGACTTATCAGACGTAGTGACAGCAGTTACGGATGCTCAGGATTTGACTCTAGTTTCTTCTCCAGAGTTGGCAGCAGCTAAAGAAGATAGTAATGGTAATGGTAGTAGTAACGGTAATGGTCATGTCGAACCTACTGAATTAGAAGAAAATGCCAATGCAGTAGATGGAGAAGATAAAAAAATAGTCGCGATCGCCAACGGTAACAGTTTGGAATGGACGATCACCCGCAGACTACGAGTAGGTAAAAAAGGCAACTATACCTCAACGTTTTATATTAACGGGCAAGTTTCTACCGCGACGGAGGTTCACGAACAGCTACAGAAATTAAGAATCTATCCCGAAGGCTATAACGTGGTGTTGCAGGGTGACGTTACCAGCATCATTACGATGAACTCCAAGGAAAGGCGGGAAATTATCGATGAATTGGCAGGGGTAGCAGCATTTGACCGTAAAATTCAGCAGACGCGTAATACTCTCGATAAGGTACGAGAAAGAGAGGAAAAATGCCATATTATTGCCCAAGAACTAATTGCCAATCGCGATCGCCTGGCTGCGGATCGGGTAAAGGCGGAGAAATACCGCAAGCTGAAAGAAAAGGTACAGGAAAAGAAAAATCAGGAAAAAGTTTTAAGCTGGCGATCGCTGACGCAGCAACAGCAAGAATTACAGGATAAGCTTACCGCAGGGCAAACCGAAGGGATACGGCTAACCGAGGAGATCGGCAAGTTAGATTTAGAAGTAACAGAAAATAGTCGGCAGCTAGAGACTCTCAACGATCGAGTCAAAGCCTTGGGAGAAGACGAACAGCTGTCGGTTGCCTCGGATTTAGCTACCCAAAAAGCCAAACAGTTAACCCTACAGCAAAAACAAGAGGAGTTGAGTAATGTTAGCCAGCAAAAACAGCTGACGCTGGTGCAAACGCAACAAAATTTAGAACAGCATCACCAGGAAATTCGACAGTTTGGCAAAGAGAAAGAAAAGTTAGAACAAGAAACCATTCCCGTACTAATCGAACGGGCGAAAGCAGCAAAGCATACCGTCAATGAAAGTAAAGCCAATGCCAATGCGATCGCCGAAGCTTCCGAAGCCTGGGTGCAAGAACAGGCTAATCTTTCCCGTCAGGTAACCGCGATCCAAAATACCCTCAATCCTCAGCGTACCGAACAAGCCAGAATTGGCGAACGACACGATCGCCTAAACCATACGATTGCCGAACAAACCGAATCTTTGGCAGCAGTTGAAGCCGAATTAAAAATCAGACAAAACGAATACAATTCTCTATCCAGTCAGGTAGCCACCGAACAAGCTCATGTACAGCAAATTGCCCAACAGCTAGCCGAAGCGGAAAGCGATCGCTCCTTACAACAGGAAACCCAACAGCGTCTGTTGCAAGAACAGCGCAACAAGCAGCGAGAACTGGATAAGCTGGAGGCGAAAAAACAGGCACAACAAGAAGTGCAGGGGACTTACGCCAGTAAAATTATCCTCAACTCCAACCTATCAGGAGTAGAAGGGTTAGTGGTACAGCTAGGACAGGTAGAACAGCGTTACCGCCTGGCTTTAGAAACTGCTGCGGGGGGAAGACTAGGCTTCATCGTCGTCGAAAGCGATCGCGTAGCTGCCCAAGGAATTGAATTACTCAAAAGAGAACGGGGTGGCAGAGCAACTTTCTTACCTTTAAACAAGATCCAAGCACCGCGTATCGGAAATATGGCAACCATGCGCTTTGGTCGAGGTTTTATCGATCTGGCGGTGAATTTAGTAGACTGCGATCCTCGCTATGATGAGATTTTTGCCTATGTGTTTGGCAATACTGTCGTGTTTGATAATTTAAATAATGCCCGTTCTAGCTTAGGCAAGCACCGCATTGTTACTTTGGAAGGAGAGATCTTAGAAGCTAGTGGAGCAATGACTGGAGGGAGTCAGTCTAGTCGTTCCAGCCTACATTTTGGGAAAACAGCAAACCGCGACTCTGGACAAGTTGAAGCTTTAACCGAGCGTTTAGCAGAAATATCCCGCATTCTATCTAACTATGATCAAAGAATATCAAATCAGTTAGCACAAATCAAAGATTTAACCGAAGAATTAACCGAAGCCAGACAGTTGGGCAGAGATAACAAAATACGCTCTGAACAGCTAGAAAAAGACCTCAAACGTCTTACTGGACAACGGGAACTATTAATCAATCAACTGCACGCCAACCGTCAAGAAAGAGCAGAGATTCAAACTCGTTTAGAAATATTAAATCGAGCAATACCCGAACAAGAATGGCAATTACAGGAGTTACAACAGCAATTAAACATCTTAGAAGAATCCCATTCCCAAAGCGAATGGCAGCAGGTACAGGCAGTTATTAAAAGTCAGGAACAAGAGCTACAGCAACAGGAACAGGCATTGAGACAGGCAGAGACTCAGCTATTAGAGTTAACCAACAAACATCAGAGAGCGCGAGAAAAATTTGCCGAAGCCGAAGAGAACATCGTACAGCTAAATAACGATCAGCTATCAATTAATAATCAACAATCAACAATCAGCGATCGCCTAACCGCAATTCAGCAAAAAATTACTGCTGCTGAAGCCCAATTAGAACAGTTGACAGCCAAACTAGGAGAAACCAAACATGAACGCGATCGCACAGAAACTAACTTAAAACAATTACGCGATCGCCACCAAAAACAAGCTTGGCAATTAGAAAAACTCCAGGCATTACAGCAAGAAAGACAAGCAACCCTACAAACTTTGCAACAGCAAATAGCCGAACAAGAGCAGGAACTACCCGATCCGATACCAGAAGTTCCTCAGTTGGTCAATGAAGACGGTATTGAAGCAGGAGAAGCTATCACCTTTGCCAATCTTCAAGAACAGGTAGAGCAACTACAAAAGCAAATTCGCAACGGAGAAAAACGCCTTGAAGCAATGGAACCCGTTAACATGTTGGCGTTAGAAGAATATGAAAAAACTGAAGCTAGGTTGCAGGAACTTTCTCATAAGTTAGACACTATCGAAGCAGAAAGAACTGAATTACTACTGCGAGTAGAAAAATTTACTACTCTACGTTTACGGGCGTTTAAAGAATCTTATGATGCGGTCAACGAAAACTTTCAAAAGATTTATGCTGAACTCTCCGATGGCGACGGACACCTCCAGCTTGAAGATGAACACGATCCGTTTAACGGCGGGTTGAATTTAATTGCTCATCCCAAAGGTAAGCCAGTACAAAAGTTGAGTTCCATGTCTGGGGGAGAAAAATCCTTGACTGCCTTGGGCTTTATCTTCTCCCTACAAAAATATCGCCCCTCTCCTTTTTATGCCTTTGACGAGGTAGATATGTTCCTCGATGGGGCAAATGTCGAAAAGCTATCCCGCATGGTGAAAAAACAAGCACAGTTGGCACAGTTTATTGTCGTCAGTCTGCGTCGCCCAATGATCGAAGCCTCCGAAAGAACTATCGGCGTTACCCAAGCCAGAGGCGCGCATACTCAGGTGTTGGGGATCAAGATGAAGTAAAAAATATTAGCTAAAGACCTACGTTTAAAGACTGCTACAGACATCATAAATCATACCAATTTCTAACAAGGTGATTGCACTTGCTGAACTGAATTCAGCGTGCCTCACCTTCAAAAGTAGCTGTAGAGATAAAAATATTCTTAGAGTCAATGAAAACGCTCAAATATCCACCAAGGCTAAAGGCTAAAGGCTAAAGGCTAAAGGCTAAAGGCTTACCCTGTCCCAAGTCTCTCGTTATTTTCGAGAATTGGTATCAGAATGATCAGGTTGAGAAAATGCTAGTTTGACGTTGTTTATCATCTGTTTTTCGTTCTTCGTTTGAATTGACCAATGACTACTGTTGTTCTGGAGGCAAAATCAATCGTTGTAGATAGGCAATAGCGCGATCGACAAGCAAACTAACAGTACCTATATAGATATAAATCAATTAGAATTCAAAAGTAATTTAGTTTTGTCTATGAAACAATAGTAACTTTAAAACCGAAATAATAGATTATTCAGAACATAAAAGTTGCTCATCTGACTCTAAACAATTTCTTATCAATAAAATTTACGGGTAGATTAATAGGTTGAAATTGAGCAAAAGGTTTTTATGTAGAAAACCATAATTTAAATCCGTCGCTCGCTCTATAGCAAGCTAGGTAAATATCGTATTTAAACTAGGTATAATTCACTAATATTAATTTGGATATTGGTAGCTATAGGCGTTAAATAAAATTAACAAAAACCAAGAACAAATCAATTGCTATATTGTTTGGTTCATTTTTCGTGTTGTTTTACTTTGTATGACTGCAAAAAAATAATTTTCTATTGCGATTAATTGATATTTATCTATGCTCTATTTATAGTTTTATCTATTTTTGTTAATTACAAGAATAATCGTTATTTACGATAAGCCAGGTTAATCAATACCTTAATAAATTAGTATTTTACAAATCTATAAACTGCGCGTAAAGATAAAGAAAGAAACAAAAAAATAATTTGTTAATTGAGCAGAACCTATAGATCGCATTAACCAATAAAAGACTGACAAAAAAGCAAAAACTATCAGTTTCTCGGAACTAAAAAGTTCTGTTTGATGAAAATCAAGCGCAGAAATCCAAAATACTAAACCAGGAGTAACTGACTTATGGTTGCAATCAAAGATACTAAACAAACCACGAATACTACCAGACTAACCTTACAGACTGTCGAAATCGCCCCAGACACCACGGCAATTCGCTGCCTGGATTGGGATCGCGATCGCTTTGATATTGAGTTTGGCTTGCAAAACGGTACGACCTACAATTCATTTATCATTCAGGGTGAAAAGCTTGCCCTAGTTGACACTTCTCACGCTAAGTTTCGTCAGCTTTATCTCGAATTATTGACGGGCTTAATCGATCCAGCACAACTCGATTATCTAATTATTAGCCATACAGAACCAGATCACAGTGGTTTGGTCAAAGATGTTTTGAAATTGGCACCTCAAGTTACGGTGGTTGGGGCAAAGGTAGCGATTAAATTCTTAGAAAGCATGGTGCATCAACCCTTTGAACATCAGATTGTCAAAAACGGCGATCGCCTGGATTTAGGTGGCGGACATGAACTAGAATTTGTTTCTGCACCCAATTTACACTGGCCCGATACAATTTTTACCTACGATTACCTCACTCAGATTCTTTATACTTGCGATGCCTTTGGGATGCACTACTGTGACGAACCAACTTTTGATGAAGATTTAGAACTCATCGAGGCAGACTACCAATATTACTACGACTGTCTGATGAAGCCCAATGCCCGTTCGGTATTAGCTGCCATCAAACGGATGGGAAAATTAGAATTAGCAACGATCGCCACAGGACATGGACCATTACTCCAATACCATCGTGCCGAATTAGTAGATCGCTATCAGCAATGGAGTCAGGCACAAACCAAAACAGAAACTTTCGTAGCACTATTTTACTCGGAAGACTATGGCTACAGCGACGATCTAGCAAGAGCGATCGCTCAAGGAATTGCTAAAACAGGAGTAGCAGTAGAATTAGTCGATTGGAATAATACCGAACCTCAATTTGTTAGAGAATTAGTTTCGGGCGCAGCAGGTTTAGTCATGGGAATGCCAACTCAATCAGACACGGAAGCTCATGCAATCCTCAGTACTATCCTAGCAGCAGCCCACGGTAAACAAGCGATTGGTTTATTTGAATCAGGTGGGGGAGAAGATGAACCGATTTATCCCCTACGCAATCAGTTTCAAGAAATTGGACTTACCGAAGCCTTTGAGCCAATTTTAGTCAAAGAATCTCCCAATCGAGCGATCGAGCAAGTCTGCGATGAAGCAGGTACAGATTTAGGACAGTGGTTAACCCGCGATCGCAGCGTTCGACAAATAAAATGTATCGATAGTGGTCTACAGAAAGCTTTGGGCAGAATTAGCAACGGCTTGTATATCATCACGGCTACAAAAGGTGATATTTCTAGTGCCATGGTTGCATCATGGGTAATGCAGGCTAGCTTGAGTCCTTTAGGAATTGCGATCGCAGTAGCCAAAGATCGGGCAATAGAATCTTTCTTGCAGATGGGCGATCGCTTTGTCTTGAATGTCTTAGAAGAAGACAATTATCAACATATTATCAGACACTTCCTCAAACGTTTCCCCCCTGGTGCAGATCGCTTTGAAGGGATCGACACCGTACCTGCTAGTAATGGTTCACCGATTATTGCCGATTCTCTAGCCTATGCTGAATGTGAAGTTCAAAGCCGATTGGAATGCAGCGATCACTGGATTGTTTATAGTAATGTCCAAGCAGGCAGAGTAGCCAAACTAGATGCTTTGACCGCCGTGCATCATCGCAAGATTGGGAATCATTATTAGGTCAGAAATCGTGATCTCAGGAGTAGATAACTAATCAACTAACAACTAAATACAATGTATGAACCAGCCGATCGTTCTGCAACTCCCTGGTACAAATGGCTCAACAATGGTGGAGTAATCAAAATCTTGGAATTTATCCAAGACTTTATTATTATTTCCCTGTGTGTCGGTCTCTTCGGGTTCATGAGCCTTCAGTTACGAGAAATGTTCGTGTCTCTGCTACCGCCTTTAAACTTCACCAGAGTTACGGCTGATATCTTGTTTGTGCTGATTTTAGTCGAACTATTTCGATTGTTAATCATTTATTTACAAGAACGACGAGTTTCTATTGGCGTAGCCGTCGAAGTTTCGATTGTTTCAGTGTTAAGAGAAATTATTGTCAAGGGAATTCTCGAAATTCCCTGGAGTCAGGTATTAGCCACCTGTTCTTTTTTACTAGTTCTAGCCGTTTTATTAGTAGTCCGAGTTTGGCTACCTCCCACCTTTGAAGGTGTCGATCCAGAACAAAAAGTATCCGAAAAATATAAGCAAAAGATAGTAAACAAAAATTCTTCAATCGACAACCAACCACTAACAACTAACAACTAACAACTAACAACTAACAACTAACAACTAACAGAAACAATGAAACAAACAACTATTCAACCAACACCCGCCAAACCAAGAGATGTTCGAGTAGACGAAATTGGGATCAATACTCAAGTATTGCGATCGCGTACTTGGGAGAGATTAAAATTTGAGGTGGAATATTCTCGTCAAAAAGGTACGACTTCTAATTCTTATCTCATTCAAGCCGACAAAACGGCATTAATCGATCCGCCAGGACAGTCTTTTACACAAATTTACTTAGAAACCTTAGCCCATCTCGACTTGTCAAAATTAGATTACATCATCTTGCAGCACGTTAATCCCAATCGATTAGCAACTATACAAGTACTAGCAGGATACGCACCACAAGCCAAAATAGTCTGTTCTAAACCAGCAGTTAAAGCTCTTAGGGGTGCTTTGATGTTTCTCGAATGGAAATCGCGAGTTCGAGTAGTTAGAGACAACGATATTTTAGATTTAGGACAGGGGCATCGGCTACAGTTTATTAGTGCTACGACTCCTCGTTGGGTAGATGGTTTATGTACCTACGATCCACAAAGCCAAATCCTTTATACTGATAAGCTTTTTGGGGCGCATTTGTGCGATGAACCCATCTTTGATAATAATTGGAAGCAGTTAAATTTAGACCGCCGTTTCTATTTTGACTGTCTCCATGCTAGCCAAACTAAACAGTTAACAGCTGTTTTAGAGAAATTTGCGCCTCTTTCCAGTAAAATATACGCTCCTGCTCACGGTCCACTGGTCAAATATAGCCTCAGTCGTTTTAGCTACGATTATAGTTCCTGGTGTCAATCACAAACCAGTCAAGAGTTTAAGGTAGTCCTACTTTATGCTTCTGCCTATGGTAATACGGCAACTGTTGCTAGCGCGATCGCCCATGGCTTAGTACAGTCGGGAGTTGAGGTAGAATCGATTAACTGCGAACTAGCTGAACCAGAAGAGATTACTACAGCAATTCAAGCTTGTGATGGTTTTATTATTGGTTCCCCGACATTGGGCGGTCATGCCCCGACGCAAATTCAAACGGCATTAGGCATTGTCTTAGCTAACGCAGCGAAAAGCAAATTAGCAGGGGTGTTTGGTTCTTTTGGTTGGAGTGGTGAAGCGATCGCTATGCTGGAAAACAAACTTAGAGATGCTCACTATAGCTTGGGTTTTGAACCGATCCGCGTCCGTTTTAGCCCCAATGCTACTGTTCTCAAGGAATGCATTCAAGCAGGGGCTGAATTCACTCAAAAACTAAAAAAAAGCAAGAGATTGCGTACTCCTCGCCAGGCGGTAACTGAAACTCAAATCGATCGCACCGCACAAGCAGTTGGAAGAGTGGTTGGTTCGATCTGTGTTTTAACTACCTGCAATGATAATATCCATCGCGGTGTTCTTACTTCCTGGGTATCTCAAGCAACTTTTAATCCTCCTGGGGTGATGATTGCGCTGGCTAAGGAACAAAGTGCCGACTCGATCGCCAATCCTGGGGATAAGCTAGTGCTGAATATTCTTAATGAAGGCAGAAGTGTTAGAAGGAACTTTTCGGCTCGAAGTAGTGATTCATTTGGCGATCTTACTACCAAAACCGCTAGCAACGGTTGTTTAGTTATTGAGGAGGCTCTGGCTTATCTAGAATGTGCCGTCGTTAGCTATTTACCATCAGGCGACCACACCCTAATTTATGCAGTGGTAGAACGTGGGGATATATTAGCTAAAAATGGGATTACGGCAATTCAACATCGTAAGTCTGGAAGTCATTATTAAGCAAGATCGGCGAATGGCGATCGCTCTAAGTCTAAATCGATTTAGTCTTCCTTACAGGATTGCATTTTAGTTTTAAACTGAATTACATAGATAAAAGATAATGATTTCTAATACTAAAATTAACTTTTGTCTATGTTAGAATTTAAATTCAAGATAAATATTTCATTTGATTGACAAAGCGATCGCCTATTTGCCAGAAGCTCGTCATTGAAAAAATTACTGCCCTTGCTAGCGATCGTTTTTTCGTAACTAATACTCAAGCAATTTTTACCCTCAGGCAAGATTGAAAGCTTATTATAGATCGACAGAATTTTAATCAATGTTTTTCTCGACCTTAGACGAAGTTCCAACCAAAATTCTTCAGCGTAAATTTCAATACAATAATCGCAACATTGCGGGGGTCAAAAATATTATTGCGATTTCTAGCGGTAGAGATCGAGTTGGCAAAAATACAATTGCCGTTAATCTCGCCGTAATCCTAGCTCAGTTTGGCTCAAAAGTAGGTTGGCTAGATGCGGATTTGAATAGCACGAATGTATCAAAGATTTTGGGACTTGAAGAGGTAATTGATGTTGGACAAAAAACGGGAGATTCTTGGAAACCTCCTAGTAACTTCGGGGTCAAGCTAGTCTCTCTTGCTTCATTAATCGATCTCGATCCTTTGGAGGATTGGTGTGAAGATTGGTGTAACGATTGGCTCGATCGGGCAATTAAGCAAGTTATAGAGCGAGTACAATGGGGAGAGCTTGACTATCTGATTGTAAATCTACCGCCAGGTATTGGTGAGATTCAGATCGCTTTAGCCCAAGCTCTTGCTTTTGATGGTGTCGTAACAATTTCTGTTGCTCGACCAGAGGCTGATTTAGATACTTATGAAACCTTGAAAATGTTTGAGCGGTTACAAGTACCTCTTCTTGGTCTAGTTGAAAACATGAGTGATTTTATTACGCCCAATATATCTAGGCGAAAGTACGAAATTCGAGGCGGGGAAAAGTCTGGGGGAAAAATAAGAGTACCCTACCTTGGCTATATTCCTTTCGATCCAGCCGTAACTCGATATGGCAACCGCGCACCTATTGTCTTAGCCGAACCATTATCTATTTTTGCCAATGCTTTGACTACTATTGTTTGGACGATCGTTTCTAGGATTAACGCTTCTAGGCTCAAATCATAAATTCTCAAATATGTTTGCTCAAAAACCTAGTGAACATGCGATCGCTCGACTAACTCACCTTGCTCATCAGTTCTTGAGTTACTGCATCGGGCGACTGTTCCCCATCGATAGTTAATAGTCTTTGGCAATAATCGTAATATTCCAAAATTGGTACGGTAAACTCTTGAAAGTTTTGAATGCGACGTTCGATTACCTCCACCCGATCATCTGCCATTCCTCTACCCAATGCTCTTTCGGTCATGATCGCTTCACTAACCTTGAGATAGATTGCCCAGTCCAGTTTTTGTTTAATTTTCTGAAGTAAAAAGTCTAATTCCTCTGCTTGAAATGCAGTACGGGGATAGCCCTCCAAGATCCAACCGTCGCTAACATCAGGCTGCTGTAATCTTTGTTGGACAAACTGAATCATCAAACTATCGGGAACTAATTCGCCTTTTGATACGTAGGTTTCTGCCTGTTGACCTAATTCTGTTCCTGCTGCGATGCCTTCCCGTAAGATGTCTCCCATCGAGATGCTGAGAATCTTCAAGCGATCGCTCAATCTAGCGGTTTGCGTTCCTTTTCCCGAACCTGTACCTCCTAATATGACTAATCTCATTGCTATTTCCTAATAATGCTCTATTTTTAGCAATTCAGTTGTAACTCAGAATTTTAAATTATTACAACCTTTAATCGATCTTGAGCAGATTCTATCTATCTTTAACTTTTGTTTTCCTACTAGTAAACGCAGGCGTAAATAGGATAACTATTTGTTTAGCTTGAAATCCTGACAAGATCCAGCTTCCTACTTCCTACTTCAGCACAGCGGTACTAGTTTCGTACTCCAGAATTCAGCATGTCTCCTAAACCTTCCCCCACCAAAGACAAACCCGTAACTAAGGTGGTCATTGCCAAACCAGGAAACGTAGCTGACCACCAGATTCCTGTAGGCAAAGCATCTAAAGCCAAACGGAGATCGTGACCCCATTCTGGTACTTCGGGGGGAAGTCCTAAACCGAGAAAGCCCAAACCACCCAAAATTAAAATTGCATCCGCAGCATTGAGAGTAAATAAGACAGGAACACTTTGAATCACGTTAAAAAATAAGTAACGCGATAAAATTCTGCTGGTGGGTGCGCCCATGGCTTGGGCTGCCTCAATAAATAACTCTGACTTAACGCTGGTGGTATGGTTGCGAACTATGCGATAGTACTGAGGCACATAGGCAATACTAAGGGCTAACGCTGCGTTGAGAACCCCCTTGCCAACTACAAAAGCCAGAGTTACAGATAATAACAAGCCAGGTAAGGTATAAATTGTGTCCATAAAGAAGATTAAAACCTTATCCAGTTTGCCACCTAAATAGCCACTAACCAATCCCAAAGGAACGCCCAAAACCAAGCTAATAGTAGTTGCTAACATTACAACTTTTAAAGCTGCTTGAGTGCCAAACAGAGTGCGGGAAAAAACATCGTATCCCTGACGAGTTGTGCCAAACCAGTAATCTCCACCTGGTGCTTCGTGGATCGGATTGGCTAAAGCTTCAGTCGGATCTTGTAACCAGCCCATAGTTTGCAGAGTTGGAGCGAGTAAAGCGATCGCAACAAAGCTCAAAGTAATTATTAAACCAATAATAGTCAGGCTTTGAGAAAGAGTAAGGCGAAAACGAGGTAATCTGACTCCAGTAGTTGTCATAACTCGGTAAGAAATAATTTACTAAATCTGGTGCATTATAGCCGAATATAATGATGATTATGGATAGAGCCAATTATTTAGTGACAGGCAGAATATGAGGAAACTAAAAGTAATCTTGGTAAATCTTAAAGTCTGAAGACGGCAAGCCAAAAAACTGCTATTAATTTAAGTAGCTATTAGGCATTGGTTGTTGGTTGTTAGCTGTTTTACCATAGATATAAAATATTGAAGTAACCAGATTGACTGTAGATTTTGATAGTAAATCTACCCGACAGCTAAGAAGCTCACGGCTATAAACTAAGAGCCTTCATAGAATACCCAATTTAGGACTAAAGAAGAGAATATAATATATGCCTCTAACTCTTTCAGGAGAACAGCAACAGCTTTTTGACCGCAGTTTGTCAACAATTCAGCAAGTTGAGGGTCTGTTTGTAGAAGCCAAGGTACTTTTTCCTGATTTTGACCCCGACACAGAAGTTCTCAAGCAACAGCTAGCCAACCCCTTCTCCATTTTTATCTGCGGTGAGTTTAATGCAGGTAAGTCTAGTTTACTCAATCAGCTTAACAATCAGGAAATCGCTACCGTAGGATTTTTGCCCACTACCAAAAAGATTAATTCTTATAATCCTGATGGTTTTGGAGGTTTAGCATTTATTGATAGTCCTGGCACCAATTCAATTATCGAGCAACATCAGGACTTAACAGAGAACTATTTACAGCAAACAGATATTATTTTATTTGTCACTTCTGTAGAACGCCCTTTAAGTAAATCGGAACAAGATTTTCTAACCCTAGTCGATCGCACCTGGGCGCGGAAGATAATTGTTGCCATCAATAAGATCGACCTAGTTGAAGATAATGCAGCAACAGAAATTCGCGAATATGTTAGTCAAGGACTGGGAAGAATACTAGCTCAAATGCCTCCCGTATTTTCCATCTCTGCCAAAACAGGGGAGGGAATTGACGAATTAAAGAGTTTTCTGATGGCGTTTTTAGCTGAAGGAGAAAAGGTAAAACTTAAACTACAGGGATCACAAAATTCATTACTGGTTTATTTAAATCAGTTAGAACAGCAAAATCAAAACATACAGTCCAAATTGAAGTCTGATAAAGCGATTTTTGACCGTACTTCTCGCAGAATTGAGGAGCGACTAGAGGAATACAATCTATTATTTGGTATCTTTCGCGATAATATTGAAAATTTGTTTACCAGTTTGATTCAAGAAACAGACGAGCTAATTGACAACAACACTGGCTTTTTAACCGTTCTCAAACGAAAAATTGCCAAAGAAGATGATTTGCTGGAAGAAAAACTGGCTAAAACCATCAAAGATATTCAGTTAGATAAAAATTTGCAAGACATATTTCAAGAAGCAATTTCGACTTTTCTTAAATATAGAGAGCGAATTGTTAGAGAAGCAAGAGAAGACTTGTCTACCACCATTACCGTAGCTGAAGAAACTCTAGCACTCCCGCCGATTGACACTCAAAGATTGAAAAGCGATGAATTTGCGATCAAAATCAAAACTGCTGCTGAAGAAGGACTAGATAGCTTCTGGCGACTGGGAATTACCGCTGCTGCTACGGGTTTTGGCGGACAACTGTTGTTGAATACTGCCACGGCAGATGCCACCGCATTCGTCATTGCTGGTCTTTTTGGCTTGATGAGTTTTGATGCCTTACCTAGAAGACGTAGAAAACTGAAAGCGGAATTGGAACAAACCTATCGTGGTCTACAGGAAAACTATACCAAAACTTTGAAAGATGCCTTGGCAGTAGAGCTAAATAAATGCCTACAACAGTTTGCCGAGGTGATTCGACCAAAACAAGAGGAATTAGCCAGTCAAATAGCTGCTAGCGAAGCGATTAGCGCAGAAGTGGCAAAAGTTCAAGCAGAAATTCATCAGATAACTGCCGAAGTCGAACAATTGTCTACTAATGATTAGCAATTATTAATCAATTATTAATCATGGGACATACAGTTAAATATATATCGAGCTGCAATTGCGGTCTTGAGCTGTTCAATTGGCGATCGCCAATTACAAAAGATTTAACTAATAGAGTTTGTAGCAGAAAATTCTATATAATAGAGAGCTTAGTACCAAGCTGACCTTGTTTGTAGGGTCTGCGATCGCGCTTTTTCTAATCATCATGCTCAATCCAAATTTGGAAGCAATAGAACTCAACAAAGAGGAATATCAACGGTATTCGCGCCATATTATTCTGCCAGAGGTGGGATTAGACGGACAAAAACGCCTCAAGGCAGCTAGCGTTCTCTGTATCGGTAGCGGTGGTCTTGGTTCTCCTTTACTGTTATATCTTGCAGCAGCAGGTATTGGCAGAATTGGCTTAGTTGACTTTGATATTGTCGATAGTTCTAATTTGCAACGTCAGATTATTCACAGTGAATCATGGGTAGGAAAACCCAAGATTCAGTCAGCAAAAGACCGCATTCTTAGTATCAACCCCCATTGTCAGGTAGATTTATACGAAACTGCCTTGACTTCGGCTAATGCCCTAGATATCTTAGCCCCTTATGACGTAGTAGTTGACGGTACAGATAACTTTCCGACCCGTTATCTTACCAACGATGCTTGCGTTATGCTAGATAAGCCCAATGTCTATGGTTCTATCTTCCGCTTTGAAGGACAGGCAACGGTCTTTAATTATGAAGGTGGTCCTAATTACCGCGATCTCTATCCTGAACCACCACCACCAGGAATGGTTCCTTCCTGTGCCGAAGGAGGAGTGTTAGGAGTTCTTTGTGGCATTATTGGCACAATTCAAGCAACAGAAGCGATTAAAATTATTTTAGGTGCAGAAAACACTCTCAGCGGTAGATTACTGCTTTACAATGCCTGGGAGATGAAGTTTCGCGAACTCAGGCTTCGTCCTAATCCCGAACGTCCCGTAATTGAAAAATTGATTGACTACGAGCAGTTTTGCGGTATTCCTCAGGCAGCAGCAGCAGCAGCGCAAGCTAGTAATGCGATCGCCGAAATGTCGGTTCAAGACTTAAAACAGCTGATAGATAGCGGTAAAGACGATTTTGTCTTACTAGATGTCCGCAACCCCAACGAATACGAAATCGCCAAGATTGATGGTTCGGTTTTGATTCCCCTGTCTGAATTAGAAGACGGCAGCGGAGTCAGTAAAGTTAGAGAATTAGCTAATGGTCATCGTTTAATTGCCCACTGTAAACTAGGAGGGCGATCGGCTAAAGCTTTAAATATTCTCAAAGAAGCAGGGATTGAGGGGACAAACGTTAAGGGTGGTATTATTGCCTGGAGTCAAGAAATCGACCCCAACGTTCCTCAGTACTAAAATAAAATATCTAGTTAGTAGTTAGTAGTTAGTTAGCTTGCTACTAACTCAATTTCTCGATCTTGTTCTGGGATCCGATCGAGCTATCCGATATTTATTTTAAATAATTCTACTCCCGATTATCATCATCTACCTTTAGTATAGTTGTGAGTTAAACATATTGTTAAATCGTCATGCAAATTCTAGTAAAGGCAATTCGTTGGACTGGCTTAGTTTCTTTGCCTGTATTTTTATTAACCATTCCTAATTCTTCGGCGATTGCAGGCAGCATCGGTAGCTGTGCCGATAGCTTAATCGTAGATGGTGTTACTGAATCCGCAGCAGCAGCAGCCTGTTCTGATGCTTTAGAACCAGAAGTCCTCGCTTCCTGTGTGGCAGATATTAAAAATAGTACTGACTTTGAAGGCAATGATGTTCTACAGGCTTGCTATCGCGTACGCCGACCCGATGAATTGGCTAGTTGCGTCACGGATATTAGTGCTGGTTTAGAATTGAGCAACTCTACTCTGATTTTAGATAGTTGTCGCCGTAGTTTGTTACCCGAACGGTATGCCGAATGTACCCTCGACTTGGTAGGCATTGCTGAAATCTCCAGCGAAGAAGCGATGGCAAGCTGTATTGCAGCTGAGTTTCGTCCTGGCGAAGTGTCTCCAAATGTCGAAGAGAATTGAGCTGTCTAACATCTAATTTGTCTATTGAGGCTGGGCAAAAAATTTGTTTTTGGCAAGTAGAGATGTAGGTTACATCTATATAGGCTTAGTTTTTGCTCAATAATCATCTCAATCCAATAGTAAGTAAAATGGGGTCTATGGGTCTATAAAATATTTTACTTACTATTCTTGACGATCAAAATGAAACGTACCAAAAGTACAATAACAGGATAGTTGTCTCTTTTTTTTTCGTGATTTGTTTGCCAATCTATATTGATATTAACTAATAACCAATGACCTTAAATGTGTAAATATACTGAATCGTCCAAATCCTTCAAGAATTTTCTGGCTTTAATTTTGGAGTAGTATTTGATTGCGGTTCTTCTACCTGCTTAATAGTTCTAATCTGCCGTGAGTCTTTGCCAAAATTCACGGGTTTGGGAACAGCATCTAATTGAGCTTTTGCCTTTGCTTTGGTCCGTAATTCCACGATTGATAAGGGAAGAACCACAACCCAAAACATTGAGGCGATCGCAATCACGATCCAAGATGTGCGATCTGTTTTAGAACATTCTCGATCTTCAAACATTTTATACAGTAGAAAAACACAATAGGCACCAGCCCCAGATAAATAAAAGGTCATATTAAATACCAATAAAATTCTATTAAGCTCCACATATTATTAATTATGCTGTTGCAACCTTTTATTAGAAAACAGTATTAATCGGCAAATCTCGATAAAGTTTAGATAAAATACGGTATTTACTACAGTATTCATCCTGTTGATTGTTATGCCTCCCACTGCAAATGATTTTAGTTCTTTTAAATGGCAGAATTTGGTTAATTCCGTAGCTGCAAATAATGGTGCCTTAGAAAGTATTAAATCTCATCTGGATTTGGTACTACTGGCGTTAGAAGCGATTGCCAATATTAGTTCAGAAGCTATTTTACAGGCAGCTAAAGAGCTAAACCTAGAATCAGTAGTTGGAGATCGCATAACCCTGTGGCGATTAAGATCTTCTAACCCCAAACGTAATTCAAGAGGGAGAAAAAAACTGGATGTAGAAGAAGCGCGGACGTTAGTTTTAATTATCTGTTATTTAGCCCATCAACATCAAGAATTATTGCGTCGAGCAGTAGGCTTATTGGAGCAAGCAACAGAACAAAATAGCCCTCCCCATCAAACTGCTTTGTTAGGTAATTACCTCGATAAGTTTATTAATTACTATCAAGAAAGAATTTCCAATTCGCCCAGTATATCCACGGAATCCTTATCGTATCTAGCCTGGAAGTTATTAATAGATTTGTTGTTTTACAGTAGCCATGATGGTCATCAATTGCTTTGGATTGCCATTTTTGATGCTGCTCGACTATCCAATGAAAGCTAAGATTAATTAATCATGTCCACTACTATGCACCGTTTTACTCCACCCACCTGTACCTTAGAGATCGAAGGCGAAAAATTTCTATTATTTCCTTGGAAAAAGCAAAATTTACTCAAAAACCATCAATTTCAATTAAAGTTTGATGATCCGCGAGTACCCAGTTCACAGCAGGTAACAATCAAAGGCGATCGCCAAGATTTAGAACAGCTTCAGCAGGCGGTCAATGTATATGTAGGTGAATTTCTATACGCTTCTTTTCAGCCAGCAACCACAGCCACCAAGCTCAAAACAAACAACAGATTTCAGCCCAATCAGCCTTATTTACAATCCCAAGGTTTAGTCAATCATGAACTTTTTCTTGGTTCTTTAAGCCACGATAGCAATAATCATCAAATTAAACTTAGTACTTTACAGCTATTCGATTTGGTAACTGCGTTAGCAGCATATCAGACTGAAATTGCAGCCCGATCAGAAAAACAGGCTCAATCAACAGCAATTCCTCTTTGGGGAGGGATAGCAGCTGCAACTATCGCTGCGGTGGGAATTGCTATCGTTGCTATTGAATCGCGATCGCCAAGGCTTGCTTCATCTCCCCAATCTCAACCAAGTGCAGAAATTATCGAATCAGACGAATTAGATGAGGTTATTCCCCCTCAAGCACCGAAAACAGCCAGACCAACCGCCAAACCACAACTGAGTGAACCCCTAACCTCAGCCAAAAAATTACCACCACCCCCCGCCGTAGATACGCCCAAACCTAAACCAGACATACCCGATCCTGCGGACTACCCCTTACCCGATGTTGCTCGTCAGTCGGGGTTGAGTAATTCGATTCCAGATCCTACTGCTAATCGACAGACTGAATCGACAATTGCCATCCCCCCCCAAACCAAGGAAGACATCAACACCAAGCTAACCCAACCTAATATAGCGTCACGATCCGAAACTGCGAGCGATTTCGATTTTAAGCAAGAATTAGAATTAGGTGACTCAGCGGTTAAACCAGCTGAAGATTTAGCTCAATCCAATGAAGATGATAACCTTGCCACAAACAGTTACAGCACCCCCAACGTTCAATTACAAGAAGTCACAGCCTATTTTCAGGAACAATGGCAACCACCAGCAGAATTAAAGCAAAGTCTCGAATACCGTTTGTTCTTCGACAATGATGGCTCGATTAAACGAGTAATTTCTTTAGGCAAAGCTGCCGAACTATATTTGAGTAAAACCAATATTCCCCTAGACGGTGAGTCATTTATTTCACCTTCTGAGACACAACCTGTAATTCGCCTACTACTTAATCCTAATGGCAGAGTGCAGGCTTTTATCGAGTAACTGGTTGATGGCGATCGCTACTTTTGGCAGACTATTTTATTGCCTTTTGATACACGAGCTTAATTTTCTGGGCAATTTCTGACCAGCTGTAGTTTTGCTCGACATATTCCAAACAAGCCTGACTGCTGGGTAAAGTGCGATCGCCCGATAGAGCTTCAATAATGCCTGTAGCGAGCTGCTGTGGTTGATAACCTTCAAAAACTAGGTCTTCAGAAAACGGACGTAAAATTTCGGGAATACCACCGATTGGAGTTCCTAATACAGGTGTACCAGCAGCCAAGGATTCTACCACAATCAAGCCAAAACCTTCCAATGCTATGGTGGGGACAACCGAGAAGTTAGCACTGCGATAGCATAAGGGCAAATCTGCATCAGGTATGTATCCTAGAAGTTTGATGTTGTTATCTAATCCCAATTCCTCGATCTGAGCCTGGAGGCTAGCTGCTAGTTCTCCCTTGCCCGCTATATAGAGTAAGGTGTCTGGATATTTAGCGCAGACCTCTGACATCGCTGTTACCAGATTTTCTAATCCCATCCGTTTTGCTAATCGGCGGATACAAAAAATAAGCGGTCGATCTAGATCCCAACCCAACTTATCGCGGGCTTGGGCTTGGGAAACATCAATATTAAAGCGATCTAGGTCTACACCTCCAGGAATAATGTTGATTCGTTCTAGGGGAACTTGATACTCTTGGTGTAAAATATCGCAGAAGGTTTGAGATAAAACGATGAATTGTTGCGATCGTCGATATACGCTTTGTTCAAGCCAACTTTTAGCCTTAACTGCCAAGCTTCTGTTTGCTTCTACACCGCTTTCTAGTGACCAAGGACCGTGAAAATGAGTTACTAGGGGACGCGCACCGATTATATTTAGCAGGGGAAACGTATAAAAAGCAAAATGAGAAACAGTCAAATCGTAGTCTCGTTGTGCGGTCAGTTCTTTAAAACTTTGCCTGACACCCAACCAACGTTGGAACAAGGAAGCGTCTGAAGGCGCAAATGCCATAACTCTACCTTGGGAATCCGAGGCTACGTTTGCTCCCCCTGCTACTAAACCATCAAACTGAATATCGGCAGAAGAAAAATAGTTGGCGCAATCATAATAATAGCGATTTAGTCCCCCAGCGCGATCGGGAAACCAGCCCATACCAATTTGCAAAGTTTTCATCTTTAAATGTAAAAATACATAGCTATTTTAGGGTGAAATGTAAAATTTTTATCTAATTTATCTGTATATTTTAAGCTGTTCGAGTTCTCTTAGATCATCTTGGATGGTATTTTAGCTTTGACCACAACAAAAAATTTTTTGTTCTAAATGCATCTGAATCAACAACTAAACTTTTATCAGTCATTATAGTATTAAGAAACGAGTATATTTTTTAATAATTAAATACAACCAGATCGGGTAAAATTTGAGTTGTCAAATAAAGCAATATCGAAAGTATGAAGCCCAACTTTTTAGTATTAGGTGCTGCGAAATCTGGTACAACATGGCTGTATTCCTGTTTAGAAGAGCATCCTGAAATTTTTGTTCCCTCTATCAAAGAGATTCATTTTTTCAGTTATCCTTCAAACTATGAAAAAGGCTTTGCTTGGTACGAATCATTTTTTAAAAGGCATACAGCAGAGAAATCTATAGGAGAAGTTTCACCATCATATTTGGTCAGACCTGAAGTTCCAGAAAGGATTTACAATTACAATCCAAACATGCGATTATTGGTAGTTCTTCGTAATCCAATCGCAAGAGCTTATTCAAATTATTGTATGATTTTGAGGGTTGGTAAGATAAGCAAAGATATCAATCGAGTTTTTTCTGTTGAAGATGAAATACATCCCTTAATTTCTAGAGGGCTTTATTACGGTCATATTACTCGTTACTTAGACTTCTTTAAGTTGGAAAACATGAAAATATTGATATTTGAAGATATTAAGCATAACCCAGAGCGTTTTATAAATGATGTATACTCTTTTTTAAACGTAGATTCTGATTTCAAACCATCTATATTATACTCACGCCAAAATCCTAAGCAATCACTACCGAAATTCAAGAAAGTATATTATTCTTTAGTTTCAGCCAAAGATTGGATAAGAAAAAATAGTAGATTAGGAGTAGAAGTGATTGATTATCTTAGAAGATATGGTTACTTCGATATGTTACATCAAATCAATAGAGGAGAAGAATTCCCAGTTCTATCTCAAGAAGTAGAAAGGAATTTGGCTGATTTTTTTCAAGCAGATGTATCTTCTCTTTCAAAATTAATTGATCGCGATTTGTCTTTTTGGCTAGAGCCTTACTATAAATAAAAGGAGGTACGAAGAAAACAATTCATTAACCTGAGTCACATACAATAGCGTAATCACAACATGTAAAATAATAATTTAGTCTTCCAGCGCGATTGGAAGACTAACTCCATTCCAATTTATCTGGTTTTCAGGATTTATTACTATTGAAAAACTTAGTTTCAGATAAATAGTATCTTTGGCTTGCCAAGCCAGCTCCTAAAAAACTCCAGAAGATTATACCCATTGCTGATATAAAAATAAAGTTGAAGCCTATCTGAGCTAAAACTCCCAAACAAATAGCTTTTGCTACGATATTAAACTTGTCTGATTTGCTATCTTCATTGTAAAAAATTTTGAAAAATAGTAATCCTATTCCACTAAGTAAAGGTAGAATTCCTAACCAGCCGAACACAAAAAGTGTAGGCAAAATAGCACCATCCCTAGCACCAAAACCAGGAAAATCTATTGTGTAGCCTAAACCTTTACCCGTAACTTCACTAACAGCTAAATTAAACAAATTTTGATATGCAGATAACCGTGTATCTAAACTAGAGTCAGTTTCAACGTTAGAAAGACTCTCAAATCTAGAAAAAACAATACTAGAAAAAGGTTCTGTATTAATTAATGGTAGTAGAATTAATACAATCGCAGCGATCCCAATAAATACTTTTATTTGTGTAGTTAATTTAGAAAAAGAAACAAAGATAAATAATCCTACGCTGAAGCCTAGCCAACCAGCCCTAGCTTGTGAAAGCAAAAAAGTTAAGTAGCCAACTATATTAGTTGGCAAAGACAAAAACTCCTTTTTGTTGCTGAACAGTAATATCAATCCCGCCATCATTGTCGTAGCAAATTCTTGGGGCGAACCCATGGTACTCATAACCCTAATCCCAAAAGGTTCAGCTACTCCGAAAGAAGTAACACCAGCGTAGTCAAACCAAAATCGCTCCCATTGAGGCGCAGTACAGAACTGTATTATTCCGTACGATCCCATGATAAATGTTCCCCAGAGAAAGCTCTGTTGAATAACTTGACGATATTGAGGGTAATATTTCCAGTTAACAAATAAATAAAACCCAAAACTAAGTGGACATAGCCATCCTAAAAAATCGACTATCGCATGATCGATTGGATTTTGTATCAGTCCAACCAACAAACCATAAAATAAAGTCCCAAAGCACAAAATAAAGGGCAAGTTGCTTTTGTGATTGGTTCTAGGTAATTCCTGTATAAAAGTAAAGAAAGAGATTGAGGTTACGAGCAAAGCAGTAAAAGTCCAAGGTCCTGGTGTTAAATAACCACTTTGATAGTCAATCAAGCGACGAATCAAGGGACACAAAAACCACATCCAAAAAACAAAGCCTATATACAAAGCTGGTGCGCGGGAATAAAGGAATAGACCTACGGCGAAGGAACATGCAGGGAATAGTGGGATTAGAATTTGACCCAAGCCAGTTAAAAAACACAAAGATAAAAAAGTAATTAAACCTAGAATTACTCTCCAAGCTGGAGTAGGATGCAAAAGTACCTCTAGTAAACCTAGTTTTGAGTTTTTGGTTGTTGGATCTTGCATCAGTATAAATAATAATTTTGTATAATTTAAGTGTTCGCTAAACGTTTTTACTACGTTTTAGCTCTTTTTCATAAACAGAAAGCCTATTTTTAGCAATGTGTTGCCAACTGTATTTTTGAGCAGTTGCATAGGCATTACGACGTAAGCTTTCTAAATAAGTTTTATCTTCAATTAATCTAATTAGGCTTTGTTCAATTGCCTGGCTATCATGGGGAGAAATTACTATTGCATCATGACCATCATGAACAATTTCCATTGGACCACCAGTTGATGTGGTTATAGGTGCCAATCCACATGCCATGCCTTCAACTAGGGCTTTACCGAAGGCTTCGGAAATTGTGGGAAAAAGTTTGATATGATGCCCTCTTAAAAGATTGGGTAATTCTTCGTGATTATAACGAGGCACTACTTTAACGCGATCGCGTACAGTAGGATGGAAATCAGCATAAATTTGCTTGACATCAGGACATTCTCGGCATTCTGTTCCTAAAAAGCTGACGTGTACCTGAGGATATTTAGCTAAAATTTTGTTCAAAGCTGGGACGCTGTATAAAATACCTTTACGAGGAATATAAGTACCGATTTGTGCAATACGAACGACT
The DNA here is from genome assembly GCA_015207195.1 of Pleurocapsales cyanobacterium LEGE 10410. Classification (GTDB taxonomy): domain Bacteria; phylum Cyanobacteriota; class Cyanobacteriia; order Cyanobacteriales; family Xenococcaceae; genus Waterburya. The sequence continues at coordinate 24,360 of JADEXJ010000069.1, forward strand.
GAATCTTCTGCTATGGATGAATCGAAGGAAACTTTTAAAAAAGATTCTGGAATACCATTAGGAAAAATATGTACTTTGCTTGGCTTGACTCCCAAATGTTCGACTACATATTCTGCTTCTTGACGATTAAGCAAGTAGACTAAATCCGAACTGTGTAGAGAAGAGGTTACTTGGCTAAGTTGCAAACTGCCTCGATAAAGAGGATATTTCCAGCTAAGTTGCAAATTTCCTCGTCGAGCTTCTTCTTTATTTTTTAGATGTAGTAAATGTTCGAGTCCATGACTTCGGGTCACTAACAAAGAATTATAAGCTTGTAGTTTAGTTCTCAATTTCGCCCATAGCCAAATATCTCCAGTAGAAGCATCAATCACGTCAATTTGTTGCTTTCGCAATAGGGCATAAATGTGAGCAGCAACAAATTCAGAAAACAGAGCCTCTTTAGCAAGTCTGTGTAGTTTTGATGAAAGATTATCAAAAGAATAATATTGAACTTCGTGACCTAATTTTTGATATTCTTCGCCTATTCTAAGAGTACTGCCAGCAGCCCCTGAGTTCAAGTCTAATTCTTCATGAATAACAAGTAGAATTCTCATAGTTTTACTATACATATCAAACGTTTGCTAAACCACTTTTCTTTAACTCTAAATTTTTTTCGTACATAAAAAGGCTTTCTCTAGCAATAGAATTCCAGCTATAGTTCTGTGCGGTAGTGCGAGCATTGTAGCGTATAGTTTCCAGATACTTGCGGTTTTCAATTAGCAGAGTCAAAGCTTGTTCGATTGCTTGAATATTACGCAGAGGAACTACAATTGCATCGTAACCATCTTTTACGGTTTCCAGTGCTGCGGGATGAGATGTGGTTATCGGTGCTAAACCGCAAGCCATTGCTTCAATAAGAGACAATGCAAAACCTTCAGAAAGTGTAGGAAACAGCTTGATATGATGTCCTTGGAGCAGTTCGGGTAGACTCTGATGATTGTAACGAGGTATTACCGTAACGCGATCGCGCACACTATGGTCAAAATCGGCATAAACCTGTTCTACACTAGAACATTCTCGACATTGTGTTCCCAGAAAAGTTATTTCCACATTGGGATATCGTGCGAGTATTTTATTGAGAGCAGGTGTGCCATACTGAATTCCTTTACGAGGAATATACGTACCGACTTGAGCTATACGAATTATAGAGTCTTTACTTCGAGGTGTAGCTCTAAAGAGAAGATTCAAAAACGAATTGGGTATACCATTAGCAACAACTTTAATTTTTTCTGTTTTAATTCCTAATTTCTCTATAGAGTATTTTGCTTCTCGGGTATTTAATAAGTAGATTAAATCAGCATAGCGCAAAGAATTTTTCTCCTCCCAAAGCCGAAAGCTTCCCCGATAAAGAAAATACTTCCAGCTCAATTTTAGTTTATTAAGATCAACGTCTTCTAAATGTTGAAGATGCCAAAGATGTTCTAAACCATGGCTTCTGACTACTAATAAGGGAGATTTATGTTTAGACTTAGGAAAATTTTTTGCCCAGAACCAAGTATCTCCTGTCGATCCATCTACTACGTCTATACCTTTTGTTTTATTTAATTTAAAAATTCGAGCTGCTACATATTCAGGAAATAATACTTCCTTTACTAAGTCTGGTAGATAATTAGGCAAATCATCAAAAGAGAAAAAGTCAACTTCATGTCCCTGTTTTTGGTATTCATCTCCCAATTTGATAGTACAGCCAGCAGCTCCTGCATTAGGATCTAATTTCTCGTGTATTGTTAAGAGAATTTTCATAAATTTATATCAAAAGAAGATACTATAAATTTTACGAAGTGTATTTTTATTAAATCTTGGCTAGTACAGCTTCATAAACTCGCATACTGGGCTGACACATTTCCTCTACTCGGTATTTAATTGCATCTGTGACTAAAGATTTTTGCTGGGTTTTTGAGACTACGCTAGAGTTTAATCGAGGAATATTCAATTCAGCATTAAATATTTGTTTATATTCAGCAACAAAAGCATCAATTTTTTCTAATACTCCAACTAAAGTAAATTTGTTAATATTGACAATCGCTTGTTCTATTGCCTCAGATGAAGATGCTTCATCCAAAGAAATGCCATCATTGAACGCAATAACATAAAACAAAGCAAAATGTTTTGCGCTTTCTGTCTCTAGAAACTCTTCTAAGTCTAAGTTGATCCTGGCAAATGAAGGTGCTCGGTTGGAATATCTATCCATAAAGTAATGAGAAAACCATCGAGATACGGGATCGCGTAACAGAGTAACAAAACTCCATTCATCTTTGAATTCTCTCATTGCCTTTTCACTATAGTAAAAATGACCGCTAATGTACTTCATGGTTTTTAGGGACATATTATATAGAAGCAATTTCTCCCGATATTGCCACATGTCTTCTCCTAAGATACGAGCAGCTTTTTCCGAGGCTTCAGGGCTAATCGCAAAAAAGCGTCTTCTGGAAACAACTTCAGCTAAACCATAATGATTACCGATAGCATCGATAATGGACGTACCGCCACACTTAGGAATATGAAAAAAGAAAATTTTTTTGTCGATCTTACTAGGGAATAGCTTTTCTGAATAAGAAAGAATAGTTTTTTTATGTGCCATCGATATTATAATTATGTGAATTGTATAAAATGTGAAAATATCTTTAAAATCTCTAAAAACTACGAATCTTAAATAAGCATAGAGATTATATTATATAACCTGTCTTATTTAAGTACTAATCCTCCAGTTAGAAACGCTAAATCTGTAATTTTGTTCTAGCTTTGATATATCATCTTCTAACATACTCATAATATTTTTTCTTTGCTCACTTGAAAGCTTAAAACTACTTTCTCTTTTACTACCGAATATATTATGAATTATTCGTTTATATTCATAGGGAATTTTGCTGGATGAATAGCTAATATATTTTTTCATAGGAATATTTAATTCATGCCAGCTTTTAGTCAATCTTTTATCATTACGATCATGGTGAATATTTCCCAGACCTTTGAATGTATAATTACTATCTATTTCCAAGAAATCACAGATATTTCGTATCAAGATAGGGGGACAAGTTTTTAAATCCTCAAAATTCAATAGCAGAATATTTTCAGCAGGAAATCTACTATAATATTCTTTGATTTGCCATGAATATCTCGATGTATTAATAATGCTGGAATCGATTCCATCAGCAACTAATTTTTCGATTTGTTTGTTTCTACGAGCTATCAAATGATTGCATTCAGATTCTATTCTATCTATGGGATTTCTCAGTATATAGATAAACTTAAAGTTAGCTCTGTCTTTAAACTTAGCAATATTTTCTGCACTATTAAAATCTGTACGATGTATTCTAGTATAGGCTGTTGAAGCTTCAAGAGCTATTTTATGGCTAGACGGATTCCATTTCCACAGACTTTGATAATAATCAATTCCTTTACTAAAACGTTTATTAGATGAGAAAAAGGCAGGTTCTTTATAAAAACATGGTGATACCTGGGGATGTTGAGCAATAAGATTAAAAAGGCTAGTAGTACCGCATTTCATTCCGCCTATAATCAGAGCAAAATTGTCTATTTTCATTTTTTTACAAAATAAATTGATGTATCAAAAAATTTTTTCTAATGTTTTAATTTAATCTATTTGATGAAAAAGTTTTTATTGTCTTCTGTCAAGAATCTGTCTTACGAGAAGTTGTAGCTTCATCAAAAATATCTTCTAGGCGATCGACTACACGAGAAACATCAAAATTAATTTCAGCAGTTTTTCTCGCATCCATAGCCAGCCCTTGGCGATCGCGCTCAATCGCTTCAATCGCTTTTAACATTGTTTCTTTAAGAGATTTTGGAGTATATTCGGAAAAAACGAATGAAGAAGCGCTAATGTAGTCTTTAGTACCGTTGGTTGGACCAACGATTACAGGTAATCCGCAGCAAAGAGCTTCAGCAACCGAAGAGCCAAAATTTTCTCCTTCGCTTGGTTGTATTAGTGCATCACACTGCGCCATTAAATTTGGGACTTGAGTTCTTTCAATATAAGGCTGATATTCTATGCGATCGGGAAAGGGAAAATGGTTTATAAGCTTTTTATATTTTGGTGCATATCTAAACTGAGCAAATATTTTGAGTTTAATATCCTTTCTTTCTTGCAAAACCAGTTCATAAGCTGCTAATAGCAAATCTAACCTTTTTCGAGGATCGGAACGACCCAACCAAAGTAAGACTATTTCGTCTTTTTTTCTATTAATGAGGGGAAGATCGAGATTAAAAATCTCAGTATCCACTGGATAAGGTAGTGCTTTAATATTTTCTGGCTTAAAACCATAAGACACCATTTTTTCTTTAGACCATTTGCTACCACATATTAAGGTATGTTGATAATTTTCTTTTATCCTTGGCATAACAAAAATAGCTTTAAAGCCATAAAGAACCAATAATTTTATGTAAAGAAGTATTCCATTAATTGAAATAATTTCTTTTCTTAATTTTTGAAGATTATAGTATCTTTCCGTTTGTGGTGGAGATGGACACCAAGCGACAGTTGGAACTTTTTCTAAATTAAATAGAGGATAACGTTCTGAAAAAAACAACAGCTCGTAGCTTTTTTGTTTGTGTTTTGCAAGTACTTCTTGGTATATGGACCAGGCAGTCAAAGGATTGAGAATAGCGTCAATTATAGGAGTTGTCTTTTGTAATGTTGGTGGTAATTTTTTGGAAAAGCTGCTCGATGGATATCTTTTAGTATTAAAAAAATTGAAATTTTTGTAATTTAATAAATTTTTCGGATAAACAGATCCTTTATGATTGAAAAAATCAATTTGATGACCTCTCTTTAAAAGTTCTTCTAGAATAAGATAGCTCGCACCCACGCCGCTTCCTGAATTTTCTCTGGTAACACCATGACAAGCAATTCTATATGTTTTGTTTGTTTTTTTTTCTTTAGTCATTAATTTAAATAATGATTTTGGGTGTTTTTATCACAACTATGTACTTACTGGTATTCACCTAATTACACTCATAGCTTGCAGATTATTATACTTTAGTTAAGGCTGCTGCTAATTTTTTTTTCATCAAGAGCTTCAACTAAATATTTTTTAGATAATGCGATCTTTTCTTCTAGGGATTCATGTACTCTCTCGTAATTAATCTCGGCAGACTGTTGGGAAAACGAGATAGTTTCTTGGAGATCTATAATTCTACTTTCTAAGTCAAGGCTTCTCAATAAGTCTTTTATTTTTATGTTATCTGAGCTAGTTAATACAGTAAACAATCGTTCAAACTTTAGAGAAAAAATAGTTCCGTGATAACTATTAGTAATTACATATGAAGCATTTTTAAAATATTCTACCCATTCTTTTGGATCGATACTTATCACATTCAAATCAGCCAATTTATTAGGTTTACAAAGAGATAATACTAAGTAATTTTTGTTTTTTGTTAATAATTCGATCAAAGATTTTATTTGGTTTTCTTGTTTTATTGTAAATCCCTTTACGGTATAGAGTAATATATAGCCTTGAGC
>JADEXJ010000006.1 GCA_015207195.1 Pleurocapsales cyanobacterium LEGE 10410
CAATAAATGTATTAATCAAGTACATTGAGAATCAAGGCTACGAAGATTAATCTCAACCCAAGTCCTGCGCCCTAACTCAGCCTTGCAAAGTGCGAAGACTGAGAGTGCGGGCTGATTGCCTGTTCAAAGTGTGAAAAATCTCAAAAATCCTTTTTTGTGCTGAAGGCGCAATGCCAGCACCATCATCAGCTATGGCAAACTCATAAAAATCTGCCTGTTCCTCAACCGAGATTGTTATCTTGCCGTCTAAACGCGGATGATGCTTAATTGCGTTGCCAATCAAATTGCTAAAAACCTGCTCTAAAAACAAACGTTGAGTAGTGATAATTGGCATTTGATCCTCAATGGCGATCGCAAAATCAGCTGGAGGATTGATTGAATCGATTACTTCTGCTAATAGTTGCCGAACATCAACCGTTTCCATAGGAGCGTTTTGTCTTCCTACGCGAGCGTATTGCAACAGTCCATCAATTAGGTTTTCCATCTTAGCGACTCGCTCTCGTTGCAGATGGAGATATTTTCTAATATCTTCACTCAGACTATCGGCATCTTCTTCGATCCACTCAGCAAGATTATTGATTCCGCGCAATGGTGCTTTTAAGTCGTGAGATACTATATGAGAAAATCGATCTAATTCTAGGTTGCGCTCTGCCAGAGTATTATTAGTGTTGGCTAATGCCCGATTTACCTTGGCAAGTTCTTCAGCACGTAGCTGTAGGCTTTGTTGTCGGTCATTTAATTCTCGTTCTAACAGGTTAAACAAATATAGTGCTGCCAGAAAACTCAACAGGCTGATAATCGCAGCAGACCAAAATGCCAAATTGGTAACCTCCCGAACATCAAACAGCCTTTGACGTTGAGCATTTAAAGTCTTCCATTCTTCAGCTCTAAAAGCGTTAACCGTGGTTCTAATTTCTGAGATCTTCTGTTGGCTTTGAGTAAGAATATCGTTGACCTCGGTAGGACTGATTTGTTGTTGAGTCTTGTCGAGGGTTTGAGATAGTAAAAATAGTTCTTGTTCGACCAACGTAGCAATCTTTTGCACCTTCGGCTGTTGAGGAGTATTTTGCTGTAAATCTCTTAGTTTCTCCAGGCGATCGGGTAGATTGTCAATCGCCAGATCGTATGGTTCTAGAAAATCGTCTTGGTTAGTAATTACGTAGCCCTGAACGCCTGTCTCGGCACTGGTAAGCAGCTGTAGCAAATTATTGGTCTCAATCAAAGTGGATTTACTGCGATCTATTTCCCTATGGACGGCTATAGCATCTTGTCGTAGTTCGTTCCAGGTTACCAAAATGGCAATGATGCAGACTGCTGGTATTGCCAAGATCAAGCCACCCCGATAACTAATGGGAGTTTCCGACCACTGGCGATTTAGCTCTCTTAGGAAAAAGAGTCTTGGCATATTGGTTTAATAAGTCCAAACACAGAACATAGAACGTAGCTCGAGCTAGTTCTTCGTCCATAATAATAGAAAACAAAATACTCTTAATGCTTCGTAAAATTGACCTTTGGTCAACGATACTGCTGCTTTGAACAGGCTCAATTCTAATCGCCTTCTATAATTAGATTTCAAGATCTTTAGCCAAAAAAAAGGGGCTTGGCAATACCAAAACCCAATTCAAAACTGATACCAAATAGAACAAAGAATGCGACAGATTCTCCTTAGTAGGGTGGGCATTGCGCTAAAGTACCAGGACTATCTGCTGCATCTCAAAAACCCGATCATTTGTTGGTAAGCAAGCAAATCATCTGTGTTTATCTGTGTTTATCTGTGCGATATGCGAAGCGGTCCCTACGGGATACCGTTAACGAAGTGTACCCTTTAGGGAAACATATATCCTTTAGGACGCGGAGCTAGTCCTTTTATTATCCTTAGACTACTTTTAGGTATCGCCCACATTAATTAATTTGGTATGAGAAGAAAATCTTAAAATTTTGCCAGTAAAACTACTCCGCTAATTTCAGAATTTTGGCAGTGATTGCCATGCTTTCTTCATACAGCATTTCTCTACCCCATCGCTGTAGTTGTTGACTGAGCAAATCTTCACTCTTTTGATCGAATATGGGCGTTACCTGCTCGATATAACATGATTGCGCTCCGCCTCCTGCCTCCATTCTCATACAGCCACTGGTGCTAGAACAAAGTACCGTACAGCAGTCCGCATCTTGGTTAGTTGAATTCAAACGTAAGCTGACCAAATCTCCTGGAATTTCTCCCCAGTCTGCGGTAGGAATACCCGCTAATTCCGCTTCAATGCTACGTTTTTTTTCATCAGTAAACTTGACCTTACGAATGTCGTAGTCTCCTCCCTCAAACTTATATTCCACGGGAGTCCATTTGAGACGGCTCGCTAACCAACCCAAGAACATCAATGCTTGAGCCTGATTCCCCTGTTCGTAATCAATCGTAACTTGGTCTACTTCATAAATTGCCGATCGCCTTTCTGGGGGGTCAAAAGCTGCTGCTGCTAATTCTTGCCAAGGAGCTAGTCTACGCCAGTTGAGATCGGCTAAGGCAGTGTCTTGCTTGAGTAATTCAGCTAGAGATTTGAGATCGGTTTCTGGTTCGATAAAGCTACTGGAGTCAAAAATTACCGTATCGCTGGAGGATACTAAACGCTGAAACAAAGGATGTTCTGGGGTTGGAGTAGCTTTCCACCAGACAAACTTGGGCAGATCGGCGATCGCCAAGGCTGCAATAATTCCGCCGATTCTATCTAGGGCTTGGGCAGTACCGCTGAGGGTAATATATTCACAGCAGACCAGGGTATTTTTACTCTGCTTGTTGATCGGACAATAGGCTGATACTTGAGCCTTGACCCCCGTGTCTTCTCCTAAGATAGGACAGAGGGTAATTATGCGACAGGGATTGGAAGCTGCGATCGCATCTGCTGTTGCTCCCTCAGAATCTGGGGTGTAGTTGATTGCTGCGGTTTTGTTTTCGGGGGTTAGGCGATCTTTTTCCTTGGCTTGAATAAATTCTTGATGTAGTCTGTCGAGCAGTGCTTCATCGGATTTTCCTGTTACCTCCATATCAAAGGTTTTCTGAGCTGCTTTGATTGCTGCTTTAATTCTCGGTCCAGCAATGCCGTCAATTGGACCAGTATAAAATCCCAAGGAAGCGAGTAGTTGCTGGGTGTCGTCGGGTTCGTAGACAATCAGGCTAAAAGTAGCAGCCCTAGTAACGGCTGCTGCATCTTCGTCCGAACCCTGAGTTTGCCACAGAGACTGTAATTCTGCTTCAATTTCATCGATAGATACATCCTTAGGAGCCTGAAGCGATACTATTGGTGCGATCATAATTATTTGCCATTGAACTGTTGTTTAATACTTATCAGATATTAGGACTTAAAATTGTATCACTGCCTATTCATCATCCTGTTATAGTCTGCGCCAGCGACGGCGATCGCGTTCGATCATCATTTCAGCTTCTGTTGGTTGCCAGGTTCCTGCTTCATACTGGGGCATCAATTTGGGATCGCTAGGAGCCTCCCAAGAATTAATTAGAGGCATCACAATATTCCATGCTGCTTCGACTTCATCGGCACGGGTAAAGAGCGTTTGATCGCCCAACATGCAGTCGAGTAATAGACGATGATAAGCATCAGCCGTAGCCATACCAAAAGACGAGCCATAGCTAAAGTCCATATTTACAGTTCTGGTTCTGAGGTCGGGACCTGGAGTTTTGGCTTCAAACTTGAGCGAGATCCCTTCATCGGGCTGAATTCGCATGGTCAGGACGTTGGGACTTGTCTGCTGTGCTGCCGACTGGAAAATCAATAAGGGAACTTCACGAAAGTGAATTGAAATTTCCGTCACCTTCTTAGGCATTCGTTTTCCTGTACGGAGATAAAATGGTACTCCTTTCCAACGCCAGTTATCAATCTCTAGTTTTAGGGCAACAAAAGTTGGGGTAGTAGATTCGGGGTTAACTCCTTCTTCTTGACGATAACCCTTAACGGGTTGTCCTTTCATCCAACCTTCTGAATATTGCGCTCTTACCGCCGACTGTTCGAGGTTATTTGATTCGGCAATATGGGTAGCTTGAAGTACCTTGGTTTTTTCACTCCGAATACTATCAGCATCTAAAGCATTAGGAGGTTCCATGGCGGTAATGGCAAATAGCTGCATGAGGTGATTTTGCAGCATATCCCGCAACGCTCCAGAGGTTTCATAGTATCCTGCCCGTTCTTCTACCCCAACGGTTTCCGCTACGGTAATCTGAACGTGATCGACAAACTGTCGATTCCATAGCGGTTCAAAAATGGCGTTGCCAAAACGAAATACCAAGATATTCTGGACTGTTTCTTTTCCCAGGTAGTGATCGATGCGATATACCTGTTCTTCTTTACAGACTCTTTGTACCGCACGATTAAGAGATTTAGCCGAACTCAAGTCTTTACCAAAAGGTTTTTCAATTACAATACGGTTTTTGATTGAATCGTCGAGCATTCCCGCAGCACCAAGCCGTTTTAAGGCTGGTTTAAAAAATTTTGGCGACACTGCCAAGTAAAAGATCCGATTGCCCCTGGTACCCCGCTTTCCGTCCAATTCGGCTAAGAATTCTTTTAATTTCTCGTAGCTTTCAGGCTCGTCCATGTTGCCCGAACAGTAGAAGATGCCTTCAGCAAAACCATTCCATAGCTCTTCATTCCCTACCCCACTACCGAATTCTTCCAACCCGTCTTTGAGGTGTTGCCGAAAATACTCGTGACTCCAATCTCTCCTGGCAACTCCCACAATGGTCATTTCTGAGGGAAGGCGACGCTCTCTTTTAATTTGGTAGATTGCAGGAATCAGCTTTCTTTGTGTTAGATCCCCCGATGCACCAAAAATTACTATAATTGCAGGATCGGCGGTACGCTCCTGCTGCAAACCTACTCGTAACGGATTTTCTAATATTGCAACCATATTCAGTAGAGAAAAATTTGTCTAAAAGTTTTAAATCTTGCCTGAGGTAAGTTAAAAGTTAAAAGCTAAAAGTCATAAAGACAAGAGTTTTAAATAGTAGTTCTTTTTAGCTTTCGCAATCAATATTTGATTTACTTATTTGGTCTAATACTCGATTTGATTCAGTCCAGAAACCAGAACAGAGGGAAAAAGATACTTGTTCTTCATCCCTCTATCTTTCAGCTTTACACCGCAGCTAATTGTTTGACCTTGTTTTCCAAAGATGACATTAAAGATTCAAAAGGTTTGATAAATTTATCGATACCTTCATCGAGTAACTCATCCATCACTGTATCAAGGTCGATATTAACAGCCTCATCTTTTAAGCCATCAATAACTTTGTGTGCTGCATCTAAATCGGTTTCAATCCGATTGCCAGGATCGCAATGATCTACGCAAGCGTCAATAGTATCGGGAGGCAGGGTATTCACCGTATCCAATCCAACTAACTCATCGACATACATCACGTCACTATATTCAGGATTTTTGGTGCTGGTACTTGCCCATAAAAGCCGTTGTACTTTTGCTCCTTTAGCTGCTAGAGCTTCCCATCTGTCGCCACTAAAGATCTCTTTATATTTCTGGTAGGCGATTTTGGCATTGGCGATCGCCACCTTACCTTTGATTGCCTCTAGTTTAGCTTTGGCATCCCCCTCGGCAGACTCCAGCTTGCTATCGAGCTGGTCATCGATTTTGACATCAATCCGACTGAGAAAGAAACTGGCAACCGAAGCAATCTTACTAATATCTTCCCCAGCCTCGGCACGTTTTTCTAAACCTTTGATATAAGCCCAGGCGGTATCGATATAGCTCTGTACTGAAAACAGCAGAGTAACGTTGACGTTGAGTCCTTCAGAGATTGCCTGTTCTACTGCGGGCAAACCTTCAGGAGTACCAGGAATCTTGATCATCAGGTTAGGACGATTGATTGCCTCAAAATAACGACGAGCCTCTTTGATGGTGCTGTCGGTGTTCTTAGCCAAATTGGGGGGAACTTCGATACTGACGAAGCCATCTGACCCATCACTCTCTTCGTATACGGGCATAAAAATATCACAAGCATTACGAATATCGGTAAAAATCAAATCTTCGTAGATTTCTTGTACTGATTTGTCTGCCTTAATACCTGCTTCGATCGCCTCGTCATAGATTTCGTTACCTGCGATCGCCTTCTCAAAAATTGAGGGGTTAGAGGTAATTCCTCGAATACCTTTATTGGCAATTAACTGCTTTAATTCTCCAGATTTGATAATGTCACGGCTTAAGTTATCCATCCAGATACTTTGACCGTATTGATTTTCGATTTCTAAAATGGGGTTTTGAGTAGACATGAGCGATTCTCCTTAGTAATACTTCACTATTGAAATTGGTTGCTAGACTAAACTTGTTTGTTCTGAGTCACGACGCGCTCGATCTTGAATAAAAGACTCTACTAGCTCGACATCTTCTTTACTGCCAATCACCAACGGGGTTCGCTGGTGCAGCTTTTCTGGTACTACACTCAAAAGCCTTTCCATACCAGTGCTTGCCTGACCTCCTGCTTGTTCTGCCAAGAGAGCCAACGGTGCGGATTCATATAATAGTCTTAACTTCCCTTCGGGGTCTTTATTAGTCCCTGGATAAAGAAATACCCCACCCTGGAGTAGGATGCGGTGAAAATCTCCTACCAGCGCACCGCTATAGCGAGCCGTATATCCCTCATGACGATGAACGTAGCGGATGTACTCCCGAATTGATTCGTCCCACTGCCAGTAATTGCCTTCATTGACACTATAAACTGGACCATGGCTGGGGATAGTTATGTTTTCTTCGGCTAGGATAAATTCTCCCAGACTGGGATCGAGAATGAATGAGTGGACACCTTTGCCTAAGGTGTAAACTAATACCGTAGAAGGACCATACAAAACATAGCCTGCTCCTATTTGGCGATCGCCATTTTGTAATAAGTCTTGGGCTTTGCCGTCAAGATCATCACCCTCCTGCTGGCGCAGCGAAAAGATCGAGCCGACATTGAGATTAATGTCTACATTTGAAGAACCGTCAATGGGGTCGTATAGCAGCGTATAGCGTCCTATCGGACAGTTTTCGGGAATATAATAAGGTTTTTCCATCTCTTCTGATGCCAAGCGACAAACCAAGCCACTTTGTTTAAAGACGGAGATAAAGACATCATTAGCATAGATGTCCATCTTTTTGACTGATTCACCTTGAACATTAGTTTCTCCCGTAAAACCCAATACTCCAGCCATTAAACCTGCCTGACTCAGACGACGACTCACTAGTTTGGCTGCCAGAGCAATGCGACTCATAATCGCGCTAACGTCTTGTGCTTCAGCAGTAAAATCGGAAAATTGCTGTAGCACATGGCGCGACAGAGTTTGACAATCTCTATCTAGGCTATGTTCTGGAATGACAGCTTGAGCGAAATTATTCATCGGATAAACCTTCCTAAGCGCGTATTTCTTACTTCTACCTGACTAATAGGCAGCTTTACTTACTATATTCACCATTAACACTTGAGACTTGTAGAAGAAAAACCTCAGTGTTGTTTCATTCGGTTAACACAGCAATTTGACAACAAGTTGATAAATCGCTCTCAGCGCGATCGCCCTCCTCTAAGTGACTCTCGAAGAGACTTATCGTCGGTTAAAACTGTAAGATCTACTTGAGAAAGCATTACTTTGGAGGCAGCATACTTTATTTATACTAAGAAGAGATTTTGGGATACCTTCAGAAGCTTAAGACTAGCTTCAGGTTATTGGCTTTTTTAGTGCTTTCTCTTCTGATAGAAAAGCTTATAGCCTTGGTCTAATGATTTCTTCAAAAACGTTGATAAGTTATGTTAAACAACGCCACCCGCAAAAAAAATTCACTAGTCTCTAAAGAATCCTCTCAAGCGATCGCTTTAAACTAACAGCTACCAAATCCAAATTACTATTCGATATCAATAGATTGAGGCTTGTCGCTATTATTGGAAGTTACAGCATTACTAGCACCAGCAGGGTCATATCCTTGTTTTTCTAGCCACTGGGATAAAGGCTCTTCGTTTAATTTTAGCTGTAAGATACCAGACACAAAACCGCCAGCAAAAGCAACTGGCTGTTGAATAAATTTTTGGAAAGCGGGGCTTAATTCAGTTAAAAACATAGGCTTGAAGATAACTAATGATTTTGCTTTAACAAGATGATATGGAGGTTTGTTGAAATTGTAACGTGTCTGCTTATCAGATGAGCTAGATCTAGGCAAAATAGAATAGTACTGCTATGGCAAAGTAGGGAGTAGTGGTAGAGACGTTCCAGGGAACGTCTGTAGAGAGTAAAAAGTAGAAAAAAATTGCTGTAGGCTCATTGTGTAGTATCTTGAGCTTTGGCAAAAAAATATTTATCGACAGCTACTGTAATCAAGAATGAGCAATAACTATCGCACTGAAAAGGATTCGATGGGGTCGAGACAACTACCAGATCATGTATATTATGGCATTCAGACTTTAAGAGCTATAGAAAATTTTCCGATTAGCGGAATCAAGCCTTTGGCAACTTATGTAGATGCCTGTGTTTTGATCAAAAAAGCTGCTGCGATCGCTAACGGAGAATTAGGCTGTATCGAGAAAGAGATTGCTCAGGCAATTGTTCAAGCTGCGGATGAAATCTTAGATGGCAAGTTGCGGGAGCAGTTTGTAGTTGATGTTTATCAGGCGGGAGCAGGGACATCCCATCACATGAACGTCAACGAAGTTTTAGCTAATCGGGCTTTGGAGATTTTGGGCGACGATAAAGGTAACTATCAGCGAGTCAGCCCTAACGATCATGTCAACTACGGTCAGTCTACTAACGATGTAATTCCTACTGCAATTCGTCTGGGGGCATTATTAGCTTTAGACAAAACTCTCGATCCTGCCCTGAATAAAGCGATCGCATCATTGACACAAAAGGCTAGAGAATTTCAAGATATTGTTAAATCTGGTCGTACCCATATGCAGGATGCGGTTCCCGTCCGTTTGGGAGAAGGTTTTAAAGCCTGGGGACAAATTTTGAGCGATCATCGACAAAGAATTAAAACTGCTGCCAGCGATTTATACAGTCTAGGCTTGGGAGGTAGTGCTACGGGAACGGGTCTTAATACTCATCCTCAGTATCGTCATCGGGCTGCTAAATTGTTATCTGAGTTTGTGGGCAAGCCTTTGCAACCCGCACCGCATCTTATGGCAGCAATGCAAAGTATGAGTCCCTTTGTGAATGTTTCGGGAAGCTTGCGTAACCTGGCTCAAGATTTGGTCAAAATTTCCCATGATTTGCGTCTGATGGACTCAGGACCACAAACAGGATTTAAAGAAATACAGCTACCCGCCGTGCAGCCAGGTTCGTCAATTATGCCTGGTAAATATAATCCCGTGATGGCGGAAATGACCTCCATGGTCTGTTTTCAGGTAATGGGATACGATACGGCGATCCTTAACGCTGCTCAAGCAGGACAGCTGGAGTTAAACGTGATGATGCCTCTGATTGCCTACGATCTAATTCATAGTATTGAAATACTGGGCAATACCATCGATAGTCTGAGCGAGCGTTGTTTGGCAGGAATTACTCCCCGTCGCGATCGCTGTTTGACCTATGCCGAAAGCAGCTTGGCTTTGGTGACTGCCCTCAATACTCATATTGGTTATCTTAAGGCAGCGGACGTGGCTAAAAAGTCCTTGGAGACAGGAAAATCTATTAGGGCGATCGTTTTGGAAGCAGGTTTGATGGATGAGGAACAGCTAGCAGCAGTTCTCGACTTGGAAAAAATGAGCCAAGTACCAGAAGCATAAGGCGATCTATACAGCGGTTAGCATTGTTTTTCCTGAGACAGCTAATCTATAACTGATACTGATGATTAATGGCGATGATTGTTTCTAAATAAAACAGTCTCTATCCTCGTTATAATTTGTTTGAAATGATACAGGCGGTAAAACTATGTCACAATCGACTATTTGGGTAAACGAGCAAATCGATCCAGGGGGCATTATTCATGCCTGTATTGCCTGTCTGGACGAAGAGACAGCTAACGATTGTCATCAAAATTGGCAAAGTAATCTTACTGAACAACAAAAGCAAAATGGTTGGGTTGCCAGTCTGCGTACTGTAAATTCTTGGGACGAAGTTCCCGTTAATGCTCTCAAACTTAGCTGTTGAAGAACTCAACTATTACGCCTTTAAACAAATAACTGTTATTTTTCCCAAACACTATCCAAAACCTTTGGGTAGTCAAATTAGCTGTCTGGGTATGATTATTTGAATTAATTGGCGACTACTAACTACTAACTACTAACTACTAACCACTAACTACTAACTACTAACATTAAAAATTGCCTTTCCATAATTTATCTAGCTATAATAGCAAAAGCGAAGTGGTTATGAGTTTATTTAGTATTTTTGATTATGGTGCAGCAAAATATAGAGAATGTAGTTATTATTGGTTCTGGTCCTGCGGGATATACTGCTGCAATTTATGCAGCCAGGGCTAACCTAAAACCAGTCATGTTTGAGGGTTTACAAGCTGGTGGGGTACCAGGAGGACAGCTAATGACCACTACGGAGGTGGAGAATTTTCCTGGCTTTCCTGAAGGGATTACTGGACCTCAACTAATGGAAAGAATGCGATCGCAAGCCCTACGTTGGGGAACCGAATGCTATACGGAAGATGTAATCAAGGTAGATCTATCCCAGCGTCCGTTTACTATTACTTCAACGGAGCGAGAAGTCAAGGCAAACAGCCTAATTATTGCTACGGGTGCTACCGCTAAGCGTCTGGGCTTACCCAGTGAAAAACAGTATTGGAACAACGGAATTTCTGCCTGTGCGATCTGTGATGGTGCCAGCCCTATTTTTAATGGCGAAGAATTAATTGTAATAGGGGGTGGCGATTCGGCAGCAGAAGAAGCGGTTTATCTAACTAAATACGGCAGTCGGGTTCACTTACTGGTACGTCGGGGAGAATTACGCGCCAGCAAAGCTATGCAAAACCGCGTGTTTAACAACTCTAAAATTACCGTTCACTGGCATACCGAAGCAGTAGATGTATATGGTGAAAACGGTCGGATGACAGGTATTAAGCTACGTAACAACCAAACAGGGGCAGAAACCGAGATTAGGGCAAACGGTTTGTTTTATGCCATCGGACACCAACCAAATACAGCCTTATTTAAAAACCAATTAGAGTTAGACAAGGTAGGTTATATTACCGTAACCCCAGGAACAGTAGCGACTTCTGTTGAAGGAGTATATGCAGCAGGAGACGTACAAGATCATGAATATCGTCAGGCGGTTTCCGCAGCAGGAACGGGCTGTATGGCAGCCTTGGCAGCAGAAAGATGGCTCTCCGAACGTAATCTAATTGTCGAGCATCAGCAATCTTTAAGCGAACCAGAGACCACAACTAATACCACCGAAAAATCGGCAAACACCGAAGCCGACTTTGAACTTGGTGCCACCAGTCATGGGGGAGGCTATGCCCTAAGAAGACTATTTCATGAAAGCGATCGCCTGATTATGGTTAAATATGTCTCTCCTACCTGTGGACCTTGTAAGACTCTGAGTCCAATCTTAGATAAGGTAGTTCAAGAGCATGAAGGACAAATACATTTTGTAGAAATAGATATAGTCGCCGATCCAGAAATAGCTCAGATGGGGCAAGTTATAGGAACTCCTACAGTACAGTTCTTCCGCGACCAAGAATTACTCCAAGAAATTAGGGGAGTAAAACAAAAGAGTGAATATCGCCAAATTATTGAGCAGTATTTACCAGCAACTCTCAAGCAAAGTTAATCGCCAAATTATTCTACGCTATCAGATTCTATTGCTTCTCGTTTAGAGAAACCCCAGGTAAAGAATACGGTTACCACGACAATCGTGATCCATTCTGGGATATAGGTATCTGGTAGCCAAACTTTGAGCAACAGGCGGATCCCGACAAACCCAACGGTAATAAACCCCGCATCTTCTAAATAAGTATATTCTTGTAGCCAGCGAATAAATAATCCAGCCAAAAAGCGGAGGATAATTATGCCAATCGTACCGCCAGCCACAATCAGCCAAGTATCCTGGGTAACGGCAACCGCTGAGGTAACGCTATCGAGAGAAAAAGCCAAATCTGTAATGGCGATGGTGGGTATTACTTGCCAAAGGGACTTTGAAACCAAGCCGTAATGCTCGTCACCCTCTTCTCCCCCAGAAAAGAAAAAATAATTACCAACTAACCACAGTAAATATATTGCTCCCAATAGCTCGAATTGCCAATATTTAACTACCCAGGTGGCAGCGAAGATCAGAGCAACCCTGAGTATATACGCCCCGATCAAGCCTATATTGAGAGCCTGTTTTTGTTTTTCGGGATCTCGGATGCTTTTGGCAATAGCAGCCAAAGCGATCGCATTATCCGCAGATAAAATAGCTTCTAGAACTATTAAAATCAGCAACAAAAGATAGATTTCTATTCCAGCGTTAGTGAAATAATTGACGATGTTTTCCAGCATTCAATATATATATTTAAATTAAATCCGAGCCAAATTCTAAATTTCTAATTTATGGCAAGTCAACCACCAGTAAAAAAATCCGTCGATTTTTTTGATGATTTTTGCCCAGTTCGATCCAGTTTTTTCTCAGGACTCCTTTTTTAATTATGTTGCATCTTGTTACAAGATGTTCATCTTAAGGTTGATTATGGCGCAAATTAAGGATGGGATATCTTTTTATCCGAATCAAATTATAAGGAGTAAAATTACTATGTCTCTTTCTGATACTCAGATCTTTGTCGCTCTGGTAGTTGCCTTGATTCCTGGAATTATGGCAATTCGCTTATCTACAGAGCTATATAAATAAGTTCTGCTTAACTCTACTTTAAACCTTTGATGTGCCAATACAGGGCTTTGGATTGGCGATTATTGCTGATAATTGTTAATCTGGAGTCCTTACTTTAAAGGCGTAACGGTTCTCTATATGAATTCTGATAGACGAGCATCCCAAAAAGTCCGTCGTAGTTCTCGCAGTCGCCATAATCCTTACCGAGGCACAACTGCGGAAATTGTTCTCAAGCTCATTTTAAGCTGGGCAATTGCGCTCAGCGCGATCGCTTCTTTGTTCAAGCTGTTACCCTATCATCTATCCCAGCAGGCAAAGTTAAAAGAGTTACGCATTCAGGTACAGGAAACCGATGCCAGAGTTATAAAATTAAGAAAACAGCTCAACCATAATTTTGATCCTCAGCGCACTCAAAGCCTGATGGAACAGTATAGCTCTTTGACCGCTCCCAATCAAAGTCGGATCTATTGGTTGCCAGAAGAAAGCGAACCTTGATTTGGGTTTAATCGTCTAATAGGGGATAAAGCAGTAAATCCAGCCAAGATGTAACTTTGCGTCGATAATTACTTAAGTTGGGTTGCTCGGCTAAAATTTCTAAAGCTTTTTGATAGTCGGCAACGGCGCAATTCCAGTCCCCTCGAAGATGATAGCTTCTTCCTCTTTCAGCATAAATTCTTTCTTGCAAAGAATCGCCAACAATTAGGGCAATATCTAAATTTTCGATGGCTAAATCGTAAATTCCTAGTTCGCGAAAGGTAATTCCTTGATTGATCCAAGCGCGCAGATTGGCGGGATTCAAATCGAGGGCAAGATCGTAATCGGCGATCGCTTCGGCTAATTCACCTCTAGCAGCATGACAATTAGCCCGATTGTTATAAGCACTATCCAAATTAGGATCGATTTCTAATGCTTGAGACAGATCGCAGAGAGCTTCGACAATTTGATTATTACGCAAGTGCATCAAACCCCGATTATTATAGTCCGCTGCATTGTTCGGACACAAAGCAATCAATTGATCGAGAAGGGCGATCGCTACAGTATAATTACCCTCAGCTGCTTCTACCTTAATATGAGTTCTTAGTTGTCGTTCCTGATTTGACTGAGACAAATAAGACTGCTGTGGTGCTGCTACACTCGACTTGTACGCAGGTAGTTTTGTTGTCGAGCGAGAGCCAGTTTGTTGATTAAAATCAGTTTTCATGGCATCAATTAAACCTTTTGTGGTACTACTTTACTATTTCGTTTAAAGGTTCGGACAATTTCGATGTGTCAGCGATCGAACTGTCTCATGATTTTGCCAATTCCTAAAATCGAATTTTTAAATCTTTATAAAGAGCATGATGACGAAAAAAGGATTAGTTGTCTTCCCGAAAATTACCTAAATCCATGTTTTATTTTCTGCCCAGCTCGACCTTAAATATTTGTTTTCATCACAATTTGTGCCAATCTCGATCTAGATGTGCCGTTTTTGCACTACATTTTTTAAGTGTTGAACCTCACAGCCAAAGTGTAATTATTTTAAAATAGTATTAAAAATGACGAATACAACTTTATTTGCTCAAGCAACCGATTTATCTGCAACAGACTATTGCGTCTTGGGTTTAGCAACCTGTTTTGTTCGCGAAGATGGAGAAATAGAACAGCTAACTGTTCTAGAGCCAATTCCCTCGGCTGCTCTAGAAGCTCTAATCAAAGGGATTCCTACTTCATATCAGTTAGCCTGTGCTAAAACCTTGGGGGAAATTTTTACAGATGACACGGTACAAATACCTAGCGAGCTGCAAACAGAGGGTCAAATTCAACTGTGCGATCGCTTTGCCGAAAGAGTAGCAGCAGCAACCCGCACTTATAAGAGCCGTCCCGAAGCAAAAGAACACATTCCTTTGAATACGATCAAACGAGACTTCAATTATTCTTTAGAAAGAAAAAGAGTGCTTAATAACTCTACGATAGTCAGTACCGAAGACAACGTGAAACAACATTCTCATACTCACAAAGTCTTATAATTTCTCTGGTGTGGGCGAAGAGAGCCGAGCCAGATTAAATTATAATTTTCTGTTTCAATTGTCTAATGTTTAAATTACTATTGCTTAGTTCGGCAGTTTTAAGTAGTCAGTTGCCCAACGCTGATGCAGATTTTAGACAGCTGAAAGCTCGGCTAGAAAGCTACGGATTTCGGGTGACTATTGCTATTCCACCCAGTTTCGATTTACCGAACCAGCAAGGAGATTTTTTACGCAGAACAGTAAGAAAACCGTACGGTGTATTAAACGCTGCGAGTAAATCGATTTGGATTAATCCGATTGTCTTTGAACTGGGTAATAGTAATGCCGTGTTAATTCATGAAGCGGTTCATGCTGCTCAATTCTGTGCGGGCAATGGCAATATACAAACTATTGGATTAGACATCGAACCAATTAAACAAGCTCAACCTTATTTTAAAAGATACGTTGATGTTCACAGTCAAGCAGTAGAAAAAGAGGCTTACGCGGTACAAACTCAACCTGATAGTTATGAATTGGCACGATCATTGTTAGATCGGCATTGTCAATAAATACTATAATTTATAACACCCAAACATCTTGTTTCTTCCCTATCACCCTATCACCCCAAGCTGACCAATTATCTTCTATTTAATTACTCCCACATACTTAGCCAGCTAGTTCCTACGTTTAATGCAGAGTACTTTTTCTAGATTTGAATTGATGAATAATTTGTTGGGAAATATCAGAAGGCATCCTTTTTATTCCAGAATTAATATTCATGATGTAATTTTCTGGTTTAACTATTGCCAAGAAATTTAGAATGCGATTAATTTGCAGCTCGGTATCTTCCAATATATCTTCATAAGTTATTAGCAAAGGTTCTATTTGGTTGGTGGCTAATATTTTCTTTAAACGAACCTCTTGCTGTTTAATAAACTTATACTTTTGTTCCACGTCGTTTAGTAAAGCATCATCAATTTCTATATCTCCCAATTTCGATTTGTAAGTAATATTCTTGAGGTTGTTGCGAATATGCCAAACTTGAGTTTTTTGAGCTAAAACCAGTGATACTGCTTGAGCTACCTTGTCTTTTCTGACTAAGAGAATAAATTTGTCAATTGAGTTGAAAATTTGCTTGAAATTGAGTTTAGTTTGTTGAAACTCAAACAAAAAATGCGAAATAAATTTAGTGCCGAAAACTCCATTGGCAGTTCTACGATATTGTAATAAGTTATAGAGTAATTTGAGGTAATTAAAATTACAATGACGAGACAATTCTTGAGCAGCCTGTCTCAGATGTTCGCTAGGATGACCAGCAATTCCTGTTGAATCTAGCAGATCGCAAAGATATGTGGATCCAGAGCGAGGGGTAGTAACAATAGCATAGGATATTGGTGGTTTTACAATTTTGTCGCTGGCAGGCTGTAATAATTGCCTGTGAGATAAAAGATTAATAAAAATATCGCCAAATAACTTTAAAATTGGAATATTAATAAAATCGACATTTTGCTTGACTTCTTGAAATAATAAATCTTCGTCTTGAAGCGATACAACAATTATTGCTTGATAAGAATTTAGATTAGGAGCAATTATGGATAAATTGTTTAATTCATGAGTTGATAAATTGTAGTAATAATTATTATCAATTTCTCGATGATCCTGAAAAAACTTTTTTATGTATTCTATGGGGGCTGAATCACCAATAAGAAACAACTTATCCTGAGATGACAATTGTTTTAAAAATTGCGTTTCTTCAACTGCTTGAAATAATTGCTCTAATTTCATACTAATGTGTTAATACTATTTTGCTAGTTGTTTGATCTAAACTAGACCAACATTCTCAAATTCTTGGTTGTGCTTATCGATCGCAGCTTTGAGTAGAATGGATGCAAGAGAAAATATTGTTGATTAATTATCCAAACATTATTGACACTTTTAAAGCATAGAAAATCGCCAAAACCATTTTGTGTTTCATCAAGTTAACCCATTTTTGATAGCAAATCAACTAAATTAGGTTTTCTATAATATAGAATACGCTGGCAGAGATCGTAGGGATGTATTGCCGAGCAACAATTCACCGCGTCAAAGAAAATTTTGCTTAAGAATCGAAAATTTAGTGTGATTGATTACTGATTAGATAGCCAACTAGGCTACAATCGGCTGCATAAATCCAGTTAACAGCGTTGAATCTAATGGTTGGTTATATAGTATTTCTAACAATATATGTAGGATTGTATGCCTTGTTTGCCTTGGGGTTAAATTTGCAGTGGGGTTATGCAGGACTAATTAATTTTGGACACGTAGCTTTTATGACCGTTGGGGCATATACTACGGTATTGCTCAGTTCCCAGGGCGTACCGTTAATCATAGCTGTCGTAGCAGGAATGGCGATCGCAGCTTTATTAGGATTATTAATTGGGATGTCTACCCTCAGATTGCGAGAGGACTACCTAGCGATCGTTACCATCGGGGTTTCGGAAATGTTGCGCCTAATTGCGTTAAATGAGGAATGGTTGACCGAGGGGTCTTTTGGAGTTCGAGGTTTTCCTCTCCCTCTAGAACGTTTCGATCCCAATTTGTTTCAGAAGTATATTTTAATCGGCATTCTGACTTTGTTAGCTGTCTTTGCTGCTTGGCAACTATGGCGAGGTTTGCGATCGCAATGGCGCGAGAGTCAAGAAATTAAGGGAAAAAGTTATCAGCCCACTAAAGTATTTGGCTTGATTATTTGGGGGGTAATTGGCATTGCCTTAATTTTGACTGTCTATATCAACGGCTGTGCTGCGTTACTAAACTACAACTATAAAGCAGGGCTGATGCTGCTAGTTTTAATTGCCGTAGCCGTGGTTTATTGGGGATTGGAGCTATTGGTCAGATCTCCTTGGGGTCGGGTACTAAAAGCCATTCGAGAAGATGAAGAAATAGCCAGAGCTTTGGGAAAAAATGTCTTCTGGTACAAGCTACAGGCATTTATGCTTGGTGGAGCGATCGCGGGAATTGCTGGAGCGTTTTATGCTTGGCAACTGACTACGATTTATCCCGCCAATTTTCAAACCATAGTTACCTTTAACGTCTGGACAATGGTAGTTTTAGGCGGTGCTGGCAAGAACCCTGGAGCAATTTTGGGCGCAATTATCTTTTGGGCTTATGATGCCCTAACGCGGTTTTATTTACCCAAACTAGGCTGGTTTAGCAGTTCCGAAGAAGGAGCGTTTCGGGTGATGGTAATCGGGTTGATTTTAATGTTGTTAATGATTTGGCGACCCCAGGGAATTTTGGGCAACAAAGAAGAGTTAACTTTGAGTAAATAAATTGGTTACAGGGATTTGCGTTGCGATCTGAGACAATACAAGTCCCCTAAAGGAGATTAGCTCCTTACGTCCTAAAGGATATATGTTTCCCTAAAGGTTACACTTCGTTAACGGTTATGCGAAGCGGTATCCTTTAGGAATCCCGTAGGGACAGCTTCGTTTATCCTCCTCCGAGGAGGGCATATCGCATCCGTCGCACAGATAGACGCAGATAAGTAATTAGCTCGACCAAGAATTAAACTAATAGATTTACTTACTTGCTATGCAACAGGCTGTATTATTTTCAGTGATTAAGACTGTTGGTTATTGGAATCTAGATTACGCACTAAATTTCTGCACCCAGCACAGTCACAACCATAAAGCTCGATCGCCTGATCGCCTTCGCGGTCGAGTTCGGCTGCGGTTTCTGGGTCATATTCACTACAGCTACAGTCGGTAAAAGGATAGTCGGTTTCACTGGCAGGAATCTTTGCTACTTCACTATCTAATTCGGGAGCAGTAAAAACGTACTCTGTCGCGTTTACCGAATTAGCTCCAAGTAAGCCCAATGCCACAGAACCAGAACAACCAAGTGCAGTAAGTAGTTTCTTGTTCATTAGTCGTCTCCTGACAAATTAAAAACCAATTATATACTGCAAAAAATTATTTTTTAGGTAGCAAAGTTTGTTGACAATGGCGATCGCTTAGAATTAGCATCTGATACTAAATCCTGTTTACGTAGAACACTTAAAAGTTGGATGAAGTAGGAAGCAGGAAGTAGGAGGGTTTTGAACCTCGTTAGAACTCTTAACTTTAAAGTATAGTTTGGTAATCAGATTTAGTATGATGTGAACTCTCGTCTACAGATCGACCCAGATAAGAGACTAGTCTAAAAACCCTTACAAATCTAAAATAACCCTATTAGTTTTAGGTCGAGAAACGCAGATTAATACAGAACCTTCATCGGGTTCACTGTCGGGAGATTCGAGATATTCGACTTCTCCTTCTTGTATGGAACAGGTGCAGGTGTGGCAAATTCCCTGGCGACAGCTGTAGTCGGGGTTGAGACCATTGGCTTCGGCAAATTCTAACAACGTGCCGTCTTCTGGTTTCCAAGTTACAGTTTTATTCGAGTTGGCAAATGTTATCTCCGCACTGTCTACCTCTCCCTTGGTACTATTAGCAGCTTCCGACTTACCTTTGGTTTTACCTCCGCCAAAAGACTCAAAATATACCCGATCTTCGGCTACATTCAATTCTCTTAGTCCCTCTCTGATTGAATCCATAAAACTGGGAGAACCACAGAGAAAATATTCTGCCTCACCCGAACCATTATGTTTTTCTTGAATATGAGGAATAGTTGTTTCTTGTAATAGCTGCATATCTGCATAACCCTGACTATCATATTTTCCCTCGTCTTCGGGGCGAGGGCGACTGTAGCAATAATGAATATGAAGATTGGGATAGGATTCTTTAACTGCGTTCATTTCTTCACTACAGGCATGATATTCGCCGTTACGCGCCCCGTGAATAAACCAGATATGACGCTGGGGATTTTGTCTAGCGCAGGCTTTTGCCATGCTAATCATTGGTGTAATCCCCACACCGTTGCTCATTAATACCGCAGGAACTGAATTATCGACCTCAAGATAAAATTTGCCCCTAGGAGGTTTACAGGGAATGATCGAACCTTCGGTAATATTGTCGTGCATAAAGTTTGAAGCAACTCCAGGAGGCACATCTAAACCTTGGGGAGAACTTTCTCGTTTGATCGAGAGACGATAATAATCTTTAGATTCGGGATAGTCTGATAGAGAATAAGTCCGAATTACGGGGCGATCGCGACCGTCAATATCAAGTTTAATAGTCAGATACTGACCTGGTTTAAAATCGGGAAGATCTTGACCATCTACAGGTTGCAGATAAAAAGAGGTAATTTCTTTACTTTCTGACTTCTTTTTAACTACTTTGAAATCGCGCCAGTCCTTCCAGATGTTGTTATCACTGTCTTTAGCCTTAACTGAATTATCCCGATCGCTCTTAACTATTAAACCAACACCCGCACCTGCAACCAATGCCAAAACAGAGGCATATACCCCAGTTTGGTTTGCCGATCTGTCTTTAGGATTAGTCAAACCAATTGCTAGTGCTGCGATCGGTGTTGCGATCGCCAAAGATGCGCTTGCAGCAGTAATACTTCTAACTAGGGGATTTTGAATTTGACCGAGACTTCTCAACATAATTATACTCGCTAGTTTTTTCAGAACATTAGCAACCAAACTTCTATGGAGACTAAATTGTTTAGGTCAATTTAACTTTTAAGCTTTGTATATTCTTGAGATCGTTCACCCGATCTCGTAGCTAACTACTATCTTGTGGTAACAATACAACATTATTGTCTTAACCGTCCCACTATTGAGCTAAAGGTGCGTAACCAAAAGTAGCATTAAATTCTTCACACCAAATAGCTACAGATTGATATTGTCCCAAGTCAACATCTTCAGGAATTAAATAGCGTTGTGTGCCGTTGAACGCTTTTAATTCACCCAGACTGATATAGTCTCCTTCCTGTATTTGCAGACCTACGGTGTTGGATTTATGTAAAATAACCTCAAGGGCAGGACCGCGATCGCTTTGAAAATCTTCACTAATTTCTAAGTATTGCGCCCCATCTTCCTCAATGACCTTTACCTGTCCTTGGGTGGGATGCTCGACTGAAACAAACTGTCCAGCACTAGTTTTTGTAGCTATAAGTGAAGTATTTGCTGTCTGGGAAGAAGATTGATATTTTTCTGAAGTCAAAGCATTGATAGAAGTAGAAGCTGCTACGCCAACTATTAAAGTAACAACTAGGCTCAAAGATAAACGCTGCATGGGTTTTAATTAATCTATTTAATTTACACTGCCTACTATGATGGGCAAAGATTAATTTTTGCTGAATAAAAAATTAAAGCGTTGCTAGTTTGAAGTGAGAAATCAATGATAATAGTTGTTGGTTGTTAGTCTTCCTATCGCTCGGACGGTTAAATATTCCTAATTAGATCGAGAGATTCTGTTCCACTCAAGTTTTTAATTTGCTCGCTCAAGTCTAAAGCTGGCTGAAGTTGTCCAAGTTGAAAAGTACGACTCATTACCACATAGATAGAAGTGCGATCGCAACCTAGATCTACTGCTATGACATTATCCCAGGACTCAGCGGTAAGCTTATCGGCTACTTGCCAGTGTCCATTTTGCCAAGTCAAACAGCGAGAAAATTTAAACGGTGCAGTTTGTTTGCCCATGATCAATATTGCTTGTAGGATGCGACGAATCAAATTGGGAAAAAATCGCCCAAAGGATAACATTACCAGGCGCAGAATAATTAGGTTGCGAGGATTCATTTGTTTTTGTTTTGCCCAGCCAAGGTTACCCGCGATCGCCATGCGATCTGCTTCTAGCTGAATTTGATAATCATCTACCAAATGCCCCACTGCATTCTTTCGCTTGTTGCCATCTTCAACCAGCAGAGAAAACTGTGTGTCCGATACAACCAGCTTGTTATCGCGGAACAATTTAAATACCCCTCCCTTGTTTAAAGCTAGATACAGTTCTGTATTGTCACGGCGATCGATTAAAATTCCCCCTTGCCTGAGGTAAATACGTCCAGGTGTACGGGGCTTTATCGGAGGACGAACGGGGACAAAATCGCGCCAGGCTAAAAGATAATTCCAGGTATGATGTCCGATAATGCGATCGTCGGCGTAGCAAGCACCCAAACCATTAGCCAATCCTGATAAAAAGCGATCGTTAATATTCAAAGCTTCTGGCAGCCATTTTCCTACCAGTTCAAAGCCATGAGGAAAAAAGTTATAAGTATTGCGACTGGTATATTCTCCACCATAAGAACCATCGGGATGGACAAATTCCCCTGCCAGTTTCACCGCCGAGGCGATCGCCCGTCGCAGGCGATCGCTAGGATTTAGTTCATACAACCGCGCCAAGCAGGAAATAGTTAGAGTATGATAGCCAGGATCGCAACCTTCATATTCAACAAACCAGCCTTCAGGATTTTGCCAAGATAATACTTGTTCTAAGCGTTCTTGCTGATTAGTCTTCCAGCGATCTACTTTTAGCAACCTACCGACTAACTCTAAACACAGTACGATCAGTGCTTGATGATTGGTTAACCGCCCACTTTCTTGATGAGTTGCCAGCCAGTCTGCCCGTCTACGGAAAAAATCCAAAATCTCTTCTGAATGCTCTAAGCCCATCAGGTTGGTACTCTCAAGACAGGCGAGGAGAGAAAAAGCTGCTGCCCCTGCTGCCCTCTCGTAGGGAAAATAATCGTCACACGAACCATTAGCATGACTACTAACATAGGCATAATTAATCCCTGCCCCAACCCATTCTCTAATCATGGGCTGCTGGTAAAAAATATTCCCTGGTAAATCGCAGTGATAAGCCAAAGTTAGAGGATAGACAAACTCCTGAGACATTCCCGCGGGAAAGTCGATGACCTTGTATTGCCAGAAGGTGCGATCAA
This sequence comes from Pleurocapsales cyanobacterium LEGE 10410, assembly GCA_015207195.1. Classification (GTDB taxonomy): domain Bacteria; phylum Cyanobacteriota; class Cyanobacteriia; order Cyanobacteriales; family Xenococcaceae; genus Waterburya. Next base: position 22,586 of record JADEXJ010000006.1, read on the forward strand.
AACAACCATAGGTAGGGCTATGGGGATTACGATCCAAAAGAGTCAAGATTTTGGGAATCTGCGCTAGGGCTTCGCGGGCAAATAAGTTTCTATTGCTCATTCAAGACAAACATAACAATACTATCTAAGAAATAGTTTATAGAAGATAGTACGCGGTCATCCTCTTATATCAAGTACGGATGATTACTTTCAATACAAGATGCATCCATGTACTAGTTTGAACTGGGTTTAGAAAACTTCCTACTTCCTACTCCCTACTTCCTACTTCACCTACCTAATTTTAACTCTTTACCCGAACTTGATATTATTCTCGATGGGGGAGCTGATATCTGTGTTTTCCCCTAAAGTTATTGATTTTTACTCACTACAAAGTTTGCTTCTGAGTTGTTATAGAAAAATATCAATTGCGATCTTTAAAATCATAAACAAATATTACATAGATAAGTAATTTCATCTAAGTAGTTTCTGTAATTTTGTAGTTAATCTTTTTTTAGAAAGTTTCATGCTGTTGATAAACAAATAAATCTAGAGACTTTACACCAACTGTAGATCTTAGGTTTTGACGATTAAAAGCTCTTGTGATGTAAGAAATTTTGAATATTTTATATAGTTTTGCTAGCCTTGCAATACCTACAGGGCAAAGATTTTATTGGTTTAGTAATTTTAATTATGTATTTATAACTAGGCGTTTTTTTCTTGACAAAGTGTTGACAATTAAATCTTTTTATTCACAATAGATAAAAGCAGGCTGAGCTTTATCTTAACGTTTGATTTCGAAGGTTTATTGTTGATAATACTTAAGTTTATTGTCAAAGAAAGTTGTTTTTGTGTGCGTAATATTAAATTTTTACGTCATTAAAGCCCAAAATTTATGTACTAAAAATTATAGGAGATAATTTCTTATGTCTAATGTTGTAAGAGTAGAGTATCCAGACTTATCAACTCCATTTGCACCATATGTATATACGGTTAAAGGAGATTCTTTGGAGGTTACGGCTCAAGAAGACCAAAGAAGTATTCTTGCGGTAGCAAGCGGAGAAACACCCGTTACTCTAATAGGCAATTTGTTAGAAGATACGCTGTGGGGCGGTATTGGTGATGATATCCTTCGTGGTGGTAATATGACCGACCGCCTCTACGGTCGAGATGGTAATGATACTCTTTCTGGTAACAACGATAATGACCTAGTTTATGGCGACCACGGTATGGATTTGGTCTTTGGCGATGCTGGTGATGACTGGCTGCGGGGTGGTAATGACTCAGATACGCTGTGGGGCGGTGTCGGTAATGACTTCATCTTTGGCGATAATCAAAGCGATCGCGTCTACGGTCAAGAGGGTGATGACTGGCTAGATGGCGGGGACGACAACGACCTGGTCTATGGCGATAGCGGTCGCGATTCTGTCTATGGCGATGCTGGTGATGACTGGCTGCGGGGTGGTGATGACATAGATACGCTATGGGGCGGAATTGGTAATGACTCCCTCTTTGGCGATAATGGAATCGATCGCCTCTACGGTCAAGAAGGTGATGACTCGCTGCGGGGCGGTGACGACTACGACCTGGTCTATGGCGATCGCGGTCGAGATTCTCTCTATGGCGATGCTGGTGATGACTGGCTGCGCGGTGGTGACGATGATGATGAGCTGTGGGGCGGTATTGGTAATGACTCTGTCTTTGGCGATAACGGAATCGATCTCATCTACGGTCAAGAGGGTGATGACTCGCTGCGAGGCGGTAATGACAACGACAGCGTTTATGGCGACAGCGGTCTAGATTTGGTCTTGGGCGATGCTGGCGATGACTGGCTAGATGGCGGTGACGATAATGATAATCTGTTTGGTGGTATCGGTAACGACTCCCTCTATGGCGGTAATGGAATCGATCGCCTCTACGGTCAAGAGGGTGACGACAGCCTTAGCGGTAACAACGACAACGACCTGGTCTATGGCGATAGCGGACTGGATTTGGTCTTGGGCGATGCTGGCGACGACTGGCTGCGGGGCGGTGACGATGACGATCGTTTGTTTGGTGGTATCGGCAACGATACTGTTTTTGGCGACGGACAAAACGACAGAATCTTTGGTCAAGATGGTGTTGACGTTCTCGGAGGCAATTCTGGCAACGACCTAGTTTATGGCGACAACGGACGGGATTTTGTCTATGGCGATTCTGGTGATGACTGGTTACGAGGCGGTGACGATAGCGATTTAGTTTATGGTGGCGTGGGTAACGACTCACTCCATGGCGACAACGGAAACGACACCCTGACAGGTGGACTAGGAAGAGACAACTTTGTGTTTAATAGTGTTGCTGATGGAATCGATGTCATTACAGACTTCTCGGTAGAAGACGATACTTTGGTATTCTCTGCTACTGGTTTCGAGGCATTGGTCGAAGGAACGATCTTGAGCGAGTTTACTCTCGGTACTGGCGCAACCAGCAGCGAGCATCACTTGATCTACGATGCTGGTAGTGGAGATCTATTCTACGATAGCGACGGATCGGGCAGCAGTCAGCAGATGAAAATTGCTGGCATGACCGCTGGGCTTGCTTTGACTAATAGCAATTTTTATATCAATCCATAACTTGTAATAGGGTTATAACAAGGCGGGCATTGCTCGCTCTAAACTCTATTTGTGAAGTTGTTCGCGATCGCTCCGTTCTTGAGGGCGAGAAAAAGTGGGTTTGGCAAACGCCAAACCCATTTTAGTAACTATCGAGCAATAATTTGTTTACTCGACGATTTCTAGCGATTCCGATTGAGAATTAGCTGCCTAACGGTACTAGTCTTCGCCAATACACCAAGCCAAAAATAATATTGTTACTAAACCCAATCCCCACCAGCCAATAGAAGCGAGACGAGTAATCAGGTTAACGGGAATAAACACTAAAGTTTCGGTAAAAAACCAATTTCCGAACAAAAGTACGACCAAAATAACGAAGAGCAGCATAGTCTGTTGTTAATATTACCGATCGACGATTCTAATCTTCAAAATTATTATATACTGCTTTCTCTATCTAATTTAGCCCAACTGATCGTAAACTAGTGGCATAACAGCTCAAAACTGCCAAGAATCTTACCTTCGGTTCAATACCTTAGACTAGTAACTTCAAACATGAAGCAAAAACTACCGTTGTTTCAAAATTCTGCTCTATTTAATCTGGCTTTGACCCATCGTTCTTATGTAAACGAACATCCTGAGGCAAAAGAAGATAACGAACGTCTAGAATTCTTGGGAGATGCTGTTTTGGGTTTTGTCGTAGCAAAGATGCTATACGCAATGTATCCGACGATTGACGAAGCGCAGTTAACTCACTTGCGATCGCGACTGGTAGATGAAAAGCAGCTAGGTAAACTAGGAGCGGAATTTGGTTTGGGGGAATTAATGCGATTGGGTAAGGGAACAGCTAAAGAGGGAGGGAGAACTAATCCGTCTCTGCTGAACGATACCTTTGAGGCGATTCTGGGAGCATACTTTTTAGACGCGGGGATTGATGCAGTTCAAAGCTATATTTTAAAAATATTCCAACCTTTAGCAAAACAGTTAGTTGATAATTCTTTGCCATTCCAACTAGATCCACAGCAAGATATCAGACGACCCCAAGAAACATTTATTGACAGCAAGAACCGTTTTCAGCAATGGGCATTAGCCAATCATAAAACCAAACCAATCTATCAAATTATCGGTCAATCTGGCCCAGACCATGCCAAACAATTTACTGCTCAAGTATTGATTAATAATAAAGTTTATGGCGTTGGTACAGATCGTCGCAAACAGGAAGCAGAGAAAAGAGCAGCAGAAGCAGCAATGAGAAAGATTGAATTGGCGCAAGAAGCCTAAGAGTATTGTCGCAGAGAACCTTAAAGCTGTTTGTTCAGTTCAACATTAACTAAATGTTGGCAACCCTCGGACTCAAACGGTTTATTTTGATGATAAAAAACCGCTCAAACTAAAGCTAAACAATTATTTAACACTGAGCTGATTTTGGGGATAGCTACAGAAGAAATATGATGGTAAAATTCAATACATTACAGGAGATAATTCGGACTATCCTGTATGTGTACCAAATATTAATAGTTTGGTACATTACAGTTCGTGGGACTCCAAAGGTATCAGTAGTAGTTGCTGATGCCTTTTTCTTATTTCTGATACCGCCTATATTAGGATATCATATGGAAACAGCTATGTATCTTATACATCTCACTCACATCGTACAGAGGGCAATTAACAATCGCCTCAGTTATTTAACTGAATAATTCTCAGTAATTTAGCTTATATTTAATTTTAATGTTAAAACTAATTTGTTCGTGTTCAAACAGAATCAAAATCATCGTAGCGATCGCTCTATTAAAACAATAGGTTGGCGAGAAGCCGTTACTCTGCCACAGTTGGGAATTGAACAGATCAAAGCCAAGATTGACACGGGAGCTAGATCTTCTGCACTTCATGCCTACAAAATCAAAGAATTAAAACGTGACAACAAACAGATTATTCAATTTCAAGTTCATCCAGTACAGCGTAATAATGAAATAAGTATTATTACTGAAGCGGAGCTGCTTGAATATAGAGAAATAAGAAACTCAGGCGGAATAGCTCAACTAAGACCTGTCATCAAGACGGAACTAAGTTTGGGAGGACAAAGTTGGTTAATTGAATTGACTTTGACTAATCGAGACGTGATGGGTTTTCGGATGCTGTTGGGCAGACAGGCAGTACGTAATAAGTTTTTAGTCGATCCAGGCAGATCTTTTCTTCAAAGTCGCCGTAAACAATAAAAATATTAATAGTTTAAGTAGAACTTATCACTTTTCCAAGAATGAAAATAGCAATTCTTTCACAAAATGCTGCACTTTATTCCACCAAGCGTTTGCGGGAAGCAGGACAAGAACAAGGGCATGACATGAGAGTCATTGATTATCTGCGTTGCTATATGAATATTACTTCCAAGAAACCCGCCATCGTTTATAAAGGTAAGCCATTAGAAGATTTTGAGGCAATTATTCCTCGTATTGGTGCTTCTAAGACTTTTTATGGCACTGCGGTAGTAAGGCAATTTGAAGTAATGGATGTATTTAGTCCTAATGAGTCCCAGGCTATCTCTCGTAGCCGTGATAAACTACGCTCGATGCAAATCTTAGCTAGAGAGGGAGTAGGTCTACCCATAACGGGGTTTGCCCATGCTACCCAGGATATAGATGGCTTGATTGAGACTGTTGGTGGTACACCTTTAGTAATTAAATTATTAGAGGGAACCCAAGGAATTGGAGTAGTTCTGGCAGAAAACTATCAGGCAGCGAAGTCAGTTATCGAAGCTTTTCGCGGTTTGGATGCCAATATCCTGGTGCAAGAATTTATCAAAGAAGCAGGAGGGGCAGATCTGCGCTGTTTTGTAGTAGGTAACCAAGTAATTGCTGCCATGAAGCGACAAGGGGCAAAAGGGGAATTTCGCTCCAATCTTCATCGTGGAGGGAATGCTCAAAAAATTGCTCTATCACCAGAAGAAAAAGATACGGCGGTTAGGGCAGCTAAAGCTATGGGGTTGAAAATTGCGGGAGTAGATTTACTGCAATCTAATCATGGTCCGGTTGTAATGGAGGTGAATTCTTCTCCTGGGTTAGAAGGAATAGAAAAAGCTACGGGAATCGATGTTGCGGGAAAAATCATTGAATTTATTGCAAAAAATGCCGTAGAAACAGACAACAGCGATCGCATTAAATATTAACTAATTGTAAATCTTAAATTAGGTGTCGAATAACATAATCGAAATTGCCAAAGAAACAGTTTCTCCAGGACAATTGCGTCGTTTTGAACTGCCTGTCAGCCGTTTGGCTACTAAAACCTTGGTTTCTCTTCCTGTTACCGTAATTAACGGGATCGCTCCAGGACCAAAACTATGGCTGAGTGCAGCTATTCATGGAGATGAATTGAATGGTGTTGAAATTATTGCTCAGGTATTGGGCAGAATAAATCCTCAAAAATTACGGGGAACAATTATTGCTGTTTCCATTGTCAATGTGTTTGGTTTCATCGAGCAGTCTCGCTATCTTCCAGACAGACGAGACTTAAACCGTTCTTTTCCAGGTTCAGAAACTGGCTCTCTTGCTTCAAGACTAGCTAACTTATTTATGCGAGAAATTGTCGATCGCAGTACTCATGGTATCGATCTTCATACCGCAGCAGTTCACCGCATCAATTTACCTCAGATTCGTGCCAATCTAGAAGACGAAATGACCTATCGCTGTGCTAAAGCCTTTGGCGCACCATTGATGATGCACGCTTCCACGAGGGACGGATCTCTACGTCATGCAGCCACCAACAAAGGTATTCCTGTTTTGCTTTATGAAGCAGGAGAAGCCTTACGTTTCGATCCTTTAGCCATCCGAGTTGGTGTAGCAGGTATTCTGGGGGTGATGAATTGCCTAGAAATGTATCGAGACGAACTTGCGCCTACAGTAGGTAATTCTTTAAAAACCACAAAAAGCAAATGGATGCGAGCTTCCTGCGGAGGAATTTTTCATCTTGAGGTTAATTTGGGTGACAAGGTGGCAAAAAAACAGGAGCTAGGCTATATTACAAACGCCTTTGGGGAGAAGCGAGTTGCAGTCCGCGCTAACGTCAACGGCATAGTTATTAGCTATACTCAAAACCCTCTAGTCAATCAAGGTGATGCAATTATTCATCTAGCAATCATCTAACTGATTTGTGACCAGATCTTGTGTTTATTAGATTTTTTGCCTAGATATTAAATATAAATATATTTCTCCAAATATCTGCGAACATTTGAGTATTTTCATAATTTTGAACTCCGAATTCCGAACTTAATACCATGCCCCTTCCTTTTGATGCTGCTGCTGCACAAAAAAGAATCGATCGCTTTTGGCAATTACCTGCCAGCTTCGGTATGGAAAGAAATGCCTACCATAACTATCTCAATGAAATTGTCAGCGATCGCTATGCTCTAATCAACGGGCTACAGCTATTACGAGATGAACTACAGTTTGCTGGTGCTAGTCCTAGCGATATGCGGGTTTGTGGAGCGGATCTGAGCCTACCTAGTGTAGTTACTACTTTAGCCTATACCAACTGTGGCGATCGCATACATCAAGGTGAAGCCACTAAACGCTATCGGGACGTAGTAGCATCTCGTTTTGCTACCCTATCAGAAATCGGCGAACTCAAGTTAGAGGCGTTTTTCCCCGCAGGGGGTGGTACGGATAACGGAGCAACCTTAGCTCATGTTACTGTTGCTCATCAGATGGACGAACTATTGCGTAGGGGACTTTATGAAGGAAATTCTCAGTCAATGGTCTTGGTAGCAATCGACCTTAAAACTCACGTAGGGCGTTTGGAAGAGGAGGGAAAGCGTATTTATGGTAAAACCCGTGAATCTCCCTGGAGAGAACCCCGCGCTGCCTGTGGCGCGATCGCTGGCGCACTATCTAGTTATCATCCCCACAATATGATTCATCGTCGCATTAGGGATGATTTGGGTGAAAAAAACTTTCAGTATCTTTCCAGCCTCAAGATTTTTACTGATGATGGTATAGATATTACTATGGCAGTAGCTGCTGCGATTGTAGCAATTAGAGGCATTCGTAATACAGCCATGGCAATGACCCAGGAAATAGATGAACGAGGTTTGGCTCACCTAACTGCAAGTACCACCGTCAATCGTCCATCGCGAGATGATTTAGTAATTTATCTAGCCAGAGCAACAGTGTTTAACGGCAAGGTACGGATCCAAAGTCTGGGAACAAAAGCTGAATTGTATAGTGGCAAGTTGATCGAGTATGCAGGAGAAAAACGACTACAGCTATCCTATAACAATTTAAATGGGGACTCTTTGCCCGTTGAAGAAATTCCCTACAGGGTTAGGCATTCAGGACTATGAGCTTAACTATCCCTGTTATTCCTAACGCGATCGCTTAATTTGTTACAGCAGCAGCTTGTTAATTACTAGAAAATAACTCCATATCCAGATTGCGCGGTTGAGGAATTGTTATTATTAAGTTACACTTCGATTGTTAACAAAATGTTAATCGCTAAACTTTATCTCATGATTTTAGTGTAAATTTCTTTAATTTAATTTTTATATCTGCTGGCAAATTTTTTTAATACAGCATTTTAAGCAATATCTTATGGTTTCTTGGCAAGAGTTGTTTATTCAAGCTAATGACTGGCTTAGTTCTCTCGGCTATTTAGCTTATCCTACCTTTGTAATTATTTATCTTACAGCAACCTTAGTTGGTTTACCTGCAATTTTTCTATTTCTAGCTGCGGGAAGTCTATTTGGCTTTGTTCATGGTTTAGTAACAGTGTCGTTTGCTGATACTTTAAGCGTTGCGATCTGTTATATCCTTGGCAGAACAATAGCTCGTAAGAAAGTAAGCAGCTGGATTTCCCAGCGTCCCCATTGGAGTGAGTTTGACCGCGCAGTAGCGAAAAAAGGTTGGAAAATAGTTTTCTTGACGCGCTTGTCTCCTCTTGTGCCTTCTAACGTACTAAACTATGGCTTTAGTTTGACTCAAATTAACTTTTGGCAATATTTGTTTGTATCTTGGCTGGCAATGCTTCCCGTAATTTCACTATACATATATCTGGCTTCGGTAGGAATTAATCTGCTCTCAGGTGGCAACGATCCCAAGCAAATTGCTGCTTCGGTAATTGGTCTAATTACTGCTTTAATGGCGATCGCCTATACTACCAAGCTGATGCACGGTACTCTATTTTCCAAATCTCGACGGCATAAATCTGAAGAATAAGCAAAAGTCAACGTTACATCGCCGTTCCCATTCGTCTCCCCATCTCCCAAGCTGACCAATTATCTTCTGTTTAATTACCCCCGCCTACTTATTTGGTAATGCGCGACTTCCCAGACCAGACTGCAAATCTTAACCTTAAGACAGAGTAGTTTATCTCGATCTCTTGTTACAATAATTAACAAAAGTTGCTAGCGTCAGTCTTATTATACTTATGCCTCAAGAGACATTATCATTACCCGCAGATACAATCACCGTTGAATCCCAGGCGATCGATACCTACGAAGATACAGCATTGGCATATGACGAACCATACGCAGACTGGCGTTACAACCCAGAAACTAACAATGCCAAATATCGTAACCGTCCTTTTTTGGTAATTGGCAGGTTGATCAGTATTCTGTTTCCTTTCACTAGCTTTGCTTTAGGAGTATGGTGGGATAACTTTACAGGAAACTCGGTCATCAAGCAGAAACAGCGAGCGCGCCAGTTGATTAAAATCTTAACTCAGCTCGGTCCAGCATATATCAAAATTGGTCAAGCCTTATCTACCAGACCTGATGTTGTTCCCCCCACCTATCTTGAAGAGCTAACTACTCTGCAAGATAAAATTCCTTCGTTTCCTAATGAAGTAGCATTTCGCTTTATCGAAGAAGAGTTAGGTAAGCGACCTGAAGAAATATATGCAGAACTTTCACCTCAACCTATTGCTGCTGCTTCTTTAGGACAGGTATATAAAGGCAGGTTAAAAACAGGAGAAGAAGTAGCGGTCAAAGTGCAGCGTCCCGATCTGACTCGCCGTATCAGCTTGGACATCTATATTATGCGGATTCTCGCTGGTTGGGTACAAGATAATATCAAACAGGTACGCTCTAATCTGAGAGCAATTATTGACGAGTTAGCCGAGCGTATTTTTGAAGAAACTAATTACAACCAAGAAGGACGCAACGCCGACAGGTTTAACCAGCTTTATGGCTACATGGAAGAGATTTATATTCCTAAAATATATTGGGAATATACAGACAAGCGCGTCCTGACTATGGAATGGATCAACGGTACTAAACTAACAGACGTTGAAGCTGTTCAGGCTCAAGGAATTGACGCAACGCACCTAGTAGAGATTGGCGTGGAATGTTCCCTAAGACAGCTACTGGAACATGGTTTCTTTCATGCCGATCCTCATCCTGGTAACTTATTGGCAATGGCAGATGGTAGATTAGCTTATCTAGATTTTGGCATGATGAGCCGAATTAAACCTTACCAGCGATATGGTTTGATTGAGGCAGTGGTTCACTTAGTTAATCGTGATTTTGAATCGTTATCCGAAGATTACATTAAATTAGACTTTTTGACCCCAGAAACCGATTTAACGCCAATTATTCCAGCTTTAGCTGACGTTTTTGGCAATGCATTGGGAGCAACCGTAGCAGAGTTAAATTTTAAAAGTATTACTGACCAAATGTCGGCAATGATGTACGAGTTTCCCTTTACCGTACCTGCATACTATGCCTTGATTATTCGCTCCATGGTGACACTGGAAGGAATTGCTATTGGTATCGATCCAGAGTTTAAAGTTCTGAGTAAAGCCTATCCCTATATTGCCAAACGGCTGTTAACCGATCCCGCCCCAGAGTTGCGAGCATCTTTAAAAGATCTGCTGTTTAAAGAAGAAGGTTTTCGTTGGCATCGTTTGGAAAACTTGCTCAGAAATGCCACGGGTTCTAGAGATTATGATTTTGATAAGGTGGTAGATCAGGCTCTAGATTATTTATATAGCGATCGCGGTATATTTATTCGCGATCGCCTTGCTGACGAACTAGTCAACGCGATCGATGGTATAGGTCGCAGAACATTGTTTAATATTTCTACCGTTTTTCGCCAACAGGTAGGTCTGGCGGTTAAGGAAACTCCCGTAGAGTTTAGAGAAAATTCCTATGCCATGACTCATCTCAAAAATATAGTGAGTATTCTCCAGCAAACCCCTGGCTTCGATCCTACTCGTCTCATATCTATTGTTGCCAAGATAATCACCAAGCCAGAAACTCAAAAAATGGGACAAAAGGTGGCAGAAAGGCTGACCCAGAAAATGGCAGCAAGACTGATTAGAAATTTATTGGTAGAAGACGTGCCAGCAAGACCAGCTTTGCCTGCGGTTAGTCGATAATCAATATTGATTATTAATACTATTGAGTGCGGGTTAAGGTAAGAAAAAACTAAGTTAGGGATCCGCTCGCGCTTGAGTTCGGGTTATACTAGGAAACTGTGTGTTTAGATTAACAATAAAATTTTATGGCAAAGAAAAGTATGGTAGAGCGTGAAAAGAAACGCGCTCGCTTAGTGGCAAAATATGCCGACAAAAGAGCAGAATTAAAAGAAAGATTGCGTACGGCTACTTCTGCTGCTGAAAAGCTAGATATTAGTCGTCAGATTCAGAGACTACCAAGGGATAGCTCTGCTACGCGCAAGCGTAATCGTTGCATGGTGACAGGTAGACCAAGGGGCTATTATCGTGACTTTGGCTTATCTCGTAACGTATTACGGGAATGGGCGCACGAAGGTTTACTTCCTGGAGTGGTCAAGTCTAGCTGGTAAACTATTGACAAGCTATTAATAGTTCAAAATAGAGGGACAAAGGCAACGCGATCGCGGTGACTCAATCCCTCATTCTCAGTATTGTTTGAATATTATTAACTGTAAGTCTTCGGTCTAGATATTAATTCTAAATCCCAGTTGGCAACAATTTGGGCTAATTTTTGTGTATTTGTCAAGTCGCTAATGTAGGGCAAAACACCGATAATTGGTACTTGAGTCAAAGACTGCATCAAATCAATTGGGGTCAAATCCTCAATTCGCTCTAACGCTTCGGGTTGAGAACAGTTGAGTACGATTCCTTTTAAGTCTATATCGAGACTACGTGCCAAGGCAACGTTGGCTACAGTATTGGCGATCGCACCTAACTTGACGGGAACAATCAGCAGGGTGGGTAAACGCCAGTCTGCACTAATATTACCCACAACCAATTCATCGGTTACAGGAGAGCCTAAACCCCCCAAAGATTCTAATAATACCAGTTCGCTGTTTTGCAGTGAAACATTGAACTCCTGCCAAATTTTGCCCAGTTCGATTGATTTTCCTTCCTTGGCAGCAGCAACTGGCGGGGCTAGGGGGGCAGAAAAGCGTAGGGGGGAAACAATTTTAATTTCTTCAAACTCAGCAAAGATACGGTTGTATAGTTCTACATCCCCCGTACCAGTTTGAATCAGCTTAAATATACTCAAATTTTGAGGAGCTAAATTCCGATTTGCTCTGTATTGTTGCCAGTAAGCAGCCAAAGCGACTGTTACGAAAGTTTTACCGACATCTGTATCTGTACCTGCAATCAGTAATGCTGTCATTGTTTAGAGTTTGAATACTGTAGTCTCTTTAGATACCTTAGATACCTACTCCACAATATCAAAATTAGTCCGCCTCAAAGTTGGGTAAATTAATCGTAGGAAGATGTACTGATGCTAAAAATCCCTAAAAAAAATATAATGTACCCATAAAGATTTAGTATAAGTATCTATAAATACCATTGCGCGACCTCTAAAGAAACCGAGGTCAGAAAAATACTGCTTCAATTTCTATAATCGAATAGAAAGTTGGTATTTATTTTCGTAACCACAACTATTATAAATAATAATAGTCTGAATACTAGTCTAGTAACGACTAAGATTGCCCTGAATTAATTTGAATATATTTGCCGTGAGCCATAGTACCACTTTGATGCCTCATTCGATGGAGCAGACTTCTTTCTTATCAGACTCCAATCGTATCAGATTGTTTTCTGGTTCTGCCAACGTTCCTCTCGCTAAAGAGGTGGCACGCTACATAGGAATGGATTTAGGTCCGATGATACGTAAGCAGTTTGCTGATGGGGAACTTTACGTCCAGATTCAAGAGTCAATTCGTGGAGCAGATGTTTACCTACTTCAGCCCTGCTGTAATCCTGGAAATGATAACCTCATGGAGTTAATGATTATGATTGATGCTTGTCGCCGAGCATCAGCCCGCCAAATTACTCCAGTCATTCCTTACTATGGTTATGCTAGAGCAGACCGTAAAACAGCTGGTCGTGAATCGATTACTGCCAAACTGGTGGCAAATCTACTGACAGAAGCTGGAGCAAACAGAATTCTAGCAATGGACTTGCATTCAGCGCAGATTCAAGGCTATTTTGATATTCCTACTGACCACGTATACGGCTCACCTGCTATTTTAGAATATTTGTTAGCCAAGAATCTTGACGATTTGGTGATAGTTTCTCCCGATGTAGGAGGCGTAGCCAGAGCTAGAGCATTTGCCAAAAAACTTGATGATGCTCCTCTAGCAATTATTGATAAACGCCGTCAAGCTCACAACGTCGCGGAAGTTATGAACGTTATTGGCGATGTTGCAGGAAAAACCGCAGTTTTGGTGGATGATATGATCGATACCGCAGGTACTTTATCCGCAGGTGCTAGACTGTTACGCCAAGAAGGAGCTAAAGATATTTACGCCTGTGCGACTCATGCAGTTTTTTCCAACCCTGCCGTTTCTCGGTTATCTAGTGGAATTTTTAAAGAAGTTATAGTTACTAATACAATTCCCATACCCAACTCGAAAAAGTTCGATCAGTTAACAGTGTTATCAGTTGCCAGTTTGTTAGGGGAAGCGATCTGGCGTATTCACGAAGCTAGTTCTGTCAGCAGTATGTTTCGTTGATTGCGATAACTTTAATTAAATTTTTATGCTTAAATAAATGCTCCCGTGGTTCAATCTCTGACCGTAGGAGCTTTTTAATAATTTATCGATTATTTTTCTGATTCAGGATACAAAGGTTGAGGATCGAGAGAACCCAGTCGATTGGGAGGCCAAAAACGAATGGCTGCGCGACCAATCAAATTCTCTAGAGGAACAAATCCCCAGTGATGGGAATCTAAGCTGTTATTACGATTGTCTCCTAAAACCAAATACTGTTCTTCAGGTACTTCTACTGGACCATACTTGTAGTTAGGAGGTTCGAGAATATACTTTTCAGTAAGTTGTTCACCGTTTACGTATACTTCGCTGTCTCTTACTTCTACAAGATCTCCTGGTATTCCAATTACTCTTTTAATAAAAGCTTCGTTAAAATCCTGCTCTTTTAGAGCATCTGTAGGAGAAAACACCACAACATCCCCCCTTTCGGGTTTGCGAAAACGATAGCTAATTTTTTCGATGATCAAGCGATCGTCTATCTCTAAAGTAGGAAGCATCGACTCAGAAGGAATATAACGGGCTTCAGCAACACAAGCACGAATACCAAATGCTAAAACAGCAGCCGAAACTATGGTTTTAAATACTTCAACTACGGGGTTTTCTTCTTTTTCGGTCATAAGCACACAGCCTCTATGGTCAAAAGTTAGTTAACAAGTGGGTTGAAATGAAAATCTAAAATGAGTTTTCTTAGTAGTGCTGGCTATATTTCTTAGGCACAATTTGTCTAGCTTATTTTTAGCTTACTAGAGATGAAAGAGAGGATATTGGATAATATTCTATTGCTCAAAAAATCCGAGCCGACAATTGTAATTTTAAACATCAAATTGCTATAGTTGACATTATCAAAAAAAAGACTTAGAAATAGTTCTCATATTTTGTTTTCGTCAAATAATGTAGCGTTTTTTTAGCATTGTTCGCCACTCTGCACTGTATACAAGCTACATATTAAATATAGATAATACGATTCTATTTGGCTTATTGCAATCAACTAACTTAGCTTTGGATAAGTATAAAAGCAAATTTTTGTTCTTTTAGCCATAAAATAAATTAAGTCATCAAAAAAACTCCCAGCTTGTAGACGAAATTTGTTTAATTTTGTTGCTCTAAAAATCGATGGTTTCAATTGGTTTTTGCTCTATGCCGACCAAGGTATGATTCTTTATTTTCAGAAAATCATCTCGATACAGTTGAGCTGAAATACAGAACCCCCTGTAGATAAGATACTAATTGTTTTGGTATGACTATGATTGTAACAAAATCAAGCCAGGAGAAAGCTCAATAAAATCTTTAGGGCATCACAATTCTTCAAAGCTGGCGCCAAGCTGCTGCGAGAAGGCATTCCACGCTTATAGCTCTTAAAATAAGCCTTTTTTTAAAAGAATTTATTAGACTGGCATAATTTTGAGAAATCTAACCGTGGCAATTGATTTTAACAACAATCTGAGATAAATTTCGTAAGCTACACTAGATACAGCTTTAATCTAGAATAATAAACTGTAGATTCGGTGTGGCTATTAGTTAATTCGATTTAACGGACAAAATCATTTCGATTACAGTTATAACTCTTTTGATGTTAATTATGGAACGCAAAAACCCAGCTTTAGTTCAAGAACCTCGTTATGAGCCTGCAATTGTAATTCCTCTCAAACAGGAGGCTTCACTTTTAGATTGGCTCAAAGCTAACGATCGCCTGATTCCTCGTGAAACTGTAGAAACAGAAAAAGTTAAAGCGGAAGATGATTTAGATGTACTAATGGATGGTGACGAAGAAGATTTTATCGAGGATAGTGACGATTAATTCTGTCAATTCCTTGGGAACAATCAAGTAAAAAAGTTTGACCAAGCTATTTTTCCCATCGGTTAAAAGTTTTGGCAGTTTGACGTTTGACACGAGTAGTCTTCTGATAATTTACTGTAATTCAATTGTGGATGTTAAATCACTTTCTACCTCAAGGTTAATTGCTCCTTCGGGGCAAGCCTTGTTGATTTTTCTGCTCTGTGTATTGACTATAGGTGCGATCGCCTTTGGATACACCTCTGGTTTGGCAATCGAGCAATTTGGTTTACTGCTGTTCCCTCTATTTACCTGCACTATTATTAGTGCTTTGTTGGGTATGGTAGTTATTCCCCTGCTCAATCGTCTAAAAACAGGGCAAATTGTGCGAGAAGATGGACCTCAAGCTCATCTAAAAAAGGCGGGAACTCCTACTATGGGGGGCATTTTTTTTGTTCCAGTAGCTGCGATCGTGCCTTTAATTTGGTCGAACTTCAATCATACAAAATCTATTTCACCAGAACTAATCGCGGTTTGTCTGGTAACTTTGAGCTATGGTTTGATTGGCTGGATTGACGATTGGCAAGTATTGCGTCGCAAGTCTAACAAGGGAATATCACCCCGTATGAAGCTTACCTTGCAGATCGCCTGTGGTGTATTGTTCTCCTGGTGGCTTTTTTGGCATGAATCTGGCGCAATCGCCAACATCAGCCTCCCTGGCGGATTAGTCTTGCCTTTAGGATGGCTATTTTTACCCTTAGCGGTATTCGTGCTTACAGCTGAAAGCAATGCTACTAACCTAACTGATGGAGTAGATGGCTTGGCTGCGGGAACAGGAGCGATCGCCTTTTTAGGTTTGGGAGCGATTGTAGCTGATAGTCCCGATCTGGCTATTTTTTGCGCTTGTCTCAGTGGAGGCTGTTTGGGCTTTCTAGTTCACAATCGTCATCCTGCCAAAGTATTTATGGGTGATACTGGTTCACTGGCGTTGGGTGCTGCATTGGGGGCAGTCGGGCTTAGTAGTGGCAAACTCTGGGCATTGTTTATCATTAGTGGCGTGTTCTTTGTTGAATCTTTATCAGTAATAGCTCAAGTTGGCTACTATAAAGCAACCAAAGGGTCAGATGGTCAGGGAAAACGCTTATTTAAGATGGCTCCGATTCATCACCATTTTGAGCTAATTGGCTGGAGTGAAACTCAAGTTGTCGGTGTGTTTTATTTGGCTAACATTTTGTTAGTGGCGATCGCTTACTTGTCGCGCTGAGCTTTAATCTCGATCAAACTTATAAACAAGACGTAGGGCTAAATTAGCTTACCTGCGTCTTTTTTTTGCAGGATTAGTTCAATAGGTTTTACAACTGCTACTCATCCGATCTATTCTAGGTTTGGGCAATTATTCCCTGGAAGGAGAAACGTATGAGAGAAAGACCTATTATTCTTGGCATAGTTGGTGACAGTGCAGCAGGAAAAACTACTTTGACCAAGGGAATTGCTCAGGTACTGGGTGAAGATAATGTCACGGTTATTTGTACCGATGATTATCATCGTTATGACCGCGTTCAAAGAGCCGAGATGGGAATTTCTGCCCTCCACCCAGACTGTAATTATTTAGATATTATCGAACAGCATTTAGCTCTACTCAGAGCGGGTCAAGCAATTCTCAAGCCAATTTACAATCATAGTACTGGTGCTTTTGACCCCCCAGAATATATCGAACCCAGTCAATATGTCATTGTTGAAGGTTTGCTGGGATACTCTACTAGTAGAATGCGAGACAGTTATGATGTCAAAACCTATTTAGCCCCACCAGAATCTTTACGCGCAACCTGGAAAATTAGGCGAGATACTCGCAAACGAGGCTATAACGAGGAACAAGTATTAGAGCAACTACGTAAGAGAGAGCCAGATTCGGCAGCTTTTATTCGCCCTCAACGCAAATGGGCAGACATAATTGTTTCCTTTTATCCTCCCAATGAAACCGAAATCAATGGGGATAACCTGCTGCTCAATGCTAATCTAATTTTGCGCCCGACTATTCCCCATCCAGAATTGAGTACCATTCTCAACGCCAAAGGTAATCATCTAGGAGCAGCTATACGCTTGGGTTTGAGCCGTGATATGGGTAAACCAGTAGATATTTTAGAAATAGATGGACACGCCAACCTCGAACAAGTTAGGGAATTAGAGAAAATGATGTGTAAGGAGGTTCCCTATCTTTGGCAGTTTTGTAGTCTAGAGGGCAATCAAGACCTTGGTAAAATAATCGGCACTACGGGGGAAACCTTGCAAAGCTACCCCTTAGCTTTAACTCAGTTACTAATTACTTACCATATGCTCAAAGCTGCAAGCTAAACTCTTTATGTTTGAGTAAACTCTAATTGCTCAACCAGCAAAAAAACTATTTGATAAATATGTAAAGCTGAGCCAATCCCTTGAAAAGCTTTGAGGATGGCGGTGCAATCTCTGGCTGGTTTCGTCGGTTTAGATATATTTTACGAAGATTCCAGCTTCTTCCAGCCCACTGTTTTACTACCAATACGGAAGATTATCGAATTAGCCAAACCTAACTGCGCGATCGCCAAAGATAGCAGACGAACTTGCTCTCGGTTTAGATCGAACAAATGAGGGCAGTTGGCAAAATTGATACACAAAACCGTAGAACGCCCCCATGGTTCGCGAAAAATTTTGCTATCGTGAGGTAGAAAGGCTACTAAAGATCTAAATCTTGCCATAGCAGCTTGCTCGAAATTAGCACTAGTGCAATTGAGTGGTGATTCCATAGTTCCGACTCCTGCGATCGGTTAAAAATCAATGAATTCAGCGAAGGAGCGAATTGTCAGGCATGAACAACAAAGATCTAGACAGTCAAAGACCCATATTACAAACAATGATAGAGAAAGATCCCTTATTAATCTCAATCTTAATATTTTTTCAGAATGCTACTCCCAGAGATTAATGCTTTTAAGGGCAAAAGCTTTTATCCCCTCAATAGAGTAACACTTACTATTTTTTCTGTGTTGGCTTCAGTCTCTTATTTAACAAAAATTTCCAGTTCAGTAAATTAATTCAGTAACTTAATTATTAGACTGCCAGTTTTTAGCAACTATCGCTCAAAATCGAAATAATTCAACAGTAGATTTATTTATTAACTTAGCCGTAATCTTTTATAATAATCGTGAATCAAAAATCTAATATAAACCACAAACCAGAAGAAATTGATTTAGCTCAAAATAGTAAAACAGATAACCAACTGTTTACCAATCTCGACAAGATTACCTTAGAACAAACTTTTATCGAGCAAGATCTGCCAGAACTTGCATATCCTTCAGTCCACAAGAGTTTTGTTCCTCAAAAAGCAGTATACATCACAGAAATTGACGACAAATTTTACTTATTAAATTATGCCCTAGAGGGGGAGAAAGCCAAGCCAGTTCCGATAAAATCGGAACTGGTCAAATCTCAACTTACTCCAGCTGCTACAGAATCATCTATTAAGAACCATACGTCTATTTCAGGCTCATCTCCATTTTTGGGTAGAAAAGCTTTACTCATAGGAATGGGTTTAGGTATTTTGCTTATAGGAGGAGCAACTCGGTTATTTTTTGCCCCTAGCACTGCTAACAAAGGAGCTGAGATGACTAGGGTTAGTGAAAATGCTGCCCCCGCTCAAACAGTAACGGTAGCAGAGGTAACAACCACAGATATTAATAGTATTTTAGATGCTTCGGGAACGGTAGCAGCCTATGAGAGAATACCTGTAATGTCTCAGGCTGGAGGTTTACAAATTACCGAAGTATTAGCCGATCGCGGAGATTTTGTGAATCGCGGACAGGTATTAGCCAGATTGAATAATCGGGTTTTGACAGCCGAAAAAATCCAGGCTGAGGGAGAGGTGGCTCAGACAAAAGCACGGTTAGATGAATTACGGGCAGGAAGTCGCGCCGAAGAAATTGCCCAGGCTGAGGCAAAAGTTGCTAATGCCGAATCGGCGATAGTTCAAGCCGAGTCTAATTTGGATTTAGCGCAAGAAAGAGTAGAACGCAACCGAACCTTACAGGCTGAGGGGGCAATCAGTCGGGATAGCTTAGATGAATTTCTCAATCAAGAACAGGTTGCAAAATCTAGTTTGGCAGGTGCCAAAGCCAATCTGAATGAAGCACAACAGGCACTAGCCCAGTCACGAGCTGGTTCTCGTCCTCAAACTATTGCTCAGGCAGCAGCAGAACTTGCCCAGGCACGGGGCAAATTACAGGCAATCGAAGCTCAACTAGCAGATACCATTATCGTCGCCCCTGCTAGCGGATTAATTGCTTCACGGGAAGCTAGCATAGGGCAAATTACCTCTAATTCAGAAATGCTGTTTTCAATTATCCAAGACGGTCGTTTGGAATTAAGACTGCAAGTGCCAGAAACTTTAATTGGCAAGATTGAACCAGGGCAACAAGTACAGATCGCCTCCAACAGCAATCGTGACCTCAAGCTAGCTGGTAAAGTAAGAGAGATCGATCCTTTAATTGATGATGCTTCTCGCCAGGCAACGGTTAAAGTAGATTTGCCTCAAGGAACTAACCTCAAGCCAGGAATGTTTCTCAAAGCAGCGATCAACACGGATACTAATCAGGGACAGGCTGTACCGATTGAGGCACTACTTCCCCAATCTGATAATCTAGCGATCGCCTTTATCTTGCAGGATGATAATACAGTCAAAGCCCAAACGGTAGAAATGGGACAAATCCTTGATACTGAGAGAGTAGAGGTAATTAGCGGTTTGGAGCCAGGCGATCGCATTATTCTTCAAGGAGCAGCCTATCTCAAAGATGGCGATCGGGTTGCGATTAGTAGTGGTGAGGTTTGACTATCGCAGTATGTTGATTAGTTTGGACAAGATTAGTTAACTGCTCGTAAGTAGAAAGTAGGAAGTAGAAAGTAGAAAGTGTCCTAAGATAAGTGTATATTGCTAATTGCCGATTCATTTAAGAAGGTGTTGCCTGGATTTCTGCCTCGGTTATTTCCCTAAAACGTACTTCATCCCTTTGGGGATCGGCACGGGTTACCAGCATCTCTAAGCGTTCTCCTAAAGTGACAGGGCGATCAAAGCGATGGGGCAATTCCATGCCCAAATCTTCAATCAGAATTAGACCTAGGTTTTCGTCTTCTCTTAACCAACGTAAAACCATTACCTCCCAAACACATTCAGCGTTGCGTCTGAGGTATTCTAAACCCCAATAGCGATTAGTCTGTCGTTCTACCAAAGTTGCTTCATACGCTGAACTACTGACGCTGTAGACAATTTCTTGAAGTTCTTCGCGAGAAAAAGGTAATTCTTCCGCTTGTAAATGAGCCTTGATTTGAAAATGCGCCAATAAGTCTGTATAGCGACGGATTGGAGATGTTACCTGGACATAACTATCTAAACCCAAGCTAGCATGACGAATCGGTGACATGCTCATTTCGCTACGAGGCATACAGCTACGCAAAGCGCAAAAACGAGTGGGACCAGCAGGTAGCTTGAGCAATTCTTCTTCCGAGGGTAATTCTGGCTGAGGCTGACCTCTGTAGGGCAAGGGTAAGTTGTTCTCAGTTCCATATTTTCCACCAATCTGACCCGCTAAAATCATCATCTCGGCAACCAACTGGCGGGAAGGAGAGCTGTCGATTAGTTCAATAGTAACTTCTTCATTATCTTTGACCTTAATCACCGATTCAGGCATTTTGATTTGAATTGAGCCTTGGGACTTGCGCCATTCTCTTCTTAACCGAGCCTGTTTTGCTAAATCGGCAATTTCGGGTTCGTTTCGCAGCCCCAACTGCAACATCTCATCAACATCATCATAGGTAAGACGGTAGGTAGGCTCGATCAGACTGGGATAAATTTCGTATTCTTGAATTGCACCTGTAGAATCGAGAATTACACCAAAACTTAGAGCCGAGCATACTTGTCCCTGCACCAAACTCATTGGACCTGTTGCTAACTCTGAAGGAAACATCGACACCATTCCCGTAGGCAGGTATAGGCTGGTGCTACGACGGCGAGCTTCTAGGTCTAATTCATCACTTGGATTGAGCAATCGAGTAGGATCGGCAATATGAATCCAGATTTTGACCGTACCATCATCTAAATATTCGATGCTTAAACCATCGTCGATTTCGGTGGTGCTTTCATCATCTATCGTACAGACTTTGAGATGAGTCAAATCTAAACGGTTGGTGTCTGCTTCGGCAGGATCTAATTGAAGACGGGGTTGCACCACATCAAGTACCTTTTTAGAAAAGTTGGTTGGATAAGAACTACGGCGTAAAAACAAATTTTCATGCTTACTCCACCATCCTATATCCACTAGTAGTTGAAAAGCTCCTTGGGAGTCACAGTTTTTCCCTGCTTCAGTTAATATTTCCTTGGCTAGCTTAGAGACGCTGCCTGGCAAAAGGGCTAATTTTTCCACGGATTCTAAGCGCAGGCGATCGCTATCACTCCATTCTATGGTTTCTCCCGCCAAAGCTTGCTTGAGATGAGCAATAAATTCTAATTTTTCCCGTTCTTTCTGCTCTTGAATCTCTAGCTGATGCTTGATTTCTGCTACCTGTGAAGCAGGACGGGGTTCATAGTGGTCGGATTTCTTTTTAAAATATATTTTGTCTTGGCTAAGAAGGCAATGAGCAGCATAACAAGGCGCGGGACTGCGATCTGAGAACAATAGTTCCGCCATCTGTTGTGGAGTGACGCTACTCTCTTCTTCAATTAAGATTTCCCAAGCTACTTCTAAACTGCTTGGGTCTAAATAAGACTCTACCTCTTTTAAGAAACTGGCGATCTCTGAAGGTTGATAGAGAACGCCTTCTACCGTATATTCGACACGCTGGGGACGTATTTTGTGTGATTGTCCCCCTGCATCAATTACAATCCAATCTTTTTTTCCTTCTGGTCGTTCGGTAACAGCAAGACGAGGTTCTCCTTGCACTCTGAATTCAATCAGCTTTCCTTGTTCCACCAGCTTTGTACTCGATCGTTTACAACAATATCTTCTAGTTTACTTTTCGCTGGCTCATTATCTCCATCGAACTACAAGAAACATAGTCTTGAATATCTAACCTTCTTTGTTTACAAAAGGCAATAGAGCGATCGCTCTGGCTCTTTTTACTGCTACGGTCAGATCTCGCTGTTGTTGTGCCGTCAATCCTGTAATCCGACGGGGTAAGATTTTACCTCTTTCGGTAATAAACTTACGCAGCAACTCTACATCTTTATAGTCAATGGGATCGCTTGGCTTGATTGGAGAAAGACGTTTACGATAGTATGCCATGTTTTTGATATATTACTTGATTTCTTTGTGGACGGTGTGAGTATTGCAATGAGTACAGAATTTTTTTAGTTCCATTCTGCCTGTAGTATTGCGACGATTTTTGGTGGTGGTGTATCTTGATACACCAGGAGAGCGTTTGTTGGTATTGCTGCGACACTCAGTGCATTCTAAAGTAACAATGATGCGTACGCCTTTTTTGCTTGCCATAATTTCTGCGCTTATTAGTTGATTATTTATATATTTACTTGTATTGACACGCAATTTATTATTTTCGCATACTGCGCTGAATTTGACCAAATATTTTTTTGATTCTCAAATCTAAAGAAAAACCTCTTTCTGTTTGGATCATCAAAGTTCTTGCTACACGGTCGTGGAAAGCTAAATTGGCTTCTTCATCTAATAGAGCCAGAGAGCAATCTACGGCTAAAGGAGTAAGTAACAGCAACATAGACAATCCATTACTAAAATTTATCTGTAGTCCAGCGATCGCCAAAGCCGATTCTACTCCCAAAATTAGCTCTCTCTTGGATAAATCTAGTAGTTCTGGAAGTCGATTGAAACGTGAATCGATCGCCTTAAGATCGAATGCCCAGCGTCCTAAAGTTTGACCCTGATTCTTATCAGCAATTATTACTCGCATAATCAACCAGGCTGGTAAAAATACTATCCACTGAACCAACAAGTTTGAAGCAAAAAAAGAACTGACAAACCAGACAGTCAAAAAGTCAATCGCAAATGCACCTACCCGTCTATTTATCGGAACTCTCGGATATCTTCTATAATCAGGTCGATAGTCGTCGTCATACATAATCTAGGTGATTAATTCTTGTAGAATTTGGTTGTCTTATAGGTATTTAGCTATTGGTCTTTTGCTGGAGTAGAACAAATTTTTATTTTTTAATTTATTTAGTTTAACCTTCTCTCAGAGACTGTTTGTAAAAAAAAATAAAGCAGAATAGCATTCGCAACCTCAAGCAATAAAAAAAGTTAGATGAAAGCCAACTTAAGCAAAAATGGCACGAACAGCTTATCCTTCAAATATAAGTGATTCAGAACGGGCAATTATTGCACCGCTGCATCCTCAAACCAGGACTCGTAGACGCAAACGAGACACGGATTTTGAATCGATTCTCCATTATTCATTGTTTGACCTATGCTTTCAGTAATCGAAGCCGAAGAAATTATTCTTAATTTAGTCCGAGGTTCAAATTCTCATCGAGATACTGAAATAGTTGACTTAGAAACCGCTAACGGGCGGGTACTGGCTACAGCAGTTACTGGCAAATTAGATATTCCCCATTGGAACAATTCCGCCATGGATGGCTATGCAGTTCGCTATCAAGATTTAGAAGACTGTAGCCCAAACAAACCCGTAACTTTAGAAATCGTAACGGAAATAGCAGCAGGCGATCGCCCTACAGTAGAGATTAAATCGGGACAGGCTGCTCGCATTTTTACGGGGGCAATGCTACCCCAGGGTGCAGATACTATCGTGATTCAAGAAAATACTACCAGAGAAGCCGATCTCGTTACTATTCTTCAAGCACCTCAACCAGAAGAATTTGTCCGACATCAGGGAGCTTTTTATCAAGCAGGAACCCCGTTATTGGCATCAGGCATTAAGATTGGTGCTGCGGAAATTGCTGTATTGGCAACGGCTCAATGTACACAGCTGTCAGTTTATCGCCGTCCCCGCGTGGCGATTCTATCCACTGGAGACGAACTAGTAACCCCCGAACAAACCCTACAGCCAGGACAAATCGTCGATTCCAATCAGTATGCTCTGGCTAGCTTTGTAGCAAACAATGGCGGCATTCCTCTTAAGTTGGGGATCGTCTCCGATTGTCCAGAAGAATTAAAGAGTGCGATCGCTAAAGCGATTGAAACAGCAGATCTCGTCCTGTCCACGGGTGGAGTATCAGTAGGTGACTATGACTATGTAGATCGCATCCTAGCTGAATTGGGCGGTACGCTTCATATTCGTAGCGTAGCGGTAAAGCCTGGCAAACCTTTGACCGTCGCTACCTTTGATAATAATTGCCTGTATTTTGGTATTCCAGGAAATCCCGTATCTGCTTTAGTTAGCTGCTGGCGTTTTGTCCAACCTGCGCTGAAACAATTATCAGGACAAAAAAACTATCGATCCCGTTTTGTTGGTGCCGTTACTCGCCACGAGCTAAAAGCTGCTGGTAAACGAGAAACCTATCTTTGGGGACAACTACATCTAGTTGATGGCAAATACAAATTTGCTCTTGCTGGTGGTAGTCATAGTTCGGGTAATTTAGTCAATTTAGCTCAAACTAACGGTCTGGCGATCGTGCCAGTGGGTCACAAGTTAATTAAATCGGGTGAACCAGTTACAGTAATGTTAATCAGCTAATTCAAAAATAATCCCCAAAAAAATTCTTCCCAGTCGCTATAAAAAAAGTTATTATGGTAAATCGTGAGTTTTTATATTAGCCATGAATGCCGAAGCGATTATACGTTCGATAGAATCCGAACATATCAAATCAGATATACCTGAAATTTATGTAGGGGACACCGTAGAAGTAGGTGTGAGAATTACTGAAGGAAACAAAGAGCGCGTTCAGCCTTATAAAGGCACGGTAATCGCCAAACAAAACGGCGGTATCAGCGAAACCATTACCGTGCGTAAAATATTTCAAGGAGTGGGTGTAGAAAGAGTATTTTTATTACACTCTCCGATGATTGACAAAATAAAAGTGGAGCGTCGGGGGAAAGTACGGCGTGCTAAACTTTATTACTTGCGCGATCGCATAGGTAAAGCAACCAGAATCAAACAGCGTTTCGACCGTCCAATCAAAGGCGCGCCTAGCAAAGGTTCGGCGAAAAAAGCACGGACTTAAAATCTCTTTGCTGTAACAATGCACTGATGCGGTATAATTGGAAAGCTCTGACTTGATTAAGTTAGTTCTAGCGTGCGTCTTTAGTTCAGTTGGTAGAACGTCGGTCTCCAAAACCGGATGTCGGGGGTTCAAGTCCTCCAAGGCGCGTAGCCCCAAAACATACTATTGAAGTGTAGTCTAGAACCCAGTTAAGATGAGGTTGAATTAAGCTGCCGATCGGGGTGCAAAGTGTGCTGTGCGGTCTTAAAGACTCTCTTTTGAGGATGAGCCAAGGATCGACTCAAGGAATCAGAGTTCCTTATCTTCAGCTATCTGCTTGATAATTGGTTAAGCTTAATAATGTGAGCAGATTTAATTTTTGCTCGAAGCTGAGGTCTGATAGCAGTAAAAGCGATCGCTGCTCGATCTCATTGCTGATATTTTATAAAGACATAAACATTTTAATTATTTAAGTAAATACCTCCGTGAGGCAATAGTTTTGGCTAAGAAAGATACAGTAAAAAAGGAAAAGCCCGTAGCAAAAGAAACAGCAGGCGGTAATGGTGTAGCTGATTTTGCCGTTCAAACTAAAGAAGAATTAGGTAAAGTAGTCTGGCCTTCACGTCAACAGCTGATCAGTGAATCAGCAGCAGTGATTCTCATGGTTATTTTGGTGTCTACAATCATCTACTTAATTGACCAATTCTTTGCCTGGGGAGCAGGAAAAGTATTTTGATTATGACTAATACAGCAGATGTACCAGAAGATAATAATCAGCAGCCAGAAGAGGCAGCCAAGCCCAAAGGTACTCCTCGCTGGTATGCCGTGCAGGTGGCTTCAGGATGTGAGAAACGCGTCAAAACCGATATTGATATGCGAATTCAAACTCTGGAAATTGGCGATCGCATAATGCAGGTACAGATTCCGCAAACGCCAAGTGTCAAAATCCGTAAAGATGGCTCGCGCTATACTAGTGACGAAAAGGTCTTTCCTGGCTACGTTCTAGTAAAAATGCTGATGGATGATGATGCCTGGCAGGTCATCAAAAATACCCCCAACGTAATTAACTTTGTCGGGGCAGAACAAAAACGTCGTTACGGTAGGGGTAGAGGACACGTCAAACCCCTTCCTCTGTCTCGCGCCGAAGTAGAGCGGATCTTCAAGCAAGCCGAAGAGCAGGAACCTGTGATTAAGATTGACATGGAGATTGGGGATAAAATTGCCGTCCTTTCAGGTCCATTTAAGGAATTTGAAGGGGAAGTAATTGAAGTCAGTCCAGAAAGAAGTAAGCTTAAAGCCTTATTATCGATTTTTGGGCGAGATACTCCAGTAGAATTGGAGTTTAATCAAGTTGAAAAACAAAACTAAAAGATGCCTAGAAAAGTTGTAGCCTTAATCAAATTAGCTTTACCAGCGGGAAAAGCTAACCCCGCACCACCAGTAGGTCCAGCTTTGGGTCAACACGGTGTGAATATTATGGCATTTTGCAAAGAATACAATGCCAAAACAGCCGATAAAGCAGGACTGGTAATTCCTGTAGAAATCTCCGTTTTTGAAGATAGAAGTTTCACCTTTATTCTCAAAACACCTCCTGCATCTGTCTTGATCAAAAAGGCAGCAGGAATTGACAAAGGAGCAAGCGAACCTAATAAGCAAAAAATTGCGACTATTACTCAGGATCAGCTTAAAGAAATTGCTCAAACAAAATTACCCGATCTCAATGCTAACGACATTGAAGCAGCAATGAAGATTGTGGCGGGGACGGCAAAAAATATGGGAGTGGCGATCGCTGAGTAAGCAGATTTTTCCCAACTGCAAATCCCAACTGCAAATTTACTACTAACAATATTAACGGGGAGAGGCAAACAGCTTCGCTAAACACCCAAGGAGAACTATGGCAAATAAAATGTCTCGCCGAATGCGAGAATTGATTACTAAAGTAGACGAAGACAAAGCCTACGAACCTCTTGAGGCACTAAACTTGCTTAAAGAGACGGCTACAGCCAAATTTGATGAAACCGCAGAAGCACACATTAAGCTCGGTATCGACCCTAAATATACCGATCAGCAATTGAGAACTACTGTCAGCCTGCCAAAAGGGACGGGACAAACCGTCAGAGTAGCCGTAATTGCTCGCGGTGAAAAGGTCAAAGAGGCAGAAGAAGCAGGAGCAGAAATTTATGGTTCAGAAGAACTAATTGATGAAATTCAAAAAGGCATGATGGATTTTGATATCTTGATTGCTACCCCTGATATGATGCCTAAGGTAGCCAAATTAGGTCGTGTTTTAGGACCAAAAGGCTTGATGCCATCTCCCAAAGGGGGAACCGTGACCGCCGATTTGCAGCCAGCAGTCGAAGCATTTAAAGCTGGTAAATTAGAATTTAGAGCTGACAAAACTGGCATCGTTCATGTTATGTTTGGTAAGGCATCTTTTTCAGCAGAAGATTTATTGGCTAATTTAAAAGCGTTACAGGAAACCATTGACCGTAACCGTCCTAGCGGGGCAAAAGGTCGCTACTGGCGTACTGTCTATGTTTCTGCTTCTATGGGTCCATCAATTCAAATTGACGCTAGTGCTTTACGGGATTTGAGCTTAATCGAAGCAGCCTAAGCTAAATTAGTAGCCCAACCCTACAAATAAATACTAAAAAACGACTAGTACCAAAGACAGCGGGTGCATTTATTTGCTTAATTTCCTGCCGAGGTCAACGTCTATCAGCTTTGTTCTCAAATTTTCCAGCTCGAAAATTGGAATAAATACGATAGCAACCTCTGGCAAATAGCTGGAGGTTTTGCTGTTTAAGGTTACAAGATCCTAACCACAAAGGAGGTGATACAGGATGGGGAGAACCCTCGCCAACAAGAAAGAGATAGTAGCCGAACTAAAAGAAAGCTTAAGCGATGCTCAACTAGCTTTTGTCATTAATTATGAAGGGTTGTCAGTAGCAGAAATTACTGACTTGCGTAATCGTTTGCGCCCTAGTGGTGCTACCTGTAAGATTACAAAAAACACCCTGATGAACATCGCCATCGATGGTAATGAAGATTGGCAACCAATGCAGGAATTCTTGGGGGATGCTGCTGCTTTTCTGTTTGTCGGAGAAGAAGTCGGCGCAGCCGTCAAGGCTTATAAAGGATTCCAAAAAGATACCAAAAAAACCGAGTTACGCGGTGGCGTACTGGAAGGAAAGCCTCTTACCAAAGAGCAGGTTGAAGCATTGGGCGACTTGCCAACCAAAGAAGAGCTATACGCCAAAATTGCTGGCTCGATTAACGCTTTGGCTACCAAAATTGCTGTGGGAGTTAAAGAAATTCCGAGTGGACTGGCAAGAGGCATCAAAGCTGTTTCAGAGAAAGAAGAGTAAACAACTTCAACTTCTACTAACTATTCACACAAACAACTATTTATCAATTACGGAGTAAAATCTATGTCTGCTGCAACTGATGAAATTCTCGAAAAGTTGAAAACCTTAAGTCTGTTAGAGGCTTCAGAACTAGTTTCTCAAATTGAAGAAACTTTTGGTGTAAGTGCTGCTGCTTCTGCTGGAGTAGTTATGGCTGCTCCTGGTGCTGTTGCTGCTGAAGCAGAGGAAGAGAAAACTGAATTTGATGTAGTTCTCGAAGAAGTACCCAAAGATAAGAAAATTGCCATTCTTAAAGTGGTACGTACCATTACTGGCTTGGGTCTAAAAGAAGCTAAAGAGATGGTAGAATCCACCCCCAAAGCTCTCAAAGAAGGTGTTGCCAAAGAGGATGCCGAAGAAACTAAAGCTAAACTAGAAGAAGCTGGGGCAAAAGTTACTGTTAAGTAATCTGTCAGCTTGAATTTGATTATTAGGGGGTATTCTGGCGAATATCCCCTTTTTTTTGGCACTTTAATAAATAGCGATCGCCTCCTGCTTTCAATCTAAAAAGGGAGAGTTTGTACCGATTACTTTTTCTCCTCGTGTTTCTTTCTCGGCTAACTCAAAATTGAGCTTGAGAAGTTTGGCTAAAATATCATCTTGGGCTTTAAATCCATAAGCTTGCATGACTAATTTATCTAATTCTTGATGTAGCTGATAAAGTTTGCTGGCTGGTTCGTGAAAGTATTCGTTATACAGTTGTGTAATTCCCCACTGTTTTTGTTCCATCTGTTGCGATCTATATTCGTGGAGTGCGAGAGTTTTGTTGCGGATTTGTTGGACTACTTTTTTGGTTGGTGATTGCGGAAAAGGAAAGGTTTCAAAACAAGTTTTGTGAGTATAGGCGATATCTGCTTTTAAAGTCGATTTTTGTGCTTCCATCCAAAGACGATGAACTTTAGAAGTAAGAACACCTAGAACATAATAATCTTCTGAAGCAACTACAACTGATTTATCACCTGGTAGCCAGTTAAGAGGCGTGGGAACAAACACAGCCCATTTAGAAACTCTTGGTACTGTAAAGTAGTAAGATAACGGCGCGATCGCTTTTCTCATTTTTAACGCATTTACCCCGTGTTTCCACCAATTTAATCTTCTAAGTTTACTACGATTTTTATCTCGCTCTGGTTTTATATAGAATTTGATATGTTCAAAAGGTAATTGATAATTGCTGGCATCTTCTAAATCCATATTGCCAAAATCAATAATCCATCTATCGGGCTTTCCGTTAATACTTTGAGCCAAATTATGACCCATAGAAAACAGTTTTAAAACTTCTTGATTTTTACTGTCTTTGGCAATCCATTCTTTGACTTGTTTTTCGGTAACAATAAAATCTTTACCAACGGGACTTACACCTTGAAAGCATTTATTACAATTTGCTTGTAAAGTTTTTGCGCCAGAAACATCAATATGCGGTTGTAGAGAAGAATTAATAAAACTAACTTCTTTATCATCTAAAAAATATTGCTTGGGTTGTTCATGACTCCAGTTGACAATACTGACATGAACCTTAGCTTCACCAGACCAAGGTTGAGAAGATATTGCTTCATGAATATGTCCCTTATTATCAGTCACATAATCTAAAGTTGCTTTACGGCTTTTCCCTTGACTGATTGAATTTGTTGCTACTAAACCGACTCTTCCCGTTTGGTCAATATTGTCGTGCGCTAATCGAAACCAATAGCTACAAAAATCAACATCTTTAACATTGGGAAACTGTTCAAATACTTTTTCTACATATTCATCCCCCAGATTCAACCTCATGTGTTTACCACCCAAAAAGGGAGGATTGCCAATGATTGCGTTGGCTTTTATCCAGGGAGTAAATAAGGCATCCTGACAGAC
Source organism: Pleurocapsales cyanobacterium LEGE 10410 (assembly GCA_015207195.1). Taxonomy (GTDB): domain Bacteria; phylum Cyanobacteriota; class Cyanobacteriia; order Cyanobacteriales; family Xenococcaceae; genus Waterburya. Next base: position 53,305 of record JADEXJ010000006.1, read on the forward strand.
GATGTTGTTATCCAAAGTGTCGAGGGGTAATTCTTTTTCGGTTAAATCTAGCTTATCGATCGCGACTTTTTTAGCGATGGTTAAAGTTACTTTAGCTAACTCGACCGCAAAAGGATTGATATCCATGCCGTAAAATTGTAACGGGGTTACTAAACCCATCTGTACTTGTTGTTTGCCAGCTTCGGAACGACGACGAGAGGCTATTTTCTCTAACAGAGATTTTTCAATTTCTTTTAACTCTTGATACGCCAGATATAAAAAATTTCCCGAACCGCAAGCAGGATCGAGTACGCGATAGTTTTGCAGTTCTAGCTGTAAAGAATTTAGTTCGGCAATAGTATTAGCAGCGTCTATTTTTGCATCCCAGTAGTTACTAATCGTTGGTTTAACAATTTTCATAATGTCCGCTTCGGAGGTGAAGTGCATTCCGTAAGCATGACGTTCTTGTTGATTTGCCGTACCTTCAAAAATATTACCAAAGATTGCAGGACGAACCTGTTTCCAGTTTTCCCGCGCTGCTGCATCGAGATAGTTTAATTCTTCTTTGGTTAATTCAATCGGATGTACTGTGGCAAACAACCCGCCGTTAAAATAGTCTACTCCCTTATATTTACCCGCAGGAGTAATTCCAGGTCGATTCATCTCCTGAAACAAGCCACCCAAAACGTCATAGGAACTCTTACCATCCAGACAGTCTCGAACGCAGCCGATAAACATATCCTGGGGAAGCAATCCGCGATCTTCGGCAAACATCGCCAAAACACACTGTAAAACTAATCTTTGGGCTGCCAGAGTACTAAAGCCTTCCTGCCTTCCTCTTTGCTTCAGAATTTCGCATAATTCCCCCATCTTACGAGCAGTTTCTTTGGTTACCTCTACCTGGTTATTCTGAAAGATGGAGTTTTTTTGCTCCAACCCCATAAAGCCAAACGCTGAAGATCGTTCGGGTAGTTTATGTAGCTCGATAATATCTACAGGTTCATCAACCTGATTATCAAAGTCGTAAATCCAAAACTGGTCGAAGTTACACAGCATTACATAGCGCGGACGATTGGGAACAATTCTCGTCCAGTAATTAAAAGCCTGTCGGTAATGTTTGCCCAAATCTTCTCCCTGCTGCTTCATCTCGATTAGGACACGGGGTTTCCAGACTAAATCGGCAAAGCCCGTTTTACCCTTCTTGCTTCCCTTTTTAATCGCAACTTCGTATTCTGCACCAGCCTGTAGTGCGCCCTGATGTCCAAACGCCTGAAAGAAACGATCTAGAAATACCTGTGCCTGACTTCGTTCTTTACCTGAAATGTATTGCAGACGAAAGTTAACAAATTCATGCAGGGTTTGGGGTGTGGCTACCATATATCTAGTCGGATAACTGATATAGATAGCCTTCCCGTTTTCTATAGCAAAACTCTACGAAAAATTACGCGATCGCTGTTGCCGATTGATAGGCTATAGCGATTATTAGCTGCATGAGTTATTTGCGATCGAGCGATATCTCATAGAGGCAAACCTTCTAAAGTGTCAGCCAGAAATTCTGTCCGACAGGCATGACGCTGAATCTTACCACTAGAGGTTTTGGGCAGGCTGCCAGGCTTTAACAGCAGGGTAGTATGCACCTGAAGGTCGTGATTTTTAGAAATTTCTCGTCGAATTGCTTGGAGCAAATCTTTAACTGCGATCTTCTCTGGGGAACTAGACTTACTGTTAGAGCGATTGCTACTCCAATAGACACGCTCAACTTCTGCTAGGATAATTAATTTTTCTTCACCTCGAATCTCTACGGAAAAGCTAGCCACGCAGCTCGGTCTAATCCAGAGACTAACTTCTTCTACCGTTTTTTCTATGTCTTGAGGATAGTGATTGCGCCCTTTGATCACGATCATGTCTTTTAGACGACCCGTGAAAAATAGCTCTCCCCGATCGAGAAAGCCCAAATCTCCCGTCCGTAAAAAAGGACCTTCGTTGCTATCTGTTAAATAAGCATTAAAAGTTGCTTCGCTGATCTGAGGTTGTTGCCAATAGCCTTGAGCAACACTAGAACCAGAGACCCAGATTTCTCCTACTTCTCCTGGTTGACAACTAGCCATGGTTTCGGGATTGGCGATCGCAATCTTTTGATCTTTTAGGCTATTGCCACAGCTAACCAAGGTGCGAGGATAGGTATCGTCAATATCAGCAGGGATAATTTTGTTTTGTTCTAAAGCTTTTCCCTTAACGGTTTTTGTTACTACTGAGGCATTGCTCGAACCACCAGTAATAATCAAGGTAGCTTCTGCCATACCGTAACAGGGATAAAATGCCGAATAGTCAAACCCATAAGGAGCAAAAATTTCGGCAAACTTAGTCAATGTTTCGTGGTTGATTGGCTCTGCCCCATTAAAAGCCACTTGCCAGCTACTAAGATCTAATCCTCTGAGCTGTTCTGGTTTGAATTTGCGAATACACATATCGTAAGCAAAATTAGGACCACCACTAGTAGTAGCTTGGTAACGAGAAATCGCTTTGAGCCAGCGCAAAGGATTTTGCAGAAACATCAGTGGCGACATCAAGGTCACGGGGAAATCGCCAAACAGAGGTTGAAGCACACCACCAATTAAGCCCATATCATGATAGGGCGGTAGCCAGATTATGCCCTTGCTTTGGGGTGTATGTTTAAAGCAGCGATGGATTGCCTCCAGGTTGTGTAGCAAGTTTTTATAGGCAATCTTGACCCCTTTTGGTTCTGCCGTCGAGCCAGAAGTATATTGTAAAAAAGCAATGTTGTCTTCTGAAATATCGGGTTTGCGCCAGCTTAGTTCTAGATTGTCATTGCCTAAACTATCTGTAGTAATCCAGTGCAGATATTGTAGTTCGGGGGTACGCTCTAATTGACGTTCTAAGCTTTGAAGTGTCTCCCGATTCGTCAAAGCTAAATTAGCCTGAGCATTTTGCAAAATGTTTTGAATGCGGTTTAAAGAACGATTTGGTCGAGGGGGATAAGCGGGAATAGGAATTACTCCTGCATAAAGACAACCAAAAAAAGCAGTAATATAGTCTAGTCCCGCAGGAAACAACAGGAGAACTCGGTCTTGAAAGGAACTAACAGACTGAAGATAAGCAGCGATCGCCCTGGCTTTTTGGTCTAACTGTCCGTAGGTCAGGCTAATTTCTGCTGTTTCTCCATCCGCCAAAAAATTATAGATAGTTTGGTGAGGCTGCGAGCTGGCGCGACTATGAAGAATATCGACTAGGGTAGCTGCTTTAATCTTGTTTTTTAAACCACTCATTCACTTTTGATCGTTTAAATCGATTTACACCATATCTTATTATTCAGAATTCAAGTATAAATAAACTTAGAGCATGATTTTGTCGGGAATAATTAAATTCTCCCACAGCTTACATCAACCAACTTCAAAACAGAGTATAGTTGTGACACCTTGAAAATAGTCCTCCTAAAAGATATAGTTTTGAGTCCACAATATTTTAATTATGAGTTTGCCAGAATTTTCTAATTCTCAACAGCTACAGAAGATTCTTATTAGTGAGATTAATAGTTCACCCCAGAAGCGAATTACTTTTGCTCGATATATGAACTTGGTTTTATACCATCAGCAATACGGTTACTATAGTTCGGGAATAGTCAGTATTGGCTCGAAGGGAGATTTTTTTACCTCTTCTTCTTTGGGCAAAGATTTTGGGGAACTCTTGGCAGTACAGTTTGAACAAATGTGGCAAAATTTGGCTTGTCCCAATCCTTTTTTCTTGGTTGAAATGGGTGCGGGTAATGGTGAACTGGCTCAGGATATTTTAAATTTTATTCAAAATGAGGGTAGCAAGGACTTTATTGCAGCCTTAAGATATATTATCATCGAGCGATCGCCCGCCTTGATTAAACTACAGCAAGAGCTATTAACACCCTACGAGCAAATCAAACTATCTTGGCAAACATGGAGCGATCTCGCGCCAAATACCATTGAGGGATGTTTTTTTTCTAATGAGCTAGTAGATGCTCTCCCCGTACATCTGGTTACAAAAAACCACAATACTCTCCAGGAAATTTATCTCGACCTCCAGGACAACCAATTGACTGAAACTGTCGCTGCTATCTCGACCAAAAAGTTAGCCCAATACTTTGAATTAATTGGCATCGATCTAGCTGACGCTCAATATCCCCCAAATTATCGTACAGAAGTCAATCTTGAAGCCTTGAATTGGCTGGAGCAAGTAGCAGCGAAACTCAAGCGGGGATACGTTTTAACTATTGACTATGGCTACAGTGCCGATAAATATTATCGTCCCGCTCGCAGCCAGGGAACTTTACAGTGTCACTATCAACATCGTCGTCACTATAATCCCTACGTAAATCTTGGCTACCAGGACATTACCGCTCACATAAACTTTACTGCCTTAGAACGCCATGGGGAGTTGTACGACCTTAGAACTATCGGCTTTACTCAACAGGGATTGTTTTTGATGGCTTTGGGTCTGGGCGATCGCCTAAATCAGCTTTCTGATGGCAAACACAACCTTGCAGAAATATTCAAACGTCGCGATGCTTTACATCAGTTAATCGATCCTACTGGTTTAGGTGGGTTTGGAGTTTTAATTCAGGGCAAAAATTTGACCAAACAAGAGCAGGAGCTTCAGGGTTTGAACACGCCATCGATGTTTTAGGTAAATACCGTTGTTTGATTCTGCTAGACAAGAAAAAATGCCACGACGAAAGCCAGATAGTTCATCAGGCGATCGCCACGGCAATATTTAAATTATCTACAAGTTTGAGAAATATTTAGAATTCTGAGGTTTCTGTAGGATTCATCCCTATAGGAACGCCTGAACCACCTGTAGCCAGAACATCAGCTTCTTTTACAAATCCACTGTATGCTTCCATACCGTGTTCGCTGATATCTAAACCACGTCTTTCATCATCCTCGTCTACTCGCATACCAACAGTCACTTTGAGTATTGTCCAGACAATAGCACTGAAGATTACGGTAAACGCGCCAATAGCAACAATACCAATAATTTGAGCAATCAACTGTGCTACACCACCGCCGTAAAAAAGACCACCTTCAGTAGCAAACAAGCCGACTGCCAAAGTTCCCCAGATACCACATACTAGGTGAACTGAAGTTGCGCCGACGGGGTCGTCAATTCTGATGCTGTCAAAGAACGCTACAGAGAAAACTACAATTACCCCAGCAATCAAACCGATAATCACGGCGGATAAATAACTTACACTAGCACAACCAGCAGTAATACCGACTAAACCTGCCAGAATACCATTAATAATCATTGATAGATCGGGCTTGCCGTCCTTGAGCCAAGAGGTAAAAGTTGCAGCCACACCACCTGCTGCTGCTGCTAAGTTGGTAGTTACCGCAATGTAAGGCACGTTTGCTGTGGCTGCTAATTCTGAACCAGGATTAAAACCAAACCAGCCAATCCAGAGAATCAAACAGCCTAAAGTAGCAAATCCCATGTTGTGTCCTGGGATCGCGCTAATTCTTCCGTTTTGGTATTTACCAAGCCGAGGTCCTAAAATCGCTGCACCAACCAAAGCTGCCCAACCGCCAACAGAGTGAACCACTGTAGAGCCTGCAAAGTCAGAAAAGCCCAACTCAGCTAACCAACCGCCATCCCAAACCCAGTGTCCAGTAATCGGGTAGGAAATAGCAACCAATAAGGTACTAAAGATTAAGAAAGCTCCAAAGTGAATTCGTTCGGCTACTGCGCCAGACACAATAGTTGCAGCCGTAGCAGCAAAAGCTACCTGGAACAAAAAACCGATCGCAGGAGGAACGGCTAGGGGATAGGGATCGTCACCATAGGCAGCAGCATCTCCATTGAAGAAAAATCCGCTCAAGCCGATATAGGAGTTACCTTCGCCATACATTAAGGCATAACCTATTGCCCAATAAGCTAGGGTCGCAATTCCAAAGACGATTAGGTTTTTTGCCAGAATATTGACGGCGTTTTTTTGACGGCAAAAGCCTGCTTCCAGCATCCCGAACCCAGCATTCATGAAGATTACTAGAATCGAACAGACCAATAGAAAAATTGAGTCTAAAACAACTCTCAATTCATCTACGTTGGCAGGGGCATCTAGTCCTTGAGCAGTAGCTGCCGTATTCCAAACAACGACAATCATTGCTGCCAAAGGAATACAGATAAACCACGAAGGGGAGAAAGATTTAAATACTGCTCTAAGGGGTCTTGGAAGTAAGTGCTTGTCTTGCGTTCCAATGCTCATAGTGTTTTTACGTTTGAGTATTTTTTTAGTTTCTAAAAATTCAGAATTCATTTACACTTCGGTTAATTTAGAAAATATAGTTAGTTTGTCTACAATTGCAAACTTTATTCAGTCTAGTTTGTGATTTTTCGCTCTTTTCTGCCGTACTTCATAATACAGTTTTTTGACACCAAAAGAATGTACAATAAAAAGTTTTTTAATATATTAAAAATTAAAATCCAATTAAACATTTAGATTAGCTATCTCAACAATTTTTCTTAACAAAACTGATGCTGAAAACAAGAAAATAAATATCTGAATATATATATTGTGTATAGTTTTTTGTTTTTCTTTACAAACAAGACATAAGTATTAGCTGAAATAATCACAGCATAAGCAAGAAGCTTGATGAAGTTTAAGAGTTTGATCAGAACAATTAAAACGATTAATACCTGCTGTTGAGTTACTTAACCTGAAACTCTGCTGTTATTTAAAGCGATCGCCTCAGAAAAAGGCTTTGGCTAGTCCGTTGACTCAGATGATTAACATTAATTTATCTGCTATCTTAAACTTAATTAATATTAAAAATGGTAAACAAAAAAAGTCGCTTGATTTAAGCGACCTGACTAATCCTATAGAAAGCTAGTTGATTCTATTTGATAAATAACATTTCTTGATAATTTGGCAATGGCCATAAATCATCAGCTACTTCGGCTTCAAGAGCGTCAGCATCTTCTCGAACATCATTCATCATGGAGCGAATAGTATCGGCAAAGTATTTCATGTGTTCTTCAGTGCTGCCAAAATCTTCTTTTTCTAGGGCTGCACTCAGCTTCGATACTTTAGACATCATGGAGTTAGTCAACTCAGCCACAGTCTTGATATTGTCTCGATCTAATTTGATGCCCATTTCTTCTAAACCAGCAATAGTATTAGAAATATCACCCAGGTGACGCATTGCAGCGGGATAAATTGCTGTTTTTGCCATGTCTATCACCAGTTTCGCTTCGACTTCAATCGAGAGAATATATTGTTCGGAATATACTTCGTAGCGACTCTCCAACTCTACAGGAGAAAGCACGCCAGTGCGATCGAACAGCTCTTCAATGTATTTTTCTCTCAAGACAGGTAGAGCGTCGGCAGTGGTAGGCAGATTGGCTAAGCCTCTCTCTTCTACTGCTATTCTGTGCCATTCTTCAGCATAATTGTCACCGCCAAAAATTACTGCACTATGCTTTTGTATAATGTCCTTGAGTACGCCAACAATAGCTGTATTAAGCTCGAATCCCTGCCCTAGTTCTTTTTCTAAAAGATCGCCAATGAAAGTCAGAGAGTCTGCAAGTATAGTATTTAAGGCAATTAATGGACCTGAAACCGACTGGCTCGAACCTACTGCCCGAAATTCAAAACGATTACCAGTAAAGGCAAAGGGTGAGGTTCTATTGCGATCGCCCGCGTCTTTAGACAGGGGTGGTAGAGTATCTACCCCAATTCTCATTTCACCTTTATGGCTATAATTCTCGCTGATTTCTCCCTTGGCGATCTGACTAAACAGTTCCTCTAGCTGAGAACCCAAATAAACCGACATGATTGCAGGAGGTGCTTCATTTGCTCCCAAGCGATGATCGTTGCTGGCATTGGCAATTACCGCCCGCATCAAAGGACCGTATTTATGTACACCACGGATTACCGCAGCACAGAAAACCAAAAACTGAGCGTTTTCGTGAGGAGAATCTCCAGGATCGAGTAAATTTCCCTGAGTGGCATTACCCACAGACCAGTTAACGTGCTTACCAGAACCATTAATTCCCGCAAAAGGTTTTTCATGAAACAGACAGACAAAACCATGTTTTTTGGCAGTTTGACGGAACAGTGTCATCATTAACTGCTGGTGGTCGGAGGCTACGTTTGCTGCTTCAAAAACAGGTGCAATTTCAAATTGACCAGGGGCTACTTCATTATGTCGGGTTTTGGCAGGAATACCTAAGCGATACATTCTCTTTTCCACGTCCTGCATAAAAACCTGGACGCGCTCGGGAATTGCTCCAAAATAATGATCGTCAAACTGTTGACCTTTGGCAGGAGGCTTACCAAATAGAGTTCTGCCAGCCAATAGTAGGTCGGGACGACTATTGGCAAAATGAGCATCTACTAAGAAATATTCTTGTTCTGGTCCGCAGCTGGAATTGACTGGAGCAACTTCCTTGTGACCTAGCAACTTCAGCACTCTGGTTGCTGCTTTATTCATTGCTGCAATAGAGCGCAACAAAGGAGTTTTCTTATCCAAAGCTTCCCCTGTCCACGAAACAAATACTGTAGGGATGCAGAGAGTTACCCCGTTGTCTGTTTCCATCAAGTAGGCTGGACTAGTTACGTCCCAGGCTGTATAACCCCTAGCTTCAAAAGTAGAGCGAATACCACCATGAGGAAAAGATGAACCATCAGGCTCTCCTTGCACTAAAAGCTTACCTGCAAATTCAGAAATGGCAGTACCGTCACTTTGAACTGAGACAAAACCATCATGTTTTTCAGCAGTAGCGTTAGTCATGGGATAAAAAACGTGGGCATAGTAGGCTGCACCTTTGGAAATTGCCCAATCTTTCATTGCCGATGCTACAGTATCAGCGATCGAAACGTCTAATGCTTCCCCTGTTTCGATGGTTTTTTTGAGAGATTTGAAAACAGCTTTTGGCAGGCACTGTTTCATTTTGCTCAGATCAAAAACATCTGCTGCCCAAAGATCTTCAAGACGACTGGGGGGTTCAGTAAGAATTGGTTCGCGATTAGTAATTTGATAGATTGCTTGTGAGCGGGGTTCGTATCCCATGACAGTTATATTTATTTACAGATATATTAGTGCTTTTGATCCTACTTGGTAGTAATTTTATAAAATGTAAAATATGCTACAGAATTACGCCTTTTTTTAGGGTCTAAAAACTAGATATTTTGCCGATCTTTTGGGCAAATTTGGGCAAAATTGAAACTTTGTTTTTACTCACACTGCTGATAAGATGTCAAAATTTGAAGGAATGGTAGTCGTCGTCGCGACTTGTGAGATTATTATAATGTAGCTTAAAAGACAGTTTACTAATAAAAGCTATATTACTAGCCAGATTAAATAAATTTAGAAAAATTGCTGTTAGGAGAAATCAAGGAAGATGCGAGACGCAGTTACTAACCTAATTAGAAATTACGATATTGCAGGTCGTTATCTAGACCGTAATGCCATAGACAATCTTAAAGACTATTTTGCTTCGGGTAGTGCCAGAGTGGCTGTAGCAACTATGGTTAGTGGTAATGCTGCCACCATCGTACGAGATGCTGGTCTCAAATTGTTTGAAGAAGTTCCCGAATTGATCGCTCCAGGAGGAAACGCTTATACGACCCGTCGTTATTCAGCTTGCTTGCGGGATATGGATTACTATCTACGCTATGCCAGCTATGCTCTGGTAGCGGGCAGCATGGATGTTTTAGATGAAAGAGTCTTACAGGGTTTACGGGAAACTTATAATTCCTTGGGTGTACCCATCGGTCCTACTGTAGTAGGTATTCAAATTATGAAGGATATGCTCAAAGAGATGGCATCAAGGGAAGGCATTGAGAATACTAATTTTATCGATGAGCCTTTTGAATACATGACTAGCCAACTTAGCGAAGTTTCTGTTTAGTCAAATTAGATAAATCACAGCGCGATCGCTCTTTAACTAGATAGCGATCGCGCTTAACTGCCCTGATTTTCAAGACGAATACTGCTATTGCTGAATTAAAGCACTACAGCGTGTCAGTTAGTAGTGTAATAGAAAAAAAGGTCGGGCGAGCTACATCTGCCTTGGAGCAAATTATTTATTTTTACTGTTTCGAGATCATTCACCTTTCCAGATTTAATTTTTCGCTCTTTCAGTAATTATTTCCAATTGAGCAGCGAGCAACTCGTAACATCCCCATCTTGTACGGTAACCCACACTAAGAGAACTGTTGCCAGAGGATACCTAGTTTAGCTAAATTAGCACTCGGATAGTGAGAGTGCTAATCTAAATTATAGATAGGCTTTTCTTAACTCATTATTATTTGACAGCACGGTTGTAAAAGCTGGACAGAGCTTACAAACTGCCGACGCAAGTTGGGCAGTCTGCTCTTTTAAAACGTCAGCTTTCCCCACATTCACAATTAGGTCTTAAGTTATCTGGAGAATTTTGCATGGCAGCTATTAGTATTAACGTTACAACTGTAAAGCCTCTCGGCGATCGCGTATTTATCAAAGTCAGTGCTAGTGAAGAAAAAACTGCTGGTGGAATCTTATTACCCGACGCAGCTAAAGAAAAACCTCAAGTAGGTGAGGTTGTGGGTGTTGGTCCTGGTAAGCCCAAAGATGATGGAGGTTACACACCTTTAGAAGTCAAGGTTGGCGATAAAGTTCTTTATTCCAAATACGCTGGTACAGATATCAAGCTAGGTGGCGAAGATTATGTATTGCTATCGGAAAAGGATATTCTCGCAGCAGTTTCTTAAGTTTGTCCTTTGATTTAACTGTCAGGTAGTCTTTCATACCAACATTGTGACTACCAGCATTAATCTCGAAAGCTATACAAAACCAAGAATTAATTTATTCACTGTTTATCTAATTGAAGGCAAATCAAATATATGGCTAAATCTATTATCTACAACGACGAAGCCCGTCGTGCCTTAGAAAAAGGAATCGACCTACTAGCCGAAGCAGTAGCGGTCACTCTTGGTCCTAAAGGACGCAACGTAGTTCTCGAAAAAAAATTTGGCGCGCCCCAAATTGTCAATGATGGGGTAACGATCGCCAAAGAAATTGAACTAGAAGATCACATCGAGAATACAGGCGTATCTTTGATTCGTCAAGCAGCGTCTAAAACAAATGACGTGGCGGGGGACGGTACTACTACAGCGACCGTTTTGGCTCACGCCATTGTCAAAGAAGGTTTGCGCAACGTTGCAGCAGGAGCAAACCCTATTGCCATCAAACGCGGAATCGACAAAGCAATTGAACATCTAGTTGCTAAAATTCAAGAACACGCCCAGCCAGTAGGAGATTCTACAGCGATCGCTCAAGTAGGGACAATCTCTGCGGGTAACGATGAAGAAGTCGGTAACATGATTTCTCAAGCAATGGACAAAGTTGGCAAAGAAGGGGTAATTTCTCTAGAGGAAGGTAAGTCCATGACTACCGAACTAGAAATTACTGAAGGGATGCGTTTTGATAAAGGCTATATCTCTCCATACTTTGTTACCGATACCGAGCGGATGGAGGCAGCTTTAGAAGAGCCTTTAATTTTAATTACCGACAAAAAAATCAACCTAGTACAAGATTTAGTTCCTGTACTAGAGCAAGTAGCTCGTCAGGGTAAACCTTTAGTCATTATTGCTGAAGATATTGAAAAAGAAGCTCTAGCGACTCTGGTAGTTAACCGTCTACGGGGCGTACTAAACGTTGCAGCAATCAAAGCTCCTGGTTTTGGCGATCGCCGTAAGCAAATGCTTGAAGACATTGCCGTACTTACTGGTGGTCAGGTAATCTCTGAAGATGCTGGTCTGAAACTAGAAAGTACCAAAGTAGAAATGCTCGGTACTGCTCGTCGCATCAACATTACCAAAGACAACACTACTATTGTTGCTGAAGGTAATGAAGAAGCTGTCAAAAAACGTTGTCAGCAAATCCGCCGTCAAATTGAAGAAACTGAGTCTTCCTACGACCAGGAAAAGCTACAGGAGCGTCTGGCAAAACTTTCTGGTGGTGTTGCAGTAATTAAAGTTGGTGCTGCTACCGAAACCGAAATGAAAGATCGTAAATTGCGTTTGGAAGACGCGATCAACGCGACCAAAGCTGCGGTAGAAGAGGGCATCGTTCCTGGTGGCGGTACTACCCTAGCTCATCTAGCTCCTGGTTTAGAAGAATGGGCTAATGCCAACCTCAAGAATGAGGGCTTGACTGGTGCAACCATCGTGGCTCGTGCTTTGACTGCTCCCTTGAAACGAATTGCTCAAAACGCTGGTCAAAACGGTGCTGTAGTTGCCGAAAGAGTTAAAGAGAAAGACTTTAACACTGGTTATAATGCTGCTACAAACGAGTTTGTAAATATGTTTGATGCAGGTATTGTTGACCCTGCAAAAGTAACTCGCTCTGCCCTCCAAAACGCTGCATCGATTGCGGGAATGGTACTGACTACAGAATGTATCGTAGTAGACAAGCCCGAAAAAGATAAGGCTGGTGCTGGTGCTGGTGCTGGCGACTTTGATTATTAGAAACAGTCCTAAGCTATAAATTAGCTATCTAAAATAAAAGGCTGTCTTGCATAATTCGTAGGACAGTCTTTTTTGTTTGATTACCTCAAACTTATGGTTTCTTTTTGGAATGACTATATTTTGAATTCATAAAAAAGCTGCACTCAATTTGAGTGCAGCTCAGGTTTATTTATAGTTGAAGATGTGCCGATAAAAACGATGCTTGAGTTTATGGCAGTTTGGGTGCGGTTAAAACACTGGTTTCTCCCAACAAAGCTGAAGATGGAATAGAAGAAACAAGATTGTAATTGTTTTTATCATTAACTCGCTGTTGGACAATTACTGGCAAAGCAGAACGAACTTTAGATGCAACTTCTATTGTTTTCATATCGTAACTGTTAGTAGCCAACTTGGGATATAAGCCGATCGCAATAATAGGAAGTAATAAACAGGCAGTAATAAAAATCTCACGGGGTTGAGCATCAACCTGAAAGCTTTCTAACTTGAGACTAGGATTGCTGTCTCCATAAAACACCTGACGCAACATTGATAGAAGATAGATTGGGGTCAAGATTAAGCCAACTGCGGTTAAGAAGATAATTCCTACTTTAAAAGTCTGACCATAAACATCGCTGGTAGCAATTCCTAGAAATACGGTTAACTCTCCTACAAAACCACTCATTCCAGGTAAAGCTAATGAAGCCATCGCTCCTGTGGTGAATAAGGCAAAAGTCTTGGGCATCTGTTGAGCCATACCGCCCATTTCATCCATCATCAAGGTATGGGTGCGCTCATAAGTAGCACCAGAAAGGAAGAATAATGCAGCAGCAATCAAACCGTGGGACAGCATCTGTAACATTGCGCCATTTAAACCTAAATCGGTAAACGAAGCAATACCAATTAAAACAAAGCCCATGTGAGAAATTGAAGAAGAAGCCAGTCTGCGCTTAAGGTTAGTTTGTCCGAAGGCGGTAAATGCACCGTAGACAATATTAATTACTCCCAGAATTACTAGTAAAGGCGCAAACTTGATATGAGCATCGGGCAGAATTTCTATGTTGAAACGAATTAATGCGTATCCGCCCATTTTTAACAACACTCCAGCCAAAACCATTGAGACGGGTGCAGAGGCTTGACTATGGGCATCTGGTAGCCAGGTGTGAAGCGGAAAAATTGGTAGTTTGACACCAAAAGCAATTAAAAACCCGATATAGGCTAATAACTCTAAAGATTGAGGATAGTCTTTTAAACCAAGTTCGGTCAGATTAAAAGTGATATTGTCGCCATAGAAGGCTAGAGCCAAACCTGCTACTAAAATAAAGATTGAGGCTAGGGCTGTGTAAAGAATAAACTTAGTTGCTGCATAAAGACGCTTTTTGCCACCCCAAATGGAAATTAGTAAATAAACAGGGACTAATTCTATTTCCCACATGAGGAAGAACAGTAATAGATCTTGGGCTGCAAATACACCTATTTGCGCACTATACAAAACTAGAATCAGGAAATAGTAAAGTTTGGGTTTATGCTCTACTTTCCAAGAGGCTAGGATTGCTAGGGTAGTAATCAAGCCAGATAGCAAAATTAAGGGCATTGATAAACCATCAACCCCAACCGACCAATTTAATCCCAATTGAGGAATCCAGGAATATGTTTCTTGCAGTTGAAACTCAGTAGCATTAAAACTGTAACGTTCCCAAAATCCGTAAACCATTAAGGTGAAATTGGTTAACCCGACAAACAAGGCATATAACCGCACAGTTTTTCCATCTTTATCGGGAATAAGAGGAATAGCCATTGAAGCTATTAGAGGTAGAACGATGATAGCTGTTAGCCAGGGTATCTGAATGTTTTCCATGTTACTTTAGGCACATATACTCAACTTTGTACTCATTATATTAAGTTTTGTAAAAAAACGCCAAGGTTATCGATCACAAATACAAAAAATATGTACAGTCATACATTTATAAGCATTTATAAGAGCGATCGCCAATTATCTTCGGTAAATCAAATGTATTTTTAAGGCAGAAGTTGTAGTGATATGTTTTACTGGATGCGTTGTTCTGATGCCGATTTATGACTCGCAAAGACTGGATAATTCTCTGTTTAGCGTATATTGTCGGTTTATTATCCACAAATTTGCTTGGCTTTTCTACTTCCACTACGCTACGTCATTTGTGCTTGCTGGCAATAGGTTTGATTGGTGCGGTAGCTATATGTGCGATCGCTCTCAGAAAAGTCACCACAACACCTCGTATCTGGATCGGTGCAGCGATGATTGCTATCTTGGCGGTGCTGTATTTTCAGTTACGCATTCCTCAGCCAAAAAACAGCGATATTAGCTATCAAATAACTGCTTCCGATAGTGGATTGGTTACAGTTGCAGGAAAAGTTTTAAGCGAACCCAGACTAAACGACAGTCAACGTCTGAAATTTCAGCTGGAGGTTACGGAAATTAATCATGGAGAACGGGTTTCAGGAAAGCTTTACGCTACCGTTCCCTTGTTACAAGGAACTGGTATTTATCCAGGACAGCAGCTCAAGCTCAAAGGGCTGTTATATTTACCCCAAGCTGCTAGTAATCCTGCTGGCTTTGATTTTAAACAATATCTTGCTCGTCAGGGAATATTTGCAGGTATACGGGGGTTTGAAGTTATTTTCGGCGATCGCGCCGAACCTGCCTGGGGTTGGTGGAAAATACGTCAGCGCATCGTGCGGAGTCACCTGCGGGGTTTGGGTAGTCCCAGAGGACAGCTTGTTAGCTCTATGGTGTTGGGCAGAAAAGCGGTTGACTTACCTGCCGAGCTTCGCGATCGCTTTATCAAAGCTGGATTGGCTCATGTGCTGGCTGCATCTGGCTTTCATGTGTCCTTATTACTAGGAATTATCTTAAAGCTAACCGAGCGTTTTGCTGCTAAACCCCGACTAGCTGTAGGGATAGGCACATTAGTAATGTATTTGGGGTTGACAGGGATTCAGGCTTCTGTGTTTCGGGCTTGCTTGATGGGATCGGCGGTGCTGATTGCCTTGACTATGGAGACTAAAGTTAAGCCTTTGGGTTCGCTGCTATTGGCTGCAACCATCATTTTATTGTTTAATCCTTTGTTTATTAGCGATCTGGGTTTTCAGCTTAGCTTTCTAGCCACTTTGGGCTTAATTGTTACTTTGCCAGGATTACAAGCCAAATTAGACTGGCTACCGCCTACTATTGCTACTTTAGTTGCCGTTCCCTTGGCTGCTTCGATTTGGGTGTTACCTTTGCTAGGTTATGTATTTAACGCCGTTGCTACCTATAGCATTATTGTCAATATTCTCTGCACGCCTTTGGTTACCGTAATTAGCTTGGGGGGAATGATTAGCGCGATCGCAGCTTTGATTTTTCCTGCTGTTGGTAGTGCGATCGCTTGGCTGTTACTTTATCCTACGCTGTTATTGCTTACGGTTACCAAATTTTTTACTAGCTTGCCAGGAAGTACCTGGGCGATCGGACAAATTTCTCTAAGTGTATTATTGCTCGTATATGGTTTATTGCTGTTAGTCTGGTTAAACAAATGGTGCAGTAAACACTGGGGACTAATTTTAATATTTGCTTGGACTTTGATCATCATTCCTGCTGGATATAAAAATTTTAATCAAACTCAGGTTACTGTTTTTCCCACCCAGCCAACAGTTGTTGTTATTCAAGATCGAGGCAAAGTTATCTTAATTGATAGTGGAGACTCAAATGCTGTTAAATACAGCGTTTTGCCATTTTTAACCCAGCAAGGTATCAATCATCTCGATTTCGCTATTGAATTTAATCAAACTAATTCCGACTGGGAACAAATTCGCGATCGCTTATCTATTAAACATCTTGTCACTCAACCCGACTTAAAAAATCTATTCGTACCAAATAGTCAAAAAACTCTTCAAACCGTAGCTAAAGCTATTACCACCGACTCATTTCAAATATCTTTTGAGCAGCAGCTGTCGGCATTAAAACTAGAAACTGCTACGGAGATTTGGCTAATCTTGAGTAAGCTCAATCGAAGTTCATTGCCAATCCAACAGTATATTCAAGATAATTTTTTCCAGAAACAAATTGTTTTGATCGGTTCTTCTATATCACCCTCTTGGTTAAGATTGCAGCCTCAGACAGTAATTTCTACCAATCAATCTAAACCAATTCCTCGGCAGAGTCTGAAAAACATACAGTTTTACAATCTCAAACAGGATGGCGCGATTGCCTGGACACCCAAAGATAAATTCCAACCAACTCAAAGAACACCATCCCGTAACAACAATTTTTAATAAATTCTCGGTCAATGTTTGCCAAATCTAGGTAGAATAAGCCTGTACCTTTGTGCTGAACCTGGAGAGGTGGCAGAGCGGTTGAATGCGGTAGTCTCGAAAACTATTTCAGGGTCAAACCTGACGGGGGTTCGAATCCCCCCCTCTCCGTATTAAATTTAAGTATAGATTGTCAACTATTTTTGGCAAATTTAGAATTCAGCAACAAAGAGTTAGTTACTACAATCAAAGAACTTGATGCCATTGCTGCTGCTGCCCATACTGGAGACAATAGTAGTCCAAACTGAGGTAACAATGCCCCTGCTGCCACAGGAATAGCAAAAGCATTGTAGGCTAAAGCCCAAACTAGGTTTTGCTTAATTTTATTTACTGTAGCGCGACTCAGCTCAATCGACTTAATTACGTCCTGAAGTTGGTCTTGCATCAAGACAATATCGGCAGTAGCGATCGCCACATCTGTACCTCCTTGTAGAGAGATACCTACATCTGCCTGAGCTAAAGCTGGGGCATCATTAATACCATCCCCAATCATGGCTACTGTTTTACCCTGTTGCTGTAAAGATTGAATGATCTGGGCTTTTTCGCTTGGTTTAACTTCCGAAAAAACCTGGGTAATATTTAGCTGTTGAGCGATCGCCTGAGCTACTTCGGAGCGATCGCCTGTCAATAAAACTGTATCTAAGCCCAAAGTTTGTAACTGCCCGATAGTTTGAACCGCATCACTCCGTAAGCTATCTTCTAGGACAATGAAACCCTGTAATAGTCCCGATACAGCAAGATAAACTATGATTTTGCCCGATTTTGCTAGAAATTGAGCTTTTAAATCGTGGTGTTCTGAGACTATAACTCCCTGACTAGTCAACCAATCTTGATTGCCTAAACATACTTCCTTGCCTGCAACTGTCGCCGTCATTCCCCGCCCTGATGCTGTTTGGAAATCTTTTGTTTCCAGCAAAGAAATACTTTGCGCCTGTGCTGAAGTAGTGATTGCTTGAGCCAGAGGATGATTGCTACCGCTTTCAACAGATGCTGCTGTCTGCAATATTTCCTGGGGATTCATGTCCGCCAGGGGTATACATTCAATGACTTGAGGCTGACCCATAGTCAAGGTTCCTGTTTTATCAAAAACCACCGTGTCTAACTGGTGTACTCGTTCTAAAACGTCGCCACCTTTAATCAAAATTCCTGATTCAGCACCAATACTAGTGCCTACCAAAATAGCGGTAGGTGTAGCCAAACCTAGGGCGCAAGGACAAGCAATTACCAAAACGGCGATCGCCAATTTCAAACTAAGTAATAAAGGAGAAGTTGTCACCACCATCTCTCCTACAGGCATTGACATCGAATGAGATGCCGTTACTAAAACATAATCCCAAGTTTTTGTACCGATCAAATACCAAAATAAGCAGGTCAAAGTAGCGATCGCCATTACGCCATAGGCGAAGTAACCCGCAATAGTGTCGGCTAGTTGTTGCACTGGAGCTTTACGAGTTTGGGCATCTTCTACCAAATTAATAATCTTAGCCAAGGTGGTATCTTGACCAATGCCAGTTACTTTGATGGTAATCACACCAGACTGATTAATTGTACCTGCACGAACTAGATCGGATATTGTTTTAGCTACTGCAACTGACTCCCCAGTTAACATTGCCTCATCTACGGTAGTTTCTCCCGCTACTATAGTTCCATCTACGGGAATTTTTTCTCCTGGTAGAACACGCAACCATTCTTCTGGCTTAACTTGTTCGACGGGAATTTCAATTGTCTCTGCGTTATCCTGTTGACCAACCAAACGAGCCACGGGGGGTTGTAAGGTAACTAACTTTTCTAAAGCAGCAGAGGCACGATTACGAGCTTTGCCCTCTAAAGTACGTCCTAACAATATAAAGCCCAGCAACATCACTGGCTCGTCAAAAAAGCATTCCCAGCCTAAGTTGGGAAAAAATAAGGCAAAACAACTAGCCGAATAGGCACTAACCGTTCCCAAAGCAACCAAAGTATTCATGTTGGGCATTCCTTTAGTCAGGCTACGCCAACCGTCCAGCAAAAGCGATCGCCCTGGAATTAATAAAGCAAGTGTCGCTAATCCAAAGTGAATCCAAATATTGCTCAATACGGGTATAACAGGTAATCCCAGATGATGCAGATGTCCAATACTCGAAAAAACCAGCAATATTGTTGCAGCGATCAACTGTCGAACTTGCTCTTGTTCCTGCTGTTGTCGTTTTGCCTGGTTTTCTCTGGCAGCTTGATAAATACTGCGATCGCTTTCCCGCAACTGAGACGGAAAACCAGTTTTAGTTAGCTTTTGAGCTAAGATTTCTGGAGTAATACTTTGGATTTCATACTCCACTACTGCTACCTCAGTAATTAAATTAACCCGAGCAGATACCACTCCTGAATTTTGCTCAAGCTGTTTTTCAACGGCTTTGACACACCCCGCGCACTTCATACCTTTGACATCAAGTGCGACTGTTTTTAATTCGGATTGAGCAGGGTTAGATGTTGCTTGCTCCTGCTCTGAGGTTAATAGAGGAGATTTGACCATAAAATGAGTGTTTTAAAACTTGTATCTTGATAGATCTTAATCTAATCGTTGGGTAAAAGATCCGAGATTGTTAGTTATCGCTCTACGGTGTTTGATAATTTATGGCGAGAGTAGTAAATATTGAGAGTTCTCATGTATGGATTGGAATCTCTACCAAGTTAACTTCGCACTAAAAAGAATCTGTCTAGTTTCTCCGAGGTTGCAATGAACTATTACAAAATAGCTCTAGTTTCATTTTGTTGCTCGTATCTATATATCTATCTATATATCTATGGGTCGCCTGGGATTCGAACCCAGAACCAATCGGTTAAAAGCCGAGTACTCTACCGTTGAGCTAGCGACCCTTGAAAGTACAGCTTTTAGCCGTTCCTTTCCACGGATAATCATCATAACATAAGATTTTTCAAAAAACTGGCACTTCAAAAATTTAAGACTTTTTTTTGGCGATGATGGCTTGTTGCAAAGCGATAGGTAGCCAAGAATAATATTGAGGGTATACAGGCAGCCTGGGTTTTAAAGTCCAGCCCGCAGGTTGTAAAATTTCTGTCAGAGATTGAGCAGTAGGATGGGGATAGTCTGGATTGACTTCATCTATGGGACTAATTCCCCCTAGATCGGTTGCTCCAGCAGCCAGACACTCAAGCAGAAAATTAGGGTCTGGTACCAAATTTGGCGGAATCTGAATACCTACATCGTCTGGTAAGATCTTTTTTGCCTGAGCAATAACTTCTGGCAAACGGCTGGGGTCAAAGCTGGGAATAGAAGATTCTTGCTGACTTCCCACACTATGAGGTTGCAAAATTACTTCTTGAATGTGTCCCCATTTTCTGTGAATAGCAGCGATCGCTTGTAATGATTCCTTAACATCTGATCTGGTTTCTCCTATTCCCAAAAGCAATCCCGTTGTAAAAGGGATTTTTAGCTTTCCCGCCCATTCTAATTGTTGTAAACGCAATTTCGGCTTCTTGCTTGGTGCGTGCTGATGCACTGTTTCCATAAATTTTGGATTCAGCTGTTCTAGCATTAATCCCATAGAAACATTGACCTGCTTTAATTGCTTCATTTCTTGCCAACTCAACGGTCCCACATTGGTGTGAGGTAAAAAGCCTAAAGACAGAGATAATTTACACGTTTCATAAATTTTTGATAGCCAACCTACTCTAGCCGTAGATAAGGGATGGACTTCTCCACTAAGAACCAAAATTTCTGTAATAGTTTCCCGACTAAGTTTTTGAAGCTTTTGAGAAATATCTTCCAAGGTGAATGGAATTTCTTGACCTATATCGACACGAAAATTACAGTAGCTGCATCTATTAAAGCATTCATAGGTAGGAACTACTGTATAAGCAGGACTATAGGTAACTACAAAGTTCATACCGCAAAAATAAATTTTTCTTATATATTATATAAAAAAATGTTTTGTTAAGTTTGTTTACAAAAATGAAAATATAGTTTATTGTAAATAGTGTCAGTTCAAACAGAACCAAGACAAATAAATAACACGCAATTATCTAACAAATGACAACTACTTTACAAACACGCGAAACTCGCAGTGCTTGGGAGAACTTCTGTCAGTGGATCACTAGCACCAACAACCGCATCTACGTCGGTNG
>JADEXJ010000316.1 GCA_015207195.1 Pleurocapsales cyanobacterium LEGE 10410
ATCCCTTGTTCGTTCTTGTTAAGGATGGATATAATCTGAGATTCGCTAAAACGTGATTTTTTCATAGAGTGAAAGTAAAGGTTTTTCTCTACTTTCAAATGGCCAACTTTCGGGGGAGCTTACAATATCAATAAGGCTCTGAGACATATATCTACAACTATTTCAATCAATGTGGTTCTTTGGTCATTGTTTATTAAATGGGCTTGGAAGTGGAGAGTATTTTATCCTTGGTTAGTTCCATTCCCAAATTTATCAGGAGAATGGGAAGGAGAGCTTAGATCTAATTGGAAAGAAAAATCACTTGACCCTATATCAACTGAAATAAAAATTAAACAGACTTTTTTCAATGTTCAAGTAAAAATTAAAACCAATGAGAGCAGGAGCCATAGCATAGGAGCATCTTTTGACATTGAGAGAGACCGTGGATTAGAACAATTAATTTACTCATATATCAACACACCAAAATCAAGTGTCAGAGATAGGAGTGAAATCCACCACGGTTCTACCTTATTGACATTTGAAGGTTTTAAAGTCAATGAGATGGAAGGTCAATATTGGACAGACCGAGAAACCACAGGAGAAATAAAATTAAAAAGAAAAAACTTTGCCTAACATCGGTTAGCGTTCAATGTATAAACGACAAAAAAATCAAATCAAATATGGACAACAAATTAATTAAAAATATTGTCGGTCAATTCCGAGATATTCAAGAACAGGAATTTTGGCTTGACGAAAATTTTAAAAAAAAGATTGGCAACATTTCAGAAAAACTTGCCTTTGTGAGACCATTACCGGAATTACATAGTGTTGCAGAGTTAATTTCACATATTTTGGTTTGGAGAAAGGAAAGCATATTGAAGTTAAAAGGACTTAAATCAACCTTAACAATGGAAAGTCCTGAAAATTGGCTTACAAATGACGATTTAATAAAAAAAGGTTGGGAAGAACTAAAATCTGAATTTTATCAAAGTCAAAAAGATATCATTGAATTGATTGAAAATGAAACGGACGAGTATCTTGAGAAAGAATATGTAGATGGCTTTAAATTCAAATATCTTCTTGAAGGACTGATTCATCACGACCTATATCATTTGGGACAGATTGGAATTGTAATAAAATATCTGAATCTTAAAAATTGAATATTCTTTATGAATTACGATGGAAAAAATTCAAGACACAAAGCAATTCATCCAATGTTGAGACGTCTTTGGACACCATATTTTCCTATTATCAAGAAGGAAATTTGTTGAAAGCGACCTACGCAGGCGGACAAATAAAGTTCGGTCATTTAATGGGTATAGTTGACAATTTAGGTAATATAGATATGCGCTATCATCAAGTGAATACCAACGATGAACTAATGACAGGAATTTGCAAATCACGGCCAGAAATCTTATCAAATGGAAAATTGCTTCTGCACGAAACTTTGCAATGGACAAGTGGAGACAAATCAGAAGGCACATCAATCATTGAAGAAAAATAACCCTATGTTTATGAAAGCGAGAGAAGAAGCAATTAAAACCTATGTTGACAGTTATAACAACTTCAACACCCTAAAAATGACAGAAAATTTAGCTGACGATATCGTATTTATAAATAAACAAAACGGACAAGTGACTATGACTTTGAACGGCATCAATGAGTTCAAGAACCAAGCTGAAACAGCGAAACAGTATTTTTCACAGAGAGAGCAAAAAATATTATCCTTTAGACACGAAGGGCATATCACTCAAATTGAAATTGACTATCACGGAGTTTTAGCACAGGATTTTCCAAACGGACTTAAAAAGGGGCAAGAAATAAAGCTAAAAGGGAAATCAACTTTTGAATTTAAAGACGGGAAAGTTATAAAATTGACAGATGAAAGCTGAAAAAGAACACCGAACCGCTAACAGCACCTACCCAAAAGTGGCGGTTCATTGGTTAAATCAAGCTTTGTGTTTCTATCAAAGTTTGTGCTTGGCTGACAGTGAAGTGCTCCGAAATCGCCACCTTCGGGTAGCTGCAAAACGTTATCACCCACCAATCTTTCCATCAAGTTCAATCACTTCCCCCTTCGCGTGCACAGTCAAAACGACTTCAGCTGGGATCAATCAGATCAAACGAGCTGTCCGGGACTCTGCGGCAGCCCTCTGCGCGCCCCATCTGATCTCCTTTCCCAAAAACGCTTAACGCTTCAGAACGGCTCTTAATTTGATGTCCCGGGATGAGGTGCCTACCTGGATTTCATACTCGCCCGGATCCAGAGTCCACGCCAGTTCTTCCGGGTGATAGTATTGAAAGGCAGACGCATCCAGCCTGATGATTACATTGGCCGAATCACCCGCCTCAAGCCATACCTTTTCAAACCCCTTCAGCTCCCTGACGGGGCGTTCCACAGCCGGCTCCCTGTGATGCACATACACCTGTATCACCTCGGCTCCCTCCCTTTCACCGGTGTTGGTAACGGTGGTTTGAACCTGTACGATGTCGCCCTGACGGGAAATCTCCAGATCAGACAGCTCGAATGTTGTGTACGATAGCCCGAATCCAAATGGAAAGGTGACCGGTTTGTTAAAGGTGTCGAAATATCGATACCCTACAAAAATACCCTCCGTATAGCCGACGGTACCGTTGCCCGGAAATTCCCCGATTAGGTGCGATGGATACGCCTCATGCGAATCGGCAAAGGTCATGGGCAGCTTGCCGGAGGGGTTCACCCGGCCGAAAAGGATCTCCGCGATGGCTGTCCCTCCTTCCATTCCCGGATACCAGGCGTGCAGATAGGCACCGGTATCGGGCAGCCAGCCGCTCATCTCCACATTGCTGCCGCCCATCAGCACAACCACGGTTTGATTATTCACGGCGTTGATCCGCCGGATGAGTTCTTCCTGCCCGAATATCAGCC
>JADEXJ010000070.1 GCA_015207195.1 Pleurocapsales cyanobacterium LEGE 10410
CTGGTTTTCAGGAACATAGCTATGGAATTCGCCATGATCGGCGAAAATAGCCAATATTTCTAAAGGATAATCGGGTTCAATGCGTAAATCTGCCCAAGGAACGGCAACTTCTAAACATTGGTCGAAAGCGGCCTCGGCGCGACTAGCATGAATATGCCACTGATAATGTTCCTGGGCTTCTTGTAACCAAACCGAGTCGGTAATTAAATTGATGCCTAAATGATGATGAAAATAATAGTTTAAAGGAGCTTCATCGGGTAAACCAGCGATGGGGGCAGGGCAAATATGTTTGGTAACGTTGGGATAATACCAGAGCAAATGTAGTTCTCCTGGAAAATTCTTGCCTGGCTTGACTCCTGACTTAAAATCTAGACGAAGATAAAAATTGCGGTGATCCAAACCATAAAACAATCGCTGTACCGTACTGCTGCGGTGCATGGTTCCCCTCGCGCCACCAACCTCAATTCTGCCTGCATGATCCCAATCCTGTTCGTCGCCAATACCGTTAATGATGGGATGGATAAAGCTTTGAGGCGGGCGATCGCCTTTGACTTCATGTTTATCTACAGGGAGATACACTTCTTGAGGTACGGGTTCATTTAAGGCATGATAGATCGCGCAGATATGATCGCGGAATAATTGGTCGAACATTTCATCCTGGTTGGAAGAATGCCCTTCCCCAAACCACCAAAACCAGTCCGAACCCTCCGCAGCATATAAAGCCTCCCAAGCTTCAGGATTATTTTCCTCTGTTGCCTCTGGATGTTTGGCTAGAGTTTCCCTGGCTGCGGTAAGTATATCCCAGGCGCGATTTTTTACAGGATCGCCGATCCAGGTGGTAAAACTGCCGTCTACCCAAGAACCGCTATGCAGCTGTCCTGGGGGAATGGTGGCTGTCGGGGGAAACTGCTTGATAAATTCTTTAACCGTTACTAACTTAATATCCTGATCGCGACTCAATCTCTCGTATAAAGCCTCTAAAAACGGTATGCCATCGCGGGGATAGTATTCCCAGCAGTTTTCGCCATCAAGGGCAATAGTTACCAACCAGGGTTGTTCTAGGGCAGTATCGGGGTTGTCTTGATGAGATTTAAGGGAACGGGCGATCGCCTCTAAATGTCCGATTAAATCCACAGCAGCATTATGAGGACTCATCGCGCTATAGGTAAAGCCAATTAAATCTGAAAGACGATGATCGCGGAAGACAATTGCCAAGTCTCCGTGTTCGGTTGCCAAACGATAGGGACGATAGAGTAATTCTGGTTCGTAGAGGTTGCCCGCCTCATCACGATGGAAAAAATGCTGCATACTCCAGCCCAAAACTGCCTCATCGGAACAGATCCACTTGAAGCCTTGCTGGGTGATATAGGGCAAAATCGTCGGGCTAACAGACTGTTCGGAGGGCCATAAACCGTGGGGTTCTTGCTCAAAACGATCTAGATACATTTCCCAGGCAATACTCAAGTGTCTGGGAATATCTTCTGACCATTGAAAGCGTTTTTGAGGCAAGGTCATATTGGGTACGGCTACCTGCCCTGCATTAGTATCTGCCAACAAAGGCAAAATCGGATGAGTATAAGGCGTAGTCATGATTTCCAGCTGCCCTGCATCCTGCATCTTTTTGTGCTGGGGAATAATCCGCCGAATAATTTCCCGCTGCTTAGAATAAATTCTCTGGCGATCGCTCAAGGTAAAATCTTTGCCTTGTTTGAGCCAGCCTGCAATGTCTGGATCGTCCCAAAATAGAGGATCGATCCAGGCTAAGTTATGCCATGCTAATAAATCGCTATAGTCGCGATCGCGCCAATTTTCTAAACACCAGGTAAAGCCCTGCTCCTGACGCTGGTAAAATAGTTGAGCATAGCGAGGATGGGGTTCGACTAAAGTATGAAAATAGCCATCAAAAAAATGCTGAATAATATACTGTTTATCCCTGGGCTTAAGCTGTGATACTGGAGTCAGTGCCAGGGCTAAATAAGGATCGATCGCCTCTCCTTCTGCGTAGTCTTCTAGCTGCAAGATTAAAGAAGGTACGAGATTCACCGTCTGATGCAGCTGGGGATATTTTTCTAGCATTAACACCAGATCTAAATAATCTTTGGTGCCGTGTAAACGTACCCAGGGCAAACGATACTGCCCCCAAGCATCCGAGTCTACTTCTCGCGACTTGTATAAAGGTTGATGTTGATGCCAGACAAAAGCTACATAGAGAGGATGAGACATAGGTTAATCAGCGGTTAGCAATATTCAATCAATATAGATCTTTATTCTCCGTGGCAATTCTTAAGACAAAAGAAAAAAGTCCCCAGATGAACACAGATGTTTTATTTGCTTACTAACTAAATCACAGATTTTTGATAATATACCTTCAGTATATAGTTGAATTTGATGCAACCAATCACGGGGAAAACCAAACTACTGGGTATCATTGGCGATCCTGTAGAACACTCTTTGTCACCAGTAATGCACAACGCAGCGATCGCCGAGCTGGGATTAGATTATATCTATGTTCCTTTTCCCGTCAAACAGGAAGATTTGCCACAGGCGATCGCGGGCTTTACTGCCACTGGTTTAGTTGGATTTAATATTACTATTCCTCACAAACAAAACATAATACCTCTCCTCGATGAAATCTCCGACGATGCAGTTAACATCGGGGCGGTAAATACCGTTTGGCGTACCGAATCTGGTTGGAAAGGCACGAATACCGATGCTGTCGGCTTTATTGCACCTTTAAAAACTATGCCTCGCGATTGGACGCAAATGACCCCTGTAGTTTTAGGCAACGGTGGCGCAGCCAGAGCAGTAGTTGCAGGCTTGACTAACTTAGGATGCCAAGAAATTCATGTAGTAGGGCGCAATCGGGATAAACTAGCTCAATTCTATCAAAGTTGGCAACACTCACCCAAGATTGCCGATCGGCTCAAAATTCACAACTGGGATAACCTCAGTAGCGTGGTTCCTGCTGCGGATTTACTAATTAACACCACCCCGATCGGAATGTCGCCTCAGGTAGATGCTTCTCCCGTGGAGGAAGCTTTGATGCAAAAACTCAAGCCAAAGGCGATCGCCTACGACTTAATCTATACTCCTAATCCTACTCAGTTTCTCAAACTAGCTCAAGAGCAAGGAGCGATGGCGATCGATGGATTAGAAATGCTCCTACAACAGGGAGTAGCTGCACTGGAAATTTGGCTACAGCGATCGGTTCCCGTCGAGGTGATGCGTAACTCATTGAAAAAACATCTGGGGCTGTTATAGAGCATAGTCTTGTTGATATAGCCTTGCTTAAATTGATGACGTACAACTAATAACCAACAAAAACTAGAGCATTGAAACTGCATTCCGTTGAAATGAAAGCTACTAAGCTACTGATACCGCTAACGAACTTAACAATTGTCTGAAAGGCGATCGCTGTAGCAGTTAAACTCTAGTTTATTTGGTAGTGCGATTCGTTCTTAGATAAATAGGGCTTTAGCCCTTATAAACTAAGGCTTCCAACGATACATAGAATGAATAGTTCTGGTTGGATGATAACTAACTGATTTGATGTGGGTGTAAGCCCCACTATTGAAGCTCACAATTAACTCCCAATCTGACCACACTGAGTAGACTCGGAATTCTACAGGGTGAAGCTGGTAACAGGGCGTAATCAGAGGTTACTACGAGCCACAAGTCGCGCTAATGGGGAGTTCCTATGATGAAACAGAGCCTAAAAAAGCAACTTATAGACAGGAAGCACAGTAGGTGAAAAAGCTTACCTCACTTGAGCAATAATACTCGCTGAATTATTACCAAAATATCAGCAAGAGCATGAGTATCAAGCAGTTGAAGTGGCTACATCTAAAGGAACGAAACAATCAAATTGTTGGAACGAAAAGAAACGAATCTAAGGTCTAAGGAACAGTCGAACCTTAGTAGACCAGACGAGAGGATTAATCCCCTAGATTCGGGTAGGACGGTGAGTAATTTCACCGAGGATTTCAAAATATATAAATCGGAGTAGAGTATGGTTAGACCCATGGAGAAATTCTATAGCGAACTGTGGTGGGACTTGGCGTGGACAAAGTTCACAAATAATCTCTATCGCCTACAAAGACGAGTATATGCAGCTATTAGAGCTAAAGACTTTAACTTAAGAAGCTGTAGTAATGGAAAGGATAAAAGAGTCTTGGAACTCGATATCTCAAAATGCTTCGATAGAATTAGCCACAAATCCATAATGGAAAGATTAATCTGTCCAAATAATCTTAAAACAGGCATATTCAGATGTCTAAAATCAGGGACAAATATTAATTTCCCAGAGCAGGGAACACCTCAAGGAGGCGTGGGTGCGCTGCGAAGCGTACTTTGGTAATGCTCAAGGAGAGTGAAAACTACCAAGAGATAGTGCATTCCCTAATGTACTAAGGCTGACCCAGCAGGCAGGGGACAATGAGTGAGAACCTGTTTGAAGCCTGGGGAACAAGGGGCAAAGTACTGGTACTCTGTTACAGTATGAGGCTTCGAGCCTGAATTTAACTACGGCTACGAAAGGAATCTTCGTCTGACGCTCCTACACCTTGGACACGCTGTTAAACAACAGAGATGGCGTGAGACATCAGGTAAGTCAATGTCTACTCGTTTGACTGAAAAGAACTTTTGACGCGGTTCAAATTGCTCTAATTACAAGGGTACAAATTATCAACTGATGTCGAGGATATTAGGTTTATATCCTTACGGAGTAAAGAAGAAGCCTACGGTTAAATGTAATCACGTACCAAAGTATGAACGTAGGAAGCGCAATAACTGGTCTATTTAGACTGGGTTAACTGCAACTGAAGTAGTTATTGCGTGGCAGAGCCGACGTAGTAGTCCGAGCCAGAAAATAGTCTGGTACATGGCGAAGGTCGGCAGTCATTGTTAGAGATACATATAGGAAGTAGAGAGGACTAAGAAGTATGTCCGATATCATCAAAACCCAACGTAGTCTCGCCATAAAAGCTAAGTTCCAAAAGGAACATCAATTTGACCACCTCTATCGGCTCATCTGCCGACGAGATTGGATTGCCGATGCCCTCGAGACAATTCTCTCTAACAAAGGGGCAAAGACAGCAGGAATCGACGGGGTAACTAAAAAGGCTCTTGAATCAGACGCAGCGAAAGCCAAATTTGTGAAGGAGATAGAAGCGGAACTACGCTCTAAGCAATTCCGCCCAATGCCCGTTCGTCGAATATATATTCCCAAGTCGGGAACGCGAATGCGTTCAATGCCGTGCAAAGCACGGTCAGGCGCAGACGCGCCCCGCAAAACTCGCCCACTGGGTATACCCACGATTAAAGACAGGGTAGTACAAATGCTTGTAAAGATGGTGTTAGAACCTATTTATGAAAGCGATTTCTTGAACTGTTCCAATGGTTTTCGACCAGGACGCAGAACTCAGGATTGCATCGCCCGATTAGATAGCTACATCAATCGGCGCAACAAATACTATTGGGTCATTGAAGGGGATATCAAAGGAGCATTTGACAGCATCCACCATCAAATACTGATGAAACTGCTGGCGAAACGAATAGCTGATAAAAGATTCCTAAATCTGATTGAACGATTTCTCAAAGCGGGAATTATGGAAGGTCGTTTGTTTAAGCGCACCGATTTGGGAACTCCCCAGGGTGCAATTTGTTCGCCTATTTTGGCAAACATTTACCTCCATCAGCTAGACCTCTACTGGTGGAACAAATACGGCAACCTACACCGCAAACAGAAAGAACGTCGTCGAACAAACCACATGGGAAATTGTGCGCTGATTCGATATGCTGATGATTGGCTACTACTTACCAACGGTGGTAAAGCAGAGGCTGTCAGGCTAAAAGAAGAGTTCCAAACTTTCCTCTGGGAAGATTTAAAACTTGAACTTTCTCCCGAAAAAACGCATATAACTCATGTAAATCAGGGCTTTGATTTTCTCGGTTTTCACGTTCAAAGATACGTAAAATCTAACGACCGACCAAAAATGTTGGTCACACCAGCACAGGAAAACATCAAGAAGTTAAAGCTCAAGGTCAAGGAAATGACCAGACGAAAGTGGTTTCAAGACTCACCACTGCTTAAAATCTCGGCTCTGAATGCAGTACTCAGAGGTTGGATTAATTATTATCGCCATACCAACACCAAGAAGATAGCTAAAGACCTAGATTTCTGGGTTAACGAAAGGCTATTTCTTTGGTTAAGTAAACGACATAAGGTGTCCAAACGAAAGGTACTCGACAGGTTCAAACTCCGTGAAAACGGCAAGAGATGGAACTTTGGTGTGGTCAACGAGGACAATTACCTCTTCCTGTATCGGATGAGCGATTTGCCTCTGAAGAAATACCGTTCCCGTTCGCCAGATAACCCTTACTTAGAAGGGTTTGGAACAACATCAGTAGCGCAGCCAGAAAAACCACTATCTCAGACAATCTGGATGGGTAATGCTGAGAATGTCACATGGCGCGAACTCAAAGAGAAGATTAAAGCTATAAGGGGTGCAAAATGCGAATGCTGTGGCGCACTAGGTAAACTAGATTTACACCACATCGTACCGCGTAAAAACAAGGGCAAAGATACAGAAGATAACCTTCAGTTATTATGTCGCCCCTGTCATGTACAAACCCCTTCTTTTGGTCGGAGGTAACAATGATGGAAAGCCCAATGACGAGAAATTGTCACGTTGGGTTTGGGGAGAGGTATGAAGAAACACATCAATCGCAAGATTGGGAGGTGCGCTTTGTGCCTACTCCATCTAGCCCACTTTTAGCCAACGTAGCATTGAACGGTATAGAACGAATAGGAGAGTTCAAAAGAAACGGGAAAGACAATCCAATTTGCGTTAGATACGCAGATGATATGATATTTTTCCTCAAGCCACAAGATAATGCTAACGAGTTACTAAACCTCGTCAAAGAATTTCTAGCCAAAAGAGGAATGGAAATAAGTGAGAAGAAAACTAAGCTAACTAGAGCGACAGATGGATTTAATTTCTTAGGTTGGCACTTCAAAGTGCAAAACAACGGAAAGTTTAGAAGCACCCCATCAGAGGAGAACTTCAAAGCCTTCCGTAAGAAGGTTAAAGACATAGTTAATAGTTCTAATCTCAAACTTGAATTAAAGGTTGATAAACTCTCTAGAATCATAAGAGGATGGAGGCAGTATCATAAATACTGCAAAATGGATGGCTCAAGATTCAGCCTATGGCACATGAATCACAGAACTTTCAAAGTATTTAACAAAGGGAAAAATACGAACAAACATAAGGCTATTGAGCTTATTAAGACTGCTTTCCCTGCTGTACCTTATTCGGAAAATAAATTTGTCAATGTTAAGGGAATTACAGTAGAGCCGTTTTTTATCATCCGATTAGTAAGACTTTAATAATTACCGACTCCGCTTTTAACTTTGATCGCACCTTTCCCCTTGTCACTCGATTGACAGCCAGAGTATTGGGAAGCTATCGAGAACTAAAACCCTATTGGTTGGATAAGATTGCCAGTCGCGACAAACAAAAACTCAAAGAATCTATCGACAAAATTCTAACCGGGGATTTTCAACGAGTTATTATGGCACACGGCACAATTGTTGAAGATAATGCCAAACAGCAGCTGTCGGCACGTTATCGATGGCTGCTTGATTAACCGCGATCGGGAATAATTTTTAATAGATCGGTAACTCCCAGATCGATTCCTTCTTGATTGATTAAAGTCGAAACTTGCCCTCGATGGTGAGTTTGATGGTTGAAAAAGTGCAGGATTAGCTGCCCAAAGTTTTTATTATATTGTTTTCCTTTCGTATCAGCGTATTGCAAATTTTCTTCCAAGTCTGCTGCTTCAATTTCTCGACACCAGCTAATGATAATTTCGTCTAGTTCTTGTCTTAATTTAGTCAATACCGCCAATTCATCAGCTACAGTTTGCTTTAGATCGCTATAACTAGATAACTCTGGTAAATAGCTCAAATTCTGATATTGTTTGGCATGCTGGGCAAATCTTCGCAGCCAAATAATATCCGCTACATAAATATGGTTGAGCGTACCCAAAATTGAGCCGAAAAATGCTCCCTTGTCTTGCTTGGCTTTTACTCCTAGTTGTTGTGCTGCTACACAAACTTTCTGATTCATCCACTGGTTGTACTGGCTCATTAACTGCAAATTGGATAAAAGAGTCATGAATTAATCTCCTGAATACAATCGATAAATTAATAAAACTGCAAGAACCCAGCCTGAAAATACTAAATAGTAAAATGCTTGTTTTACTATTTCAAGCCTAACTTTTTACGTAGTTCGGTTGCCCCCATAAACAGCAAAGGCGTAACAACCAAACCAGTCAAAATTAAATGTAGAGGAAAGTGAAAATAGCAATACCACAAAATTAGAACTCCATAGGTAGAGTCCATATGATCGATAAAATAAAAGAGCTTACTATTTTCATCCCCAGGAGGAATATTTAGGCGACGTTTGACAAAAGAATTGGGTAATTCCGACAGATTGAAAATAAATCCCACCAACAAACCAAATTCCCAAAGATTAAAATCAGAAAACAAAACTGCATTTTGCGGAACAGGAACTATTTCTATCGACTGCAATAAATAAACACTAATTATCATAGCTATAGGCAAGCTAATTAGCCCTCGCCACTTTTTATTAGCCCCGAACCATCGAGTTTGAATCGGTGTATCCAATAATTGAAAGACCTTGGTTTTCCATAAAAAAGCTTCAATAACTCCAGCTACAAACAGACCTAAAGCTAACCAAAGTAAATTTAAAGTATCAAAAATAAAAAATTCTGTCCAGCCAAACATATTTTAAATATCAAAAAAACGGCTAAATTGTCGATTGATTCATCTTTGCCTGTAAAACAATTGTCAATCGTCGATTGTCACATTTTAGTTTTTTACCTAAACTAAATTAAATCATAGTCTTGATTTAATGGGAATTTAATCTACAGTCTTTAAGTTATTTAGGTTCTGGTAGATTAAACACTATCTGAGAATTGAAATGAGAATTGCAATTATTACCTCTGGCTTTTTGCCAATCATTGATGGTGTAACGGTTAGCGGATGGCAAAGAGTACAAATACTCAGTCAAGCAGGACATCAGGTACTATTGTTCTGTCCTGACTACAGTAGCTTAGCCGAAGAATATCCCAACTGGCAGGATTATACGGGAAATATTCTGCCGGGAGTAGAGGTCGTCAACTTGGCAAGCAATTCCTTTGTTGGTTTAGATTACGAACCGAATGTCAGCAGGGGTTCATATCAAGAAGTTTTGACCCAGTTAACAGAGTTTCAACCAGATATTATTCATGTTGATGAACCAGAAAGATTGTATGTCGGTTTTTGGCGGGTTGCGGGCATAGATTATGCTAAACAAGCAGGTATTCCCTGTATTGGTTTTTTTCGGACTAATTTTCTCGACTATCTATCAGATTATTTCCCTTTACCCAAACCAATTTTTGCTGGGGTTAAATTTATTCTGACTAAATTGATTGTCTGGGTATACAATTCCTATGACTTGACTCTAGTTACTAGCACAATTACCTATCCCAAGGTTGTGGAGTTAGGTGTCAAAAATGCCGTGTATGGCAATTTAGTGGGTTTCGATAGCGATCGCTTTACACCCAATCTGCGCCAGACAGATTTTTTTCAGACGCAATATGGGATATCCCAAGTAGATGAATTAGTCAAAGTCGTTTTTTTGGGTCGTTTATATCCTGACAAGGGTTGGAACTTCACTTTAGACGGACTAAAAACTCTCTCGCAGCGAATGGATCTTAGTAAAATAGCGATCGTGGTGGCGGGAGATGGTCCAATGCGCCAGGAAATAGCTACAGAATTAGGCAAGCTAACCTCCAGCTTCTCTTTACTGGGTAGAGTAGCCCCCAAAGATGTTCCCGCGCTGTTAGCTAACTGTGACCTCCACGTGACCTCTTCAGAAAAGGAAACTAGAGGTTTGACGGTTTTGGAAGCCTTTGCTGCGGGAATTCCCGTAATTGCCCCTCGGTCTGGAGGGGTAATGGAAAACATCGAAGATGGCAGTAATGGTTTTCTCTATACTCCAGGCGATCGCCAAGACTTCGCTAGCAAACTCGAGACGTTAGTAGAAAATCATAGTTTGAGACATGAAATGGGCGATCGCGCTGGTACTTCTGTAACAAAATACAGCTGGGAGAATGCGGTGAAGAATCTAGTTAATGTCTGGCAAGAACAAATCGAAAATCGCTCGTTAATAAATAGCGAGCAAGTAAAGAGTAACAAGCGACTAACTACTAACTACTAACTACTAACTACTAACTAATCACTATAAAACTGTCCAGCCAAATCGGTAATATCAGTATCAGGAATTTCTGACTGTTGCCATTGGGCTACGGTGCTTAGACTACCTTCCAGAAACATCCTTTGGCAAGCCCGACGCTGGATTTTACCGCTAGAAGTTTTAGGAATGCTGCCAGTTTTGAGTAACGCTACGGCGAAAACATTAGCTAAATTTTGTTCCCCGACCGCAAGACGAATTGCCCCAATAACTTCTTCAGCATTAAGATTTCGTAGGTCAGTACGATTGACTTCATGGGCAATTACTAGCTGTTCTTCCCCGTTGACTTCGATACTAAAAGCTGCGCCATGGTTGTGACGGAGGGAAGGATGGCAGGTTTCCACCGTTTCTTCAATGTGCTGCGGGTAGTGATTGCGCCCCCAAAGAATCATCATGTCTTTGATGCGTCCCGTAATATACAGTTCACCATTGCTAATAAATCCCAAATCTCCAGTACGAAGATAGGTTCGATGGGGGTTATCTGCTAATGTGGCGCGGAAAGTATTTTCTGTTTGTGACTCTTTTTGCCAGTATCCCTGACCGATACCCCTCCCTGCTGCCCAAATTTCCCCTACTCGATTCTCGCACTGAGTTTTTGTCTCTGGATTGACAATAATAATTTCGTCATTATTAAAGGTATGACCACAGCTAACTACTGCTTTAGAGTTGGAATGATCTGGTGCTACCGTAACAACTCGATCTTCGCTCAAGGCTGCTTTGTCGAGATAAGTAATCGTAGGATTTTGCGAGGCATCAACTCCAGTAATAAATAAAGTTGCTTCAGCCATGCCGTAACAGGGATAGAAAGCTTCTTGTCTAAAACCACAGGGTTCGTATAGTTCGGCAAATTTCTTCAAGGTTTCTGCCCTTACAGGTTCAGCCCCCGTAAAGGCTACCGACCAATTACTCAAGTCTAAACTTGCCCGCTGTTCTTCGGTAACTTTTTGACACAATAAATCGTAGGCAAAATTTGGACCACCGCTAGTAGTTATTCTGTAGCGAGACAATGCCTGTAGCCAAAGCAATGGTTTTTGTGCTAGGGCGATCGGAGACATCAATACCGCAGGTAATCCCGCAAATAAAGGCTGCATCACTCCGCCAATCAATCCCATGTCGTGAAACATTGGCAACCACATCAAAATCTTGGTTTGATCATGATGCCCAAAAGATTTATAGATAACCTCTGAATTATGCAACACGTTACTGTGGGTGATCATTACACCTTTGGGCTGCCCCGTTGAACCCGAAGTGTATTGTAAAAAGGCTAAAGTATCACCAGTAATTTTTGGCGGTTGCCACTGTTTGGCTAAATCGAGGTTTACCCGATCGCTGGCAATCCAAGGCAAAGCTTTAAGCTTCAGTGCCATGCCTGGATTGGTAACTAGCTGCCCTTTGATCCGATCGGCAAATTCTTGAGTGGTTAAAGCGATCGCTGCCTGGCAATCGATAATTCGCTCTTGATATTGGCTGAGAGATTTGATGTGCTGTCGCGGATAGTCGGTAACGGCAATAACTCCAGCATAAAGACAGCCGAGAAAACCGGCGATAAATTCCAAGCCAGAGGTGTAAGGATAAACCAACAAAGCACGATCGCCTGGTTTAACTTGAGTCAGCAACTGTACGGCGATCGCCCGTGCCTGAAGATCTAACTCCCGATAAGTGCAGCTACCAGATTCATTCTCTCCATCGGCTAGAAAAGTATAGGCAGTTTGATTGGACTGAGCGATCGATTTATCAAGTAGAACATCTACAATGGTGGAATTGTTTACCATTTATTTACCATTCTTTAAACAATGACAGTAAGATTTCCCTATAATGTAGTCCAATAATGGAGGAAGGTTAAATCGTGGGGAGTATAAAAATTGCAATTGTCGGTCTAGGAAACTGTTCTAGTTCTCTTATACAGGGTATTGAATACTATAAAGATAAGCAGGCAAAAGATGCCATCGGCTTAATGCACTGGGATCTTGGAGGTTATAAACCCTACGATCTTGAGGTAGTTGCTGCTTTTGATATCGATCGCCGTAAGGTGGGAAAAGATGTTGCCGAGGCGATTTTCGCGCCTCCCAACTGCACGACGGTTTTTTGCCAAAATGTGCCTCGGACTAGGGTAACCGTACAAATGGGGGCATTGCTTGATGGGATTGCCCCCCACATGAACGGTACTGATGAAAAATATACTTTTTTAGTTAGCGATCGCCCAGAACAGTCCAAGGCAGACATCGTTGATAGTCTCAAACAATCGGGCGCAGAGGTTTTGGTTAACTATCTTCCTGTCGGTTCACAAGAAGCGGTCGAATTTTATGCTGAATGTGCCTTAGATGCAGGAGTAGCCTTTGTCAACTGTATTCCTGTATTTATTGCCAGTCAACCCTTGTGGGCGGAGAAATTCAAGCGTCACAATATTCCGATTATTGGCGATGATATTAAATCTCAGTTTGGTGCCACCATTAGCCACCGCGCCTTAGTCGATCTGTGTAAAAAACGCGGAGTCAAAGTTGAAAGAACCTATCAGTTGAACACTGGCGGTAATACTGACTTTCGCAATATGCTAGATCGCTCGCGCCTAGATTCTAAAAAAGAATCAAAAACTGAAGCCGTACAGGGTGTAATTGCCCAACGTTTAGAATACGAAGACATTCATGTTGGTCCTAGCGATTACGTACCCTGGCAAAAAGATAACAAGGTTGCTTTTATTCGGATTGAAGGTAAATTATTTGGCGATGTTCCGATGAATCTAGAGATGAGACTCTCGGTTGAAGATTCCCCCAATTCAGCAGGGGTAGTAATTGATGCTATTCGCTGTTGCAAATTAGGTTTAGATCGTGGTGTCGGTGGGGTTTTGACCGCTCCCTCAGCCTACTTTATGAAACATCCTCCTCAGCAGTTTACTGACGATCAGGCTTATCAAATGACGGAAGACTATATTAAAGGTGATTAACTAGTAGGCAGTGATTTTAATCAACTGCTAATTTGATTTGAGAAGTTAGAATTTACTCAATCGGTAAACCTAACTTTTTTTTATTCTCAATTTCTGTATCTCCTGAGTGATTTTATTTTACTCAATCTCAGTTTTGGCAAAAGAATGGGGTATGAAGACCAATAGCTAATATTTAACCTAAATTTCGCTTGCGAAATAAAAATTATACACATGGATATAGTTGATTTTTTAAATGTATCAATTCACAATACTACTACCACCGAGTTGTTAAAAGATCTAAATCATCATGGCGGGGTAGTAGTAACGCCTAATGTCGATCATCTAGTAAAGATTCAGAGCGATCGCGAGTTGTTACAAGCCTATTACTATTCTAATTATCGAGTTTGTGATAGTAAGATATTGCAGTATTTTTCTGGCTTTTTGGGTAATCCAATTAAAGAAAAAATCTCAGGTTCGGATTTGTTTCCTGCCTTTTATGAATATAATAAATACAATGAAGACATCCGCATCTTTCTGTTAGGTGCTAAAGAAGGAGTCGCCCAAAAAGCGTTAGAAAACATCAATCGCAAAGTAGGAAGAAAAATAGTAGTTGCTGCTCATTCTCCTTCTTTTGGCTTCGAGAAAAACGAACAAGAATGCCATGACATTATCAATCGGATCAATCATTCTCAAGCAACGGTTTTAGCAGTAGGAGTTGGCGCGCCAAAACAGGAAAAGTGGATTGCCAAGTATCGAGTTCATCTACCTAAAATCAAAATATTTCTGGCAATTGGTGCGACAATTGATTTTGAAGCGGGGGAAGTTCAGCGATCGCCAAAAGTGATGAGCGAATTGGGACTAGAATGGCTCTATCGACTTGTCTGTGAACCCAACCGTCTTTGGAAAAGATATTTAATTGATAGTTTGCCTCTATTTTGGTTGGTAGGGAAGCAGAAATTTAATCAATATAGATTTTCTCCCTATCTTCAAACAGAATATCTGCCTTTAGGAGAAATTCTACAGCAGGCGGGTTTATTATCTCCTCAAAACATTAGAGAAGTTTTACGAATTCAACAACAGCATCAGCAAAATTATCGTTTTGGTGAGATCTTGATACAACAAGGTTATCTTCCTTCAGAAACAATTGATTTTTTTGCTAATGATTTACCCAAGTTAGTCCAATCTGAGGATAGATTACGTTTGGGAGATTATTTATATTATGCAGGATTGCTGAAGCCCGAACAAATTGCCGAAACTCTACAACAGCAATCTTCGACTAATCACAGATTTGGCGAAATTGTGACTCAAAAAGGCTGGATCAATCATCGAACACTTGACTGGTTTGTCAATTTACAAAACTATTAATTTGGATTGGCCGTTTTACTGTTTTTGATTTTGATGCGAGACTATAATATAATTTTCAAGAATACAGCTAGCTATTGGTGAAAAAGTTAGCTAGCTGTAAATCAGTTTGATCTTATTACAAAACTATTGATTCTCTAGAATTAATAGTTTTTTTCATTGGCAAAATACGCTACAGTTCCTAAACCAACTGCTGTTACATAACCAACAACTAAGACCGCAATTAAGGCGATTGTATCTGGTGATAAAGTCATAATTTGACCTCTCTATAAATTTGCAGTTACAACCTAACAACTCCTGTCAAGAATCGGCAACAATTATTAACGATCCCCTAAGATTGTTACAAACAGAAATAAAAAATTAAGCTTATGGTTGGACGAAATCTGTATGTTTTATAGCAATTTTGAGTATTCAAGACAGAGATCTAATATGAGATCTAATATGAAATCCAAAAAAGCATTTTAGGTGGTAGAGATTAAAGGCGTTCATTTTTTGCCATTAATTGCTTCCTCAAGCTAGTTTTATAAAAAACTTTTTTTGTATAATTTGATTCAAAAAAAAGTAGTGATTAAAAAATAAAAATCCCTCACCTAGAGGCAAGGGATTCGTTCTTAATTACCTAATATGTCCTAGGTTCTAGCCAAATTTGCCAGCCGTAGAAGCAATTAGGAAAGCTGCGTAAGTCAGGATATAACCCACCGTAAAGTGAGCTAAACCAATTACACGACCTTGAACGATGGACATAGCAACGGGCTTGTCTTTCCAGCGAACCAAGTTAGCTAGAGGAGTACGCTCGTGCGCCCAAACAATAGTTTCGATCAACTCTTGCCAATAACCACGCCAAGAGATGAGGAACATGAAACCAGTCGCCCAAACTAGGTGTCCAAAGAGGAACATCCAAGCCCAAACAGACAGATTATTTACACCATAAGGGTTATAACCGTTGATTAGCTGAGCCGAGTTTGCCCAGAGATAATCGCGGAACCAACCCATGAGGTAGGTAGAGCTTTCGTTGAACTGAGCAACGTTACCCTGCCAGATACCCAGATGTTTCCAATGCCAGTAGAAAGTCAACCAACCCAACGTATTTAGCGTCCAGAATAGTGCCAGATAGAAGGAATCCCAAGCAGAGATATCACAAGTACCGCCACGACCAGGACCATCACAAGGGAAAGCAAAACCGAAGTCTTTTTTATCGGGCATCAGTTTAGAACCACGGGCATCTAATGCTCCTTTGACCAAAATCAAAGTAGTGGTGTGTAGTCCTAGAGCGATCGCGTGGTGAACCAAGAAATCGCCAGGTCCAATGGTAAGGAACAAAGAGTTCGTTCCGTTATTGATAGCATCTAACCAACCAGGTAACCAGGCTGCGCCAGTTTGAGTAATACTATCTGGATTAGAAAGCAGTACGTCAAAACCGTAGAGAGCTTTACCCGAAGCTGCCTGAACGAACTGAGCAAATACAGGTTCAATCAAGATTTGCTTTTCTGGTGTACCAAAAGCTACTACTACGTCATTGTGTACGTACAAACTCAAAGTATGGAACCCAAGGAAGAGAGACACCCAGCTCAAGTGAGAAATAATCGCTTCTTTGTGTTGTAAAACTCTTGACAGCACGTTGTTTTTGTTTGCTTCGGGGTCATAATCTCTAACCAAGAAGATTGCGCCATGAGCAAATGCCCCTGTCACCAAGAATCCAGCAATATATTGGTGGTGGGTGTATAGGGCTGCTTGTGTCGTATAGTCCTTAGCAATAAAGACATAAGACGGTAGCGAGTACATGTGCTGCGCTACGAGGGAAGTAATCGTACCCAAACTAGCCAAAGCTAGAGCCAACTGGAAGTGCAACGAGTTGTTTAGAGTATCGTATAATCCTCTGTGTCCTTCACCCAAACCTCCTTGAGGTGGTTTGTGAGTATCAAGGATCTCTTTGATGCTGTGTCCGATACCGAAATTAGTACGGTACATGTGTCCAGCAATAATGAAGATGACTGCGATCGCCAAATGGTGATGGGCAATATCTGTCAACCAAAGAGACTCGGTTTGAGGATGGAAACCGCCTAGGAAAGTCAAGATAGCTGTCCCTGCTCCTTCAGAAGTACCAAATACATGACCAGCAGTATCGGGATTCTGAGCGTATACTCCCCAGTTCAGGCTAAAGAAAGGTCCTAAACCTGCGGGGTGAGGAGGAGTTGATAGGAAGTTATCCCAACCTACGTGCTGTCCGCGAGATTCGGGAATAGCAACGTGAACTAGGTGTCCAGTCCATGCCAAAGAACTTACCCCAAATAAACCAGCCAAGTGGTGGTTGAGGCGAGATTCAGCATTTTTGAACCAAGCTAAGCTGGGGCGGAATTTTGGCTGCAAGTGTAACCAACCAGCAAACAAGAAGATCGAAGAAAGGAGCAATAGGAAGATCGATCCTTGATAGAGTTCTTGATTGGTTGTCATACCAATGGTATAAAACCAGTGGTATACCCCAGAATAGGCAATGTTGACTGGGTTTGAAGCACCACCTTGAGTAAAGGCATCGATCGCACCTTTACCAAAGTGAGGATCCCAAATCGCATGGGCGATCGGGCTAGTGTTTAAAGGATCTTTGATCCACTGTTCAAAGTTACCTTGCCAGGCTACATGAAACAGAGTACCGGAAGTCCACAAGAAAATGATGGCAATATGACCAAAATGAGAGGCGAAAATCTTCTGGTAAAGATTTTCTTCAGTCATACCATCATGAAGCTCAAAGTCATGAGCTGTGGCAATTCCGTACCAGATCCGACGAGTAGTCGGGTCTTGTGCCAGATCCTGGCTAAATTTCGGGAATTTAGTTGCCATAGGTTATGGGTAGAATTCTCCTGTAAGGTGAAAATGAGATTAATATCGCTATTATTTGCCACTCATTTTTGGCTTTTTGTTACTACCTTCAAAATTGTTTAACGTTGTCGGGTAGTATTTTTGTTAAAACACAGTTACAAAGGTTACTAGCATCTAGTCCGTTAGTCCGT
Source organism: Pleurocapsales cyanobacterium LEGE 10410 (assembly GCA_015207195.1). Lineage (GTDB taxonomy): Bacteria > Cyanobacteriota > Cyanobacteriia > Cyanobacteriales > Xenococcaceae > Waterburya. The sequence goes on from JADEXJ010000070.1 coordinate 17,610, forward strand.
TTCTTTTAAGGAAATCTCAAAACAAGCTACGAACATCAACTACTTTCCGTTTGTTTTACTTTACTGTTACTGATTTTGAACAAAAGCTCAAGATCGGGTGGTGTTTAGCCAATCTTACAAGACAGCCTTAGACCATCTTGAAAGACTGGCATATCCAGAGTATGACTACAACGAGAGCGTCCTAGCCAAGAAGAATGCCCAGGTGGTTACAATTCCTCCGAGTAAGTAGTGAGCCACGCCTACTGCACGACCCTGAGTAATACTCAAAGCACGTGGTTGAATAGCAGGGGCTACTTTTAGTTTGTTGTGCGCCCAAACGATTGACTCAATCAATTCTTGCCAGTAACCACGTCCACTAAAGAGGAACATGAGACTAAAAGCAAAGATAAAGTGTCCTGCCAAAAACATAATGCCATAGGCAGAAAGAGCCGAACCATAGCTGTTGATAACTTGAGAAGCCTGCGCCCACAAGAAATCACGCAACCAACCGTTGATACAGATTGCACTTTGAGCGAAGTTGCCTGCCGTAATGTGAGACACAGTGCCATCAGGCGATACCGTTCCCCATACATCTGACTGCATTTTCCAACTGAAGTGGAAAATAACCACTGAAATGGAATTGTACATCCAGAACAATCCTAGGAACACATGATCCCATGCCGATACTTGACAAGTACCACCACGACCAGGACCGTCACAAGGGAAGCGGAAACCTAGATTAGCTTTATCTGGAATTAGGCGAGAATTACGGGCGTAAAGAACGCCTTTTAACAGAATTAAGGCTGTTACGTGGATGGTAAAAGCATGGATGTGGTGAACCATGAAGTCAGCCGTACCTAGCGCAATAGGCATCATAGCTACTTTGCCGCCTACTGCTATGACATCGCCACCGAAAGCATAGCTAGCTGGCTCGATCGCTGTAGGAGCGGTATTTCCAGGAGCCAAAGTATGCAGGTTTTGTACCCATTGGGCAAAAATCGGCTGGAGCTGAATAGCTGTATCGGAAAACATATCTTGAGGACGACCCAAGGCTCTCATCGTATCATTGTGAATGTATAGCCCGAAGCTATGGAAGCCGAGGAAAATACAGACCCAGTTAAGGTGAGAAATAATTGCGTCGCGAACTCGAAGTACGCGGTCTACTACGTTGTTAACGTTTTTGGCTGGATCGTAGTCACGTACCATATAGATAGCAGCGTGCGCTCCTGCACCAACGATTAAAAATCCGCCAATCCACATATGGTGAGTAAACAGCGATATTTGGGTAGCATAGTCGGTCGCCATATATGGATAAGGGGGCATCGCGTACATATGCTGGGCGACAATTACAGTTAAAGAACCTAGCATAGCCAAGTTAACAGCTAATTGTGCGTGCCAAGAAGTTGTCAAGATCTCATATAGACCTCTATGACCTTCACCACCAAACAATAAAGGATCGCCTTTGTGATTGTCCAAGATTTCTTTCATGCTGTGACCGATACCAAAGTTGGTACGGTACATATGACCAGCAATAATAAACAATACAGCAAGAGCCAAGTGGTGATGGGCTGTATCAGATAACCATAAGCCACCTGTTACAGGGTTCAATCCACCTTTAAAAGTCAAGAAGTCAGAATACACACCCCAGTTCAGCGTAAAGAAAGGTCGTAACCCTTCAGAAAAACTAGGATACAATTCTGCCATCAAATCCCTGTTAAGAATAAACTCGTGTGGCAGAGGAATATCTGCTGCTGCAACTCCTGCATCCAACATTTTGTTGACTGGAAGAGATACGTGAATCTGGTGACCAGCCCAGCTCAAACAGCCTAAGCCTAACAAACCAGCAAGATGATGGTTCATCATTGATTCCACATTTTGGAACCACTCAAGCTTAGGTGCTCTTTTGTGGTAGTGAAACCAACCAGCAAAGATCATTAAACCAGCCATAACCAAACCGCCAATGGCAGTGCAATATAGCTGGAAGCTGTTGGTAAAGCCAGAAGCTCTCCAAAGATAAAAGAATCCAGAGGTGATTTGAATTCCGTGGAATCCTCCACCTACATCGGCATTAAGAATATCTTGACCCACAATAGGCCAAACTACCTGCGCACTAGGCTTGATTACGGTAGGATCGGTCAACCAAGCTTCATAGTTGGAAAAGCGGGCTCCGTGGAAATACATTCCGCTTAACCAAACAAAAACTACGGCTAGATGACCAAAGTGTGCGCTAAATATTTTTCGCGAAATATCTTCTAAGTCACTGGTATGACTGTCAAAATCATGGGCATCAGCGTGAAGATTCCAGATCCAAGCGGTTGTTTTAGGACCTCTGGCTAAAGTTCGGTCAAAATGACCTGGCTTTCCCCACTTCTCGAAGGAGGTAGGAACTGGATCTACATCAACTGTTACCTTGACTTTTGCCTCGTCTTTTTGAGGACTAATTGTCATGAGGATTCTCCTCTCAGGGCAATAGATTTTAGATTTAGATTTTCCTATTCTAAAGAACAGGTTTTTTATTATGTAAAAAGCTTAGCGAACAACACTGCTTTTTATATAACCTTAGCTTGTTCTTTCCTAATAGGTTTTAGGTTTAAGCTACAGGCATTACTTTATACGATCATAAGACTCAGATCTTTACAAAGGGAGTAAAGCTTAACAAAATTTTAAATGGACGCGGAACTTTATTTTGCAAGGTTTCTACTTCAAATGTTACACGCTAAAAGTATACAAAACACAAATTATCTTTACATGAAGCAATATGGTCGCCTCTTTTGACTTGCCAGGTGAATATTCTAAGATAACTCACCTGGGATGCCTGTAGTATATACTTTCTGAAGCTGAAACAAACGTTTCTGCACTTGTGTTTCACACATAATACAAAAGAGCAAAACCTCTTGTTGTTTGGCATCTGCCTACATCGCCTATAGATTAGGCTCCCACAATCTCATTCTTAAGACTTCAATTGATCGCGCAACAAATTTTAATTCGTCAAAATCTTGAAGATACTAATGTAATTTAATAGGAAGGACGATTACTAAATTACAATTTTTTATTTATAAATTTATAGATAGATGTCAATGAAAACAATTAAAGTTTGTTTATTATTAATTTTTATTAGCTGTCTAGTTGGATGTGGACAAAATAGTGCAGATAATTCTCTTAGTAGCGATCGCCACAGTTACACAATATTTTCAGATAAATCTGCTAGCAATCTAGCAGAAGTAGCTCCACCCACAATTATTAAAGAATTAAACCAAGACCTCGAACAATATAATCCTCAAGTAAAAATCATCTCTCCTCAAGCAGAAGATACATTAGACCGAACAGACATTAGCGTTCAGCTGAGTGTGGAAGACTTGCCTATCTTTCAAGATGACAAGTTAAAGCTAGGCAATCATTTGAACCTAATTTTGGATAATGAACCATACCAACAAATATATAGTCTCGATCAACCAATAATTTTAAAAAACATAACTCCTGGAACACATACCATTAGAGTGTTTGCCGTTCGCCCTTGGGGAGAAAGCTTTAAAAATGAGGGAGCTTATGCTCAGTCAACTTTTAACGTTTTAACTGAAACTAACGATAATCGCCCTGAAACTAGTTTACCTCTACTAACCTACAACAACCCTACGGGTACTTATGGCGCAGAACCGTTAATGTTGGACTTTTATTTAACCAACGCTCCTCTGCACGCCATAGCGCAAAACGATCTTAGTTTAAAAGATTGGCGTGTTAAAGCGACGGTCAATGGAGTAAGTTTTCTTCTGAAGAATTGGCAGCCTATTTATCTAACAGGATTTGAGCAAGGTGAAAATTGGATCCAGTTGGAGTTGATTGATGAAGCAGGAAATAGTTGGGAAAACACGTTTAATAATACAGTCAGAGTCATTACCTACGATCCTCAAACAGAAGATGCTTTAGCTAAATTAGTCAGTAATAAAATATCTTTGGCTGATGCACGAACTATAACCAAACAATACTATGTTCAACCATCAGCAACAGAAGTTGTCGAACTCGACAATAGTAGCGAACCTACAATTGCTTCTGAAGAGTCAGTAAAAACTGTCGAACCTCAAGTTAAGAAAATATTGGAAGATTCATCAGCCAGCCAAGCTAGCGAACCAGACACTATTACTACAATCGATGGCAATTCTTCTGAAATGGCTGCCAATGCGGATACTCCAGCAGAGATAGATAATAGCGATCGCTCGGAACAGACAATAGCAGTGGTTCCCATCAAAGAACAAATAGAGTCTCAAGCAACAAAACAACAGACAAATAATTCTAATTTAGAAACAACACCAAATGTTGCAACTGAGACAGAAGCCGAAACCGAACAGTCTGCTAAACCGATTCCTATTACTGGGAAGGACTTTAACAATCAAGATTCCCTCACAACTATTGAAATAGCACAACCAGATTTAGCTAAAATAACTGAAGCCGAACAATCTGTCACCCTTCCTGAAACTGAATCCAGCAATTCATCCCAGCCAAAACCTCAAAACCCAGCTCCCTTGTGGTGGAAAAAAATCTTAGTTAGTCTACGGCAAAAAATTGAGGGTTTGGCAAGACTGTTACCAGACAGGGTATAGCTGTAAGATCTTACAATTATCACTGAGCCTGGATTCATTCAAGATTAAAACTTCGAGTAAATCCAAAAACTTATTAACAAATAGAAAATTAGGGTTACTTTTACCTTTACAATAATTTACTGCACTAACTTAAGCGATCAACCTAGAGCAAGAGGTTTGAAGGTATTGATGAGATTGGCAACGCTGCCAATCTCACTCCCGAAGAATTGAGCTTAAAGGTAATAAAACAAGATTCAAGGGAATTAGACTACAATTCATGACTATGGCAAAAGTTCTCGTCTCCGATCCTATCGACCAAGCTGGTATCGATATCATCTCTCAAGTAGCAGAAGTAGATGTAAAGACCAAGCTTCCTTTAGAAGAACTAATCAAAATAATTCCCGAATACGACGCTTTAATGCTGCGATCGGGTACTAAAGTTACAGCAGAAGTTATTGAAGCTGGAACCCAACTCAAAATTATTGGACGTGCGGGAGTTGGAGTAGATAATATTGACGTTCGCGCTGCTACTCGCCATGGCATCGTCGTAGTGAACTCTCCTGAAGGTAATACTATTGCAGCAGCAGAGCATGCTTTGGCAATGATGCTGGCTTTATCGCGCCAGATTCCTGATGCCAACCAATCGGTCAAAAATGGTAAATGGGAGCGTAAAAAATTTGTTGGTAATGAAGTTTACAAAAAGACTTTAGGTATTGTCGGTCTAGGTAAGATTGGCGCGCATGTTGCTAAAGTGGCACGAGCAATGGAAATGAAGTTGTTAGCTTACGATCCCTTTGTAGCAACCGACAGAGCGGAAAGATTAGGCTGTAGTCTAGTTGACTTAGATTTATTGTTTAAAGAAGCAGATTATATTACCTTACATATCCCCAAAACTCCTGAAACCGCAAATTTGATTGATGCTGAAGCACTAGACAAAATGAAGCCTCATGTCAGAATTGTTAACTGCGCTCGCGGTGGCATTATTGACGAGGCAGCATTAGCCCAAGCACTCAAAGCTGAAAAAATTGGTGGTGCAGCTTTAGATGTTTACAATAGCGAACCTCTTGGAAAATCGCCGTTGACCGAGATTGGTTCTAATTTAATTCTGACACCCCATTTAGGAGCTTCTACAGCTGAAGCACAAGTAAATGTGGCAATCGATGTAGCAGAACAGATTAGAGACGTTTTGCTAGGACTTCCTGCTCGCTCTGCGGTCAATATTCCTGGATTGAATCCCGACGTAATGGAAAAATTACGACCATATCTAAGATTGGCAGAAACTTTAGGAACAATGGTCGGTCAATTGGCAGGGGGAAGAATTGGTGAATTACATATCCGTTTACAGGGAGAATTAGCTAACAATGATAGTCAACCTATAGTTGTAGCTGCGCTAAAAGGTTTGTTGTCTCAAGCATTAAGAGAAAGAGTCAATTATGTCAATGCAGCAATCGAAGCTACTGAAAGGGGGATTAGAGTTATTGAAACTAAAGATAGTTCAACCCGCGATTATTCTGGTGGTTCTTTGCATATCGAAGCTGAGGGATCTAATGGTAAGCATTCAGTGACAGGAGCTTTGCTGAGTGAAGGAGAAATACGCATTACCAATTTAGATGAATTTCCGATCAATGTTCCACCCAATGACCATATGCTGTTTACCCTACACAGAGATATGCCAGGAATAATTGGTAAGATTGGTTCTTTGCTGGGTAGTTATAACGTCAATATTGCTAGCATGCAAGTAGGACGCAAAATAGTTAGAGGTGAAGCAGTAATGGTATTGAGTCTAGACGATCCTTTGCCCGAAGGAATCTTGCAAGAAATTACTAAGGTAGACGGTATCAGGGATGCATACACTGTCAAATTATCTGTCTAAACCTTAAGCTCAGTAACAGTTGAGTCATATTTGATAATAGTCCGTAGTAAATAATAAATTTGAAGTTGGTGAAAATTTTCACCAGCTTTATTATTTTGTACCGTTCCTCAAATTTGTCAGCATGTTACCTATCTTCAATTTTCCTGGTACAGACTACTCAAAATAGGTTAGATAGTCTAAAAAAATAATTAGAGAAAGTTTGCCACAAGTAAAGGCTATGGAAAGCTAGTAGAGTCATCACCCCTGTAGCGACTAGCAACAACCAAAAGTAATTGTGGTAATTTTAAATAATTTAGGACATGGAAGCAGGGAGTCCGCAAAGTAGTCATGAACAAGTAACTTTTGTTTAGATAGACAAAATTGAAAAAATTGAATATAAATTGAAAAGCTAAATTATTTGAGAATATTGGGAAAACTATCTAAGAGAACTAGATAAAAGTAGATGAAGCCAAAATTTTCGCATAAAGTAGTGACACACAAATGTATTGTAACTGTGAAAAGCTCAATAAATAACTGAACTAACGATCAACTAAATTGATTAAACGGTAATAGTCGAAAGAACCTTTAAGGTTCAACTTAGATAATTTCTCTATAGCTCATAAATAAAAGAAAATTCATGTCTAATCGTTGGTGGGAGATCGTCATAAAATGCGAGCCAATTCTGGAAGAATCAGTTTTTTGGCGACTTGAAAAGTTCGGTTGTTCGGGAACAGCTACTGAAATTGAGATTTCAGACGAGAAAAAAAACTTTGAGTCTGAGCTTGAGACAGATAAACAAATTTTGATTCGGACATATATTTCCGAAATAAATACTCAGTTGAAAGATTTGGCAACTTTATCTTCATGGTTAGAGCAAGATGCTCAATCGTTAGAAGTGTCGATCCCCGAAGCTCAATGGCATCTGATAGATGAAGAAGACTGGGCAAGTGGCTGGAAACAATATTGGCAACCTATGGAAATTGGCGATCGCTTTTTGATTTACCCAGCCTGGGAAGTTCCTCCAGAAGAATCTGACAAGCTTATATTACGTCTTGATCCTGGCGCAGCTTTCGGCACAGGAACCCATCCAACAACTCAACTGTGTCTTGAATCGTTGGAAATGCGCCTGTATGAAAATGCCGAAAACCAAACTATAGCTGATATTGGCTGTGGCTCAGGAATTTTGTCTTTAGGTTCTATTTTGCTGGGAGCCAAAAAAGTCTTCGCGGTGGATAATGATCTTTTGGCTACCAAAACTTGTCGTAGTAATTGCCAATTGAACCAGATAAACCAAAACAATTTGATCGTTTCCGATGGTAGTATCGAGAAATTGATTGAATCTAAAGAAGTTTTCGACGGCATCACGTGCAATATTTTGGCTAATACTATAGTCGAATTATTTCCCCAATTTAACGAAATTACCCATGAAAAAAGCTGGGCAATTTTAAGCGGAATTTTGTTGACTCAAGCCGATCAAATTGCTGAAGTTGTAGAACAGCAGGGATGGACAGTTGCTGCGCTGTGGAAGAGAAAGGACTGGTGCTGCTTTAATGTTCGTCGTTCAGAATACTGATTAAGCAAACATTGTTATAAATTTATTAAAAATTCAAGAAAATGTGAGCGTCCAACGAACAGAATTCATTATGTCTGAAAGAAACAAGGGAGAAAATAGTTTTTAAGTAGTTCACTAACCAGCAAAATGCTTCCACATCAATAAACCAGGGCAAAGAAAAAAATAATTGACTTGGAACACTGAACGTATAATTTCATTCAGCTACTTGACCTGAGTTAAAATATCAACTCCGTCTTTAGTAACGGCGATAGTGTGTTCAAACTGCGCTGAAAGACTCCCATCCTTAGTAACCGCTGTCCAACCATCATCTAGCATCTCAGCCTCCCAAGTCCCTTCATTAATCATCGGTTCAATAGTAAATACCATTCCTGGTTTAAATTTTCTTTTTTGCTTTGGATCGTAATAATGAGGAATTTGAGGCGCAGTATGAAAGACATGGCTAACTCCATGTCCTACAAAATCTCTAACTACAGAAAAACCATTTTGCTCGGCATACTCTTGGATTGCTGCGCCAATATCGCAAATTCTCGCTCCTGGTTTAACCGCTGCAATTCCTCTTCTTAAGCACTCTTCAGTAACTTCTACTAATTTTTTGGCTTTTGGGGAAGGTGTCCCAACAAAGAAAGTTCTAGATGTGTCTCCATGATAACCATCTACAATTGGAGTTACATCAATGTTGATAATATCTCCGTCTTTTAATATCTGTTTGGCATTGGGAATACCATGACAAATTACTTCATTGACGCTAGTGCAGAGTGAAGCAGTGAAGGGATTATCTACTGGACCATATCCTAAGGGGGCGCTGATTGCTCCTTTTTCTTGCGTCCATCTTTCAGCTGCATCGTTGATTTCTAAAGTACTTACTCCAGGCTTAACCATTGGAGCCAAAAAATCTAACAATTCCGCTGCCAATGCTCCTGCTCGTCGCATTTTTTCAATCTCTCGGCTAGAGAGTAAAGTAACTTGTTCGCTTCCCATTGCTGTTTTTGTCTTTGATTATGACTATATATATTCTTTAGTCTATCAATTCTTGATCTTTGATTTGAAGGTGCGGTCATAAAAAAAAGACCTAGAAAAAACCTAAGTCCTTAATTGAGATAATTTTAATTAATTGGAAGGCAATTAACTGTTAACCTTGTCATCTTCATAAATTTCATTCAATTCCCGATCTTCACTTGATTCAGTTTCTTGGACGGAACTCAATAAGTCATCTACTTCTTCTAATGATTCATCGGAGTCTTGGCTCAAGACATTGAGCTTTTGGTCAACAGAATTTAGAGAACTTAATTCATCTAAATCCTCTTCTGTCTCCTTGTCAGATACTTCAAAACTTGTAATTGAATCATCTAGGGACTCCGACTCAGCGACAGGAGTTTCATCTAAGCTAAACTCGTCATCTAGGGATTCGGACTCCTCGGCAAATCCCTGCATCAAATCTTCCGATTCAGTAACAGGAGTTTCTTCTAGACTAAACTCACTATCCAAAGATTCCGACTCAGCAGCAAATCCCTGCATCAAATCTTCCGATTCAGTAACAGAAGTTTCCTCAAGACTAAACTCATCATCTAGGGATTCGGACTCCTCGGCAAATCCCTGCATTAAATCTTCCGACTCAGTAACAGGAGTTTGATCTAAGCTAAACTCACTATCTAAGGATTCCGATTCAGTAACAGAAGTTTCTTCTAGACTAAACTCACTATCCAAAGATTCCGACTCAGCAGCAAATCCCTGCATCAAATCTTCCGATTCAGTAACAGAAGTTTCTTCTAAGCTAAACTCACTATCTAAGGATTCCGACTCAGTAACAGAAGTTTGATCTAAGCTAAACTCACTATCTAAGGATTCCGATTCAGTAACAGGAGTTTCTTCTAGACTAAACTCATCATCTAGGGATTCGGACTCAGCAACAGGAGTTTCTTCTAGACTAAACTCGTCATCTAGGGATTCGGACTCCTCAGCAAATCCCTGCATCAAATCTTCCGATTCAGTAACAGAAGTTTCTTCTAAGCTAAACTCACTATCTAAGGATTCCGACTCAGCGACAGGAGTTTCTTCTAAGCTAAACTCGTCATCTAGGGATTCGGACTCCTCGGCAAATCCCTGCATCAAATCTTCCGACTCATTAACAGAAGTTTCCTCAAGACTCAACTCACCATCTAGTGATTCCGATTCAGCAACAGGAGTTTCCTCAAGACTCAACTCGTCATCTAGTGACTGCGACTCAGCAACAGAAGTTTCTTCTAGACTAAACTCGTCATCTAGGGACTCCGATTCAGCAGCAGGTGTTTCCTCTAAACTAAACTCACTATCCAAGGATTCCGACTCAGCAACAGGAGTTTCATCCAGGCTAAACTCACTATCCAAGGATTCCGACTCAGCAACAGGAGTTTCTTCTAGACTAAACTCACTATCCAAGGATTCCGACTCATTAACAGGAGTTTGATCTAAACTAAACTCACCATCTAGTGATTCCGACTCAGCGACAGGAGTTTCTTCTAAGCTAAACTCGTCATCTAGGGATTCGGACTCAGCAGCAAATCCCTGCATCAAATCTTCCGACTCGTCAGCAGGAGATTCTTCTAAGCTAAACTCGTCATCTAGGGACTCCGATTCGGATTCTATATCGAAAGTTTCTGAAGAACTGTCTCCATCGTTCCAGTCTTGAGATGGCTGATACTCAAACATTTGTAGTTCAGTTTCATCTAAAGATTCGACTAGATGATTAACTTCCGTATTAGCAGTTTCTTCTTTGTATGATTCTAGATTTGAAACTTCGTCAACAATATTTTCTGCTGTTTCAAATTCTATTGTATCAGTATGTTCGAGTTCTGTAGATGTTTGTTGCTCAAACATTTCTAGTTCTGATTCGTCACAAGAGTCGATCAACTCTTCTACCGTTTCTGTATCAGAATTTGATAGTTCTGAATAATCAGTAACTGGATTAACGTCCGTTGTTATATTTTCTTCTATTTCGGTTACATTTTCTCTAGAGTCTCCAGATGTTGCGAAACCACTATCAAATACTTCAATTTCCGATGTGTTTAGAGAATTTACTAGCTGTTCTACTTCTAAATCTGATTCTGTTTTAATTTGGCTTTGCGGTTCTTTGTCTTGAATATTAACATTAGCCAAACTTTCTTCAATAGGTGCTATTACCTGCTCTAATTGTTCATGCTTGAAGGATAATTTTTCTATTTCTTGCTTCAGATTGTTGTTTTCTGTTTCTAAATCTTGCTTGCGAGTCTCTAGAGCTGATATGTCTGTATTGACAGCTTCTATCTCTTGTTTTTTGAAGTCGTATTCTGTTTCTAGATGCTGCTTTTGATTGTTTAAATCATTGTTTTTTGTTTCCAAATCTTGCTTGCGAGTCTCTAGAGCCGATATATCTGTATTAACAGCTTCTATCTCTTGTTTTTTGAAGTCGTATTCTGTTTCTAGATGCTGCTTTTGATTGTTTAAATCAGAGATAATACTTAAAAGCTGATTATGTTCGGTTTGAAGAGAATTAATATCAGCTTCCACTGCTTGCATCTTAGCAGTCGATTCATCAAGAGACTGTTGTAGTTGAGTCTCTTGACTACGAAGTTCAGATATTTTATTGTTTGATAGGCTATCTGCTTGATTATCGTTGGCAGTTTTTTTATTGTTGGTTATGTAGGCTCCAGCCACTCCAGCCATTGAGCTTACTGCACCAGCTCCCACAAGAGCTTTTTGAATATTTTGGTCTTTAGCTAACATTCCAAGGCCAAAGGTCGCACCACCAAAAGCAAGAGAAATTAGCAGAATTTTATTAACAACTTTAGCTGATTCCATTTTATGCAAGTTCAATATTAAGTTAACTTATTAAAGAAGTTATGTTTTCAGACTAGTAGCTTGTTGTAACCACTTTACTTTGGAAAACGTATCAACAAAGGCTTTATTGATTCTGAAATACAAGCACTTCCTTAGCCTTATATTCAAGAGTTCCCAAATAACTGCTAAAAATTAACAGTTAAACCTATAAGCATCGGAATATTCGTGTGTCTGTAAAAACTTTGAAATAAACTTGAAATTTTTGGGGTTAATCATTGATACGATGTGTAGATATACCAAATTGCTTAATATACCTAACTCAAATAAGTAGACGGTTACAATTAAATATAAGATAGAAAAGCTGAAAAATGAGTAAAAAATGCCTGCACCACTAAGAGTAAAACTAAGTTGCTTGGAAGAAGAAACATTAGGGGAATTACAGAAAGCAAGCTCAGTGCCTTATCG
>JADEXJ010000317.1 GCA_015207195.1 Pleurocapsales cyanobacterium LEGE 10410
GCAGTATCCTTTAGGACTCCCCGTCTCCCCATCGCCCCATCGTCCTATAACCCGATCGCTCCATCCTTTTTCTATGTCCAAGGGGTTTAAGATCAATACAATAATCAATAGTTGCCTCCATCAGTCCATTTTATTTGAGGTTGCTTAACAAATGTTGACTAGATCGCGGTTTAACCTCTCACGTTTGGCAATTAAATACTCCCGTCTGACTATTTGCTTCTGGTTGGCGATCGCCGTGGCAGGAATATTTGCCTTTAGTTCCCTGAAATATTCTCTATTTCCTACGGTTAACTTTCCCGTAATCGTAATTCGCGCCCAAGGAGATTGGGTAACGGTTTTAGCTACGGAGTCTCAATTAACTAAGCCGATAGAAACAGCTTTAGCAGATACTTCAGGATTAGCCCAGCTGTTTTCCGCTACCTATTCGGGACAGACGGTAGTTAATTTATTGTTAGACACGAATATTGATGTCCAAGCTGCTACGAATACAGTTAAAGCTAGTTTGGAACAATTAGCTTTACCTCCCACTACCGACTGGGAAATCATTCCGTTCAACCTTAATGAAACCACCGCGGTTAGCTATGTTGTGGGCAACCCAGAAGGTAACATCGAACAACTAACCAAGATTGCTGCTGCTGAAATTATTCCGACGATTGAGCAATTGTCGGGAGTAGAACGAGTCGATCTGTTGGGCAACCCCAGTGCCGATGCTAATCAAGATCTTCTGACTGCGGGTAACAATACTTTGATTCATTTTAATGGCGAGTCGGCGATCGCCTTTCAGGTAATCAAACAAGCGGATGCTAATACCCTAGAGGTGGTCAAGCAAGTCGAACAGCAGGTAGCCCAGCTAAAATCGCGTTTGCCAGATGTGGAGTTGATTCTGGCACAAACCCCCGCTATATTTATCCGACAGGCAACCAAAGCCACGATTGAAGCTTTGTTAGGGGCAGTAACTTTGGCAATTTTGGTCATCTTTCCTTTCTTAGGCAACATTAAAGCAACTTTAATCAGCGCGATCGCCATTCCCCTGTCTTTACTAGGTACGTTTATTGTCATGGCGGTAGCGGGATTTAATTTTGAAACTCTGACTCTGCTGGCTTTGGTACTGGCAATTGGGATTATCGTTGATGACGCGATCGTCGAGGTAGAAAACATCATGCGTCATCTAGAAAACGGTCAAAGCCCCCGTGAAGCTGCTTTATCTGCCACCAGCGAAATTGGACTGACGGTATCTATTTCCACTCTGACTATCGTAGCGGTGTTTTTGCCCATAGGCTTGATGGGAGGGACTTTGGGGCAATTTTTTCGCCCCTTTGGTTTGACCATCTCCGCAGCAGTTCTGACCTCTCTGTTGACCGCACGTACCTTAGTTCCTGTATTAGGAATACGTTGGCTTTCTGCTGAAGATGTTCGCCATCGGCAGGATAATCGATACCAAAGATTTGTGGTCAATAGCTATCGTAATTTGTTGCAGTGGTCATTAAATCATCGCTCTTATGTAATCGGGATCGCCGTCGCCAGCACGATCGTCGGAATTGGTTTAATCCCGCTGATTCCCCAAGGTTTTGTTCCGCAGTTAGACCGAGGAGAATTTAATATTGTCTATACTACTCCCTTGCCAAAAATTGCAGATTCTGTTGCCAGCAATCAAACAAGAACAGCAACGCCTTTGGCAGAAGCAAATAAACCAAGCAATTTTAGCTGGTTAAAAAACCTGGCGCGATCGCCCGAACGTATTTTGCTGCGTAAAACGATTACCGTAGGGCAAGAGATTGAAACCGCAGTATTAGATCATCCCGATGTCGAGTCGGTCTATACTGTCGCAGGGGTGCGGGGTGAACCAAATAAGGGTAAACTCTACGTCAAATTAAACAGCGATCGCCTTCTAACTACCAGTGATGTACAGGAACAAGTGCGTCAAAACCTGCCTCAAGTCCCCAGAGTAATTGTCAGTGTTGAAGACATTCCGTTTGTGGAAACAGGAGAAGATCCTTCGTTCAAGGTATCTCTAGAAGGAGAAGATCTTGACCAGTTAAGAACCAGCGCGATCGCTTTTCAAGCACAAATACAGCAGCTACCAGGATTTGAAGACGTTCGGATAGACGGAGTAAGTGAACCTTTAAACAAGCTGATTCATCTCGATGGTAAACGGGTGGCTTATATCAACGCCAATCTAACCGCACGGGGCATTGGTGATGCCACAGCCCAAGCTAAGGCGATCGCCGAGAAAATTTTACCTCCCGATATTGGCTTCGATCTTGAAGGAGATTCTGCACGATCTAAAAAGATTTTACGAGAATTTGCCGTTACTCTAACTTTGGCGGTGATTTGTATGCTGGGAGTTCTCTATCTTCCCTTTCGTCGCTGGTTAGAACCTTTGGTAATCGGTTTATCTCTACCATTGTCCATCGTTGGGGCAATGTTAGCCTTGCTAGTGACTCAAAGCGATTTTGGCATGATTTCTCTGATTGGCTTGATTTTCTTGTTAGGGCTGTTGGATAAAAATGCCATTTTACTTTTAGACTATGCCAATCAATTACGTAACGCTGGAATGAATCGGACTGAGGCGATTTTAAATACTGGGTTGGTACGGCTGCGACCTATTATCATGACTACTTTTTCAACAATTTTGGGCATGATGCCGATCGCTTTGGGCTGGGGTGCGGGTTCGGAACTACGGCAACCGATGGCTGTAGGGATTATTGGTGGTCTGATTACTTCATCTCTCCTAAGTTTGGTCGTTGTTCCCGTGCTTTATACGTTGCTGGAAGATGGGTGTTTTAAAAGCAGTAGGTCGAATACCTCTGTGTAGTTGTTTTGTCTGTATTTAATAAGACAGAAGCAGAACGGAATCTCTGGT
>JADEXJ010000318.1 GCA_015207195.1 Pleurocapsales cyanobacterium LEGE 10410
CTTGCTCTACCCGTTTTCTGCATTCTAAGCTGTTCTTGCCACGCACGTAGATTAGGGTATACTTTGGTTTTCTACTACGATAGAAATTACTTTGTTTGAATCTCTCAATTTCGGCAAGAGAAAACTTACGGTTTTTTCCCTGCCTGATACAGTGCAAATGTCCTTCATCTACCCATTTGACTAAAGTTTTATTACTGACATCTAGAAGAGTAGCAGCTTTACCTGAATATACGTATTTACTATTACTAACTATCATTTTCGTGAACTCTCTGCATTACATTTGTGGGATAGTTTGTCTACTTAAAGACTTTTTTTCAGCGATTACTATCAAACTAAATAAAGAGTTTATGAGGTGTGATGTAGGTCATAGTCTTGCAAAAACCTGCTTTTTTATAACTTTACCTCTTCTATTTCATCTATGTTGAATATGTAATCGGAATACTTACTAGAGTTTGAAGTAGCTGAGGTATTTTCTGCAAACAAAGATTTTATTTCCTTTTCTATAGCCTTATAGTCGCGCTCATCCCAGTGAGTTTTGGTGACACGACCGTTGAGCTGGGGTAAAAAACCACAAATAACTATTACTAACTTTTCTGGTGGATATTGAAGATAATTACAGGCTATCCATAGCTTCACGCGATCTGACCAAATAAGTTCAGCACTACCAATTCGCCATTCATACAGGCGTACCTTGTTTTTGACTACTCCAGCATTAATCGGAACCGAAAGCCAATGACTCACTTCTTCAAGCTGAAGTTGAGCTTGCCATCTGGTATCGAGATAAATCTTCTTACGCGGGTCAAATATTCCTGGAATAAAACTTTCCAATTGTTCTAGCCAGACAGCAAGCTGTGAATTTAGCAGAGGTTCGATATTTAAACCCATTCTCTTTTGTCTGACAAGCTGTTGAAACTGTTGTTGCTGTATCGATCGCTCTGAAGCTTGAAAGTTACCAAGAGGAAAAGAACACTGTTGATTGAGAGAAACTAGCTCTTTTAAAGTAATAACTGCCATTAATAGTTGCAAGACTTGATTTTACAGCTATTAATTGCGTTAGCGTTAGCTAAAAGATTAGGGTAAATACTAATTATTTCAGTATTTTGATTTATTACTCTGTTTGAAGACTAGTTCTCATTTTTACTTCACTTTCCCCCGCCCTAACCATAATAGTACGCACAAGTGAACCAAAAATACGCCATCCGACTAAGCTCAAGCTGGCATGACGTGTTGACATCAACAAATCTTCTAGTCTGATTTGAACTATTCCATCGAAGAGGATGGCATTTGCCAAAACCGTATCTGCATCTCCTGGTAATGGTGGAAGATACATTCTTTGCGTTGAGGTAAACTTAAGCATCTCTCCTAGAAGCTGCTTGGCATAAGGATTATCAACAGTAATTGGTTGTAATCGCAGTAAGGTAGCGTACTGACGGCGATTGGGTACGAGGTCGCAGGTAGAACTGGCAATGGCAAACTTCGTACCTGCAATCCGCTCTCCCATAAAATAAGCAGCATCAGAATTAATAATATCTCCTTGCAATAAAATAAATGGATCTTCTTCTGGAGCGATTAAACCTTTATTTAGCAATACTTGATATTCTATTGGAAGTCTTATTAACGCACCATTAGCATTGAAGAGTTTTTGCCGAGCCTTAGTTTTGCCGATTCTTTTGGCGAAAGATTGAATAATCGTGAGAGGTTGAATGTTGTGGGAAAGGCTTTGAAGACTTGCTTCTAATTCTTCTAAACTTTCAGGAGTTCTATCTGCTGCGTTCAATCTAACTTACCCTCTAAAACAGGAGTTTCATTACTAAAGGGACGTTCGATCTCATTGGGATCGAGCATGACATCATCATCGTCATCAAAATCTGTATTTTCAGGCATTAAAGGCTCAAAACTATTTCTGGTTGGGAGTTCTGGCAACTCTCCTAACATAGCAACCGCTTCGGCTAATACTTCCAAATTTTCACGGTCGGGATGTTTTTGAGCGGCGCGGACGGCTACTGTAACCATCTTCAATCCATCACGAAGGCGGTCTACATCACGCGCCAAACCATACATTTGTTGAAAGTCGCGTTCTTCCATGATGCGATACTGCCCTGTTTTTGTCGTTAGAGTTGCAACTGCGCCATCTTTGATTGCCGACAATGCTTTTGCTCCTTCGGTGCGGAACTTTTCAAATGACCTCCAAGTTTGACCAAGACGCAAGTTAAATAATCCAGGTTTACGGTTGGTTTGCAACATAATTTGAACCTCCTTTGTTTAATACTAACGAAAAAACAACGAAAAAACAATGAATGTTCAAAAGGTGATAGTTATACGACAAGCGTGGTGTGTAAATTAAATGAGATTATTTATCATGGGTAATATAACCTTGAGTTTATTTTTCAATAGTTATTAATTCTCCCGCAGCAATTCCCAGTTGTTTCAACAATCCCCGATTGCGATCGGGGCAATTTGTATGATGCAGGCATCGAGGACAGCCATTATTACAATCACATTGTTTGGCTAGGGCTATACCTTTATCTGCCAACTGTGTAAAATATCGCCAAACCGTTTCTGATGCACCATTCCCTCCCTCGTTAGTGTCATAGAAGTAACCTGTAGATGTTTTTGGATGTTCGGAGTCAGAGCTAATTAGAAAATTGAGATCGCTCGATGCTCCCATCCTTAATAAAGGGAGTGCTGTTAAAATCAAATGACCGAAACTGTGTAACACCATAAATTCCAGGGGATATTCCCAGACAAAATTGGGTGAATGTGACACCAGTTCTTGCTTAATCTTATCGATCGCTGGTTGAAGCTGTCGATAAAAATTAGGGTTGAGTTCGA
>JADEXJ010000319.1 GCA_015207195.1 Pleurocapsales cyanobacterium LEGE 10410
ATAGGGAGATAGGGAGAAAACTACCAATGACCAATGACTAATCACAGACGTTGCTACGCTCTTCTCCAAACTCTGAACTCAGGTTAATCTTGGTAATTAAACCCCGTCCACATAGAAAACTATAGTTTGATTCAAATAGTAATTTTGCATTTTCAAGTTCTCTCAAATTCCCAGTCCCCAGTTCCTAGTCCCCAATCCCTCGAACAGTTATCTTGAAAACTACAGGTTTCAAACTAGATGCGGTTTAAATAGACAAGCCGAGCTTTAATCCTAAGACAGCGTGTCCTACTAAAATAATTAATGCAATGCTACCTACATAAGCATGAACCGTCCTGGCAGTTTCCTTATTACCAATAAAACCCGTAGCAGCAATTACGGCATTGATAGTCAATAATGCCACAACTATCGTACCCGTCAGAAAATGAGGACTTTCTAAAATAGGCTGTCCCTGCATTACCAAAGATAAGACTCCTCCCGTATAACCTAATACCAGAAAAATATACATCAATGGAGCAATTTTACGATGGTCGGCTTTATTTTTAACTGCCACTTCAGTATTTACCCCCGTTAAGGTTCTACCGCGCCATCCAGCCCAGGCAACCGCGCTCCCCATAGCAAATACGACGATGCACATCATTAAAGGATGTCCCCAATGTACGATCGCTTCGGGTGTCCCCAATTTATTAAACCAGTTGGCGATCGGCTCTAGTAAAGATCTCAAATTACTCATGCTCTTGTGTTATTGCTTAACTAAACTTAAAAAGTCTCCCTATAAATATACCTATAGGTGGTTCCTATTTGAGCCAAACTTGAACCGTGGGGAAGCTGTTGCCATAGATAGTACGGTATCATCCGATTTCCTCACCCTATAGCCATAGCTAGAAAGCCCTGACAGACATCATTTTAAGATCAATTCGCATCGTACTCAGTCTTAAACCATCTTATCCAACACGGGCTTACGAGAGTGCCTTAGTTTAAGGGGGATTTTGACCGTAGAACGTTGGTCAAAGACTTTTTCCGCGCCCAACATAGCCAAGCTTTCTAAGAGAGCATCTTTAATTACTGGCGGTTGAGGCTCAGATAGCATCAAACGATAGTATTCAATAAACTGGGAATAATGTTCTGAGGCTAGACGATTACTAACTAATAGGCGCGTTAACTGGCGAATTGCTACCAAGCGTTTCAAGCGATCGCCATGAGTGAGATCCGCACTATAACGGTCTAATTTAGCCTCGATGGATGCAGCTTTGTTGTCCCGTAATGACCACAATAGCAGCAGCAAGGTAGACAAGCTGGCAAAGCCTTGAATAATTCCCCCCGTTGCCAACCATTGATTTTCCGCATTAGCCCAGACAGCAGCAGCTAGATAGGTACAAAATGCTCCCGATGCCCCAGTAACGACGGCTAAGACTAATTGACGATTAGAACCAACAAAAAAACTGCGCCATTTTTGACAGTAACGAGAAAAATGAGAATTTTGCAGTAGATAGCACGAAGACATCAAGCCGATGCCAACGCTGGTAGCCAGAAACAATTTCCAGTTCATCCAGCAAAAAAGAGCAAAGATCGAGAAGTACAATGCCCATCGGCTTAATTTGCGTAGCTTTTTATCTTTAAGCAACAAAGCGAAAATATCGAATACTTGTTGCCAGTTAGATCTTCCTAGGGACACAAAGATTTACCAATCCTATTTTGATACAATATACTATCAATTTTTGACCGTTGGTGGCTTTTTTTTTAAATCAATTAACGAGTTTTCTTGAACGGGAGACGGGCGATCGCTTTTCTAAGTTCGACTGCCGAATCATATCATAGCCGAGTAAGAGAATCATTGTTGCTGACAATTTTAGGACAACCACTGGCAAACTTATTTTTAACTTTAATTGTGCCGATCTACTTATCAAAAGTCTTAGTACGGATGTTAGCACCTTGGCTATTCAAATAACTTTTAATACTATATAAATATATACAAACAGTAAAATTCGCTACAAAATAGAGACAAAAATAAATTATGTCGATTATCAATAACACAACTCGCAACAATCGCAACTGGACTACTCAAAAACTTATCGACTTGAGCAAAAGCCTGGAACTAGGTTATGGTTTTTCAGCGGACAATAGCAAAGCAACTAAAGGCTCTGATTCTTGGACTACAGACAGATTGATTAACATGAGCAGACATTTGAGTTCTGCTTATGGCGTAGATTTTTAATCTAGTCGGAATGGAAAACTGATTTGTTGTATGCAAAACGTCAATTTTAAGCATATTTACAAAAAAAGCAATAGACAAAAAATCTATTGCTAACTCAAGTAGAAATTAGTGTCTGTTAGGGTGTAGGTTCGGGTTCGACAACTGAAGACACTTCGGAAGCAACTTCTTCCGTCTCCTCAGAACTAAAGACAACGCGGAGTAGGGCAGGAGCGATAAAAGTAGTGAAGATTACCATCACGACAATTCCTGCTTCTAAGGATGAACTTAACACCCCACTAGTCGCGCCAACCGCTACGAATACCAAGCCAACTTCTCCTCTAGGAATCATGCCTACACCAATAGCCAGCTTGTTCAAGTCGGGCTGACCAAAAACGGTAAATCCTGCGATGATTTTACCAATTACCGCCACGATAATTAAAAAAGTAGCAATGATCAATCCTTCTCGATCCCGCAGTACCCGCAGCAAAAAGAGCGATAAATAATCGCCACAACGACGGTTTGAACGCCTACTTCCATTAGTTCTTTGAGGTTCGACTCCAAACCAATTTCAAACAATAGAGCGATAACTCCAATCTCAGCCAGCAGAGTTATTATTTCTGATTGAAGGTGAAAGGT
>JADEXJ010000071.1 GCA_015207195.1 Pleurocapsales cyanobacterium LEGE 10410
GTCGATCGCTTCGGCAATCGGAGATTCAGGATCTCGAACGTAGTCGAAAACCTCGTTAACCTGGGATAATTCGGGGAAAAAACCCGTTGCCGAGGGAGCAGGGGGAGGTGCAGCAATCGTTCTCAAATTATTGGGGACAACTACAGCAAATCCGTAGCTAGCTACAACACCAGCAAAGGTCGAGTAATTCGATTTATCGACGTTAGCACCCTGTAAAAATAGGGCAACTGGTAGGGAATCAATTTTGTGGGGGGAGCCAGCGGGAAGGTAGATATCGATCGCATCGCCAGTGTTAGGGATAGTAGTTTCAATAGTCTCGACGCGATCGAATAGGGGAGCAGGCAAAAAGTTAAGGGTATCAGTTTCTACCAAACCGTCCTCAAACTCAAGCAGTTCGATGCTACTTAGTGTATCTCTGCCTTCAGCACCAATAACCTGAAACTCATCAGGATTTCCTTTAAAAATGAAATCTTCCTGGTGCTGGCTGTATTTAGCTAGATCTTCCCCAAAGCCACCAAAAAGGCGATCGTCATCGCTCCCCCCTTCCAGAATGTCCTTACCAGTGCCACCAAAAATTAGGTCTTTGCCAGACAAACCCACAATCGTATCATCACCGCCCAAGCCAATCAACACATCGTTATCTTCACTTCCAGTTAGATGGTCATCGCCTAAAATATCAACAGCTAGATTGAGATCGAATGATAGTTCATCGATTGACCGAAATAGATCTCTCAACAAACTGAAGTTGTGTTGTGTAAATTCTGAAAGAGCATACATAATTTTTACTAACACTCCTAGTCTCTATTTGATAGTTTTAGAACTATTTATTTCTTAAATATCTATGAAACCTGTGAGGATTTTGTGGACAAGACAGTCTCTGGCTTACAGTAATCAATAAAATTTTGCCCGTTCGATGGTTGATTCAAAAAACGCCCAATACTCGTCCGTGCCAAACCAATAGCCAGCATCCATTTTACTAGGAATGGTATAGCCACCAAAAGTTTGTTCGGCTTGTATCTCTCCGCCGAAAGGAATATACTGCCAGGTTTTATCTTCCGTAGCGTCTGCCCAACGAGGCAAGGACAAGTTCAGTAATCTGCCGTCGCGATCGATAGTTAAGTTGAGAGTTATTGGCTCGTTGTCTATCTTAAAATTAGCCTGGATCTTATTCTGGTCGATCGCTTGCCAAGCTACGCCATTGTGAGGTAACAAAGCAGAGGGCAGCCAGACATATTCAACGCATAATCTGCCAATGCTAGAACGATCGATATCTTTGCTTTGGGCATCTACCAAAGGAATTAAATCCCACAGCGAAAATTTTACCCGACCGTGATTTTGGGCATAATAATCTGCACCGCTAAACTGCATCAAACTTTTACCAACATTTGCCTGCCAAACAAAACCACCCGATTCAGAAACAATTTGTGATGCTTGCATCGGCAGCCAATCTGCATCTGGTTTCTGCCGAATACCACCGCTCATTTCTAATTCGACATAAGCAGCAAGAGGTGTTCCTGGTGCGATCGCGTGTAAAAAATATCTTTGTACTGGTTCATCTAAATCTGCCACCATGTCTTTAGTAAAAACTAAACCCGAAGGCTTAGTTTTAAGCGATCGCCAGATCTGTTTGACCGAGCGATCGTATCTGAGGCGAATTAACAAAAGAATTAACAAAGTTGCGATCGCGCCAGCAACTATAGCCGATAAAGTTTTCATGATGCTAAAAAAGAACAATTTTGCTCTTTTGAAAACTATGCTTATATTTATTCTTACACATTTTTTTGCTGCTAACGAACAATCAGGAATCGATCTGTCTTAATTCACTGGATCCATGAAAAAAAGCCAAGGCTTTCAATCTCTACGATTAAAAAATTGTCCGAATTATTCTACCATGGTAACAATTTGTTTAAAGTAATTATCAGTGCCTGATCTAAGTCAGCAACCAGTCCCTCTCACTATTTGGATAGCTGGTAGCTTCTTGTAAACTTGTTACTTAAGAAGAGCTACAGGAATTGAAATAAAAATGGATAAACAAGAACTAATTAAACGTGCCGAAGATCCCAAATATATTCCTGGCATTTACAATTATTGCGATCGATGGTGCGAACGATGCCAATTCACTTCTCGTTGTTTAAATCATTCCCTAGAAGAAGAGCAAAATTGCAAATTGGAGTCAATTGATGAAGCAAATAAAAGATTTTGGTATAGTATCAAGGATTCTTTTGAATTAGCATTTAGCCTGATTGAAGATTTAGCGCAACAAGAGGGAGTCGATCTCGAATCGATTGAAATTGATGAAGATGATGAAATAGATAATAAAGTAGAAATTTTAACTCATAGAGCGATGAATTATGCCAATATGGTCGATAAATGGTTTGAAAATAATCAAAACATTCTAGAAAATGAGCTTGCCACCCTAACCCCCCAATTTTTGGGGAAAAATATCTCAAACAAAAAGCGATCGCATTTGAAATTGATACACCCGCATACTACTGAGATTTCTATTCATCTTAAAGAAGCTATAGAAGTTATTAACTATTATCAATATGCAATCACAGTTAAATTATCAAGAGCTATCAAAAGCCGAGATAATGAAGCAAAAATAAGACTAGAAGATATTTCCCAAGACTCTGATGGTTCGGCAAAAATTGCTTTAATTGAAATAGACCGTTCGATTAATGCTTGGAGTGAGTTATTAAAATATTTTCAAGCTGAACCAAGAGACATATTAAAAATCATCAATTATCTCAAACAAATTCGAGAGATTGCAGAAAAAGAATTTCCCAATGCTAGATTGTTTATCAGACCAGGCTTTGATGAAATAAATGAAATCTCTGACCGTTGGTCAGATAAGAAAATCACCTCAAAAGGAGTAAGACCAGAACAAATATGACCGAAAATAATCAGCAATTTTGTCTGCCTATCTAGCTAGCCAAGGAATCCTCGCGCATAAATGTGCGAAGAGGATGTCAAAACTAAATTGCTGATTGTGGTGCAGCGCGATCGCATTATTTAAAAATCATACCTCGATCCAGCAACGCCCAGATTTTATCTAATTCAGGTATGTTTTAACTTTATCATTTTGATCCGATTACCCTGGCTTTAATACTACTAACCACCAACAGAAAGCTAGTTAATCATGGGGAAATTAATTAAAATGACTATAACTTTAATTGTGCCGATCTTCTTGTCGAAATATTTATCTGAAATAGAAGAAAGAATACTACAAAATCGGTGACGAGGCGACTAGCGATCGCTCTACACAGCTCCGTCGGAGTAAGCGCAAAGCTCGCTTGGGTAAGAAAGCTTCGTGTTTTCCCCAAGTCTCCAAATCAATCATTTATAGTCAATATCTGGGTATTTCATATTATTGTTGCTGTCTTTGTTGTTGTTACATTAATTTTATTAATCTTGCTCATAAACATATATTATTTGCCAGTTAATAGGTCGCACAAAAAATATTCGGCTTTTTAGTATCTAAATATTGAAGCCTTCAGTTCTACTACATCACAAAAATCAATTATTTTATAGAAACCTAACTTATACCAGCAAGATTGATAAAGTTACCGCAAGATTTAACAAGAAAAGCTGAAGACAAATTTTATAAGATATAAACACAGCATTAATCTAGATTGTTTTTCCCTTTCGAGTAGAGAAAAAGTAACAATGAATACAGATACATTAGTTTGCTCGATCGCAAACGGTTTGGCAACACTCGAAAATATCTCAAAGCTGAAAGTCGAGGGAAACAATAAAAACAGTCAGATAAACCAATTGCGTCATTGTTACCAGCGCATAATATTAATTTGGGAGAAGTATCTTGAAACTAACTTCTAGTAAAGCGATCGCTTTCATACCAACCTTATCCGTCTTCAATACGATCGCGATTGTAGTGGGGTTAGTAGTTGGTGCGGGCATTTTTGAAACTCCCGCTATTGTCGCTGCTAATGCTAGCAGTGCCGAGATGGTAATCTTTGCCTGGATAGTCGGTGGGGCAATTTCTTTAATCGGTGCGTTGTGTTACGCCGAACTAGCAACTACCTATCCTAATCCTGGCGGTACTTATTGTTACCTCAAACAGGGGTTCAGTGGGACAATAGGGTTTCTGTTTGGCTGGTCTCGCATGAGCATTATTCAGACAGGCTCGATTGCCTTATTAGCCTTTGTCTTTGGCGATTATATCTCGCAATTATGGCGGTTGGGAACTTATTCGTCGGCGATCTACGCGGCGATCGCCATTATTTTTTTAACTGGATTAAATTGGCTCGGTGTCAGCCAGAGTAAGAATACTCAAACTTTATTGGCATTTGCTCAAATCGCGGGGCTAATTGTCGTTTCCATTGTTAGTTTGATAATTTCATTTTCCTCCCCAACAGCAGCTTCTATCGCTACGGCTAATAACACGGAAAATATAGCAACATCTAGTAGTTCGGGCTTGATGATGGTGTTTGTCTTGCTTACCTACGGAGGCTGGAATGAAGCAGCCTATGTCTCGGCAGAAGTTCGTAATGGCAGGCGGAATATAGTGCGAGCCTTAATTTGGAGTATTGGCATTATTACCGCACTGTATTTATTAGTTAACTGGGCGTTGATTCGGGGTTTGGGACTATCTCGGATGGCAACATCTCAAGCAGTTGTTGCTGACTTGATGCGAACGAGCATCGGCGAAGCAGGTGCGGTAGCGATAAGTTGTTTGGTAGCCGTTGCCACCATTTGTTCGCTCAACGCTACTATCTTTACTGGTGCACGGGCAAATTACGCTCTAGGACGAGACTTTTCTCTCTTTGCTTTTTTAGGACGAGGACACAAAAGCAGCCCGACGAATGCTCTAATCGTGCAAGGTGCGATCGCCTTGTTGTTGGTATTAATTGGTAGTTTTACCCGTCAAGGCTTTGAAACAATAGTAAACTACACTGCGCCAGCCTTCTGGTTTTTCTTTTTACTCAGCGGTATATCCCTCTTTTTGTTACGAAGACGCGATCCCCAGATCTATCGTCCGTTTGAAGTTCCGTTTTATCCTCTAACTCCGCTTATTTTTTGTGGAATCTGCGCCTATATGCTGCGATCGAGCATCGCCTATACGGGATGGGGTGGTTTGTTAGGAATCATGGTTTTACTTTTAGGATTACCTCTACTGTGGATGTCGAAAAAATCAAGCTCATCCCACCCATAAATGACGTGGGATTTAGTGTCATTCGTCATTCGTCATTTGTCGTTTGTACGAATGACCAAGAACCAATGACAAAGAGACAGGGCGACTGGGTGACTTGCCAATAAATAGTCTACTTCCTACTCCCTTTATTACTCAATCGAAAACACTATTTTTAGGAGATGATGATGATTTTTCAACGTACTGCTATCTTATTAGCGATCGCTTTTAGCCCCATGGTAACTGGGTGCAATTTTACTGTAGATGCCACGACTCAGGCAGACTCTCAGACACCAGCTTCTACCACTGCCCAAACACCAGCGTTGGGCAAACCAGATGTAATTTATGTCCCGACACCACCAGAAGTAGTCGAACAAATGTTAGCTATGGCTGAAGTTGACCAAAACGATGTTCTTTACGATTTGGGTAGTGGAGATGGACGCATCCCAATTACAGCAGTTCGCGATCTCGGTGTCAGTCGTGCTGTAGGGATAGAAATCGATCCTCAACGTATTCGTGAAGCTAACGCCAACGCCGAGGAAGCTGGAGTTAGCGATCGCGTAAACTTTCTCAATCAAGATTTATTTCAGAGTAATTTTAGTGATGCTACCGTCGTCACACTGTATCTACTACCTACGTTGAATGTTCGACTTAGACCACAGCTACTAAGTCAATTAAAACCAGGAACGCGCATTGTCTCTCACGATTTTGATATGGGTGAATGGCAACCCGAACGTACAGAACAAGTCGAGGCTAATGGTCGAATGCACACAATTTATCTGTGGACTGTTCCTGAAAATCCTCCTGCTGATTTGCTGGGAAATTCTGGTGCGGTTTTTCCTTGACAATAGATGACTTGATTTTGTCTGCTTCTGCTTAACCCGAACTCACGTTAGTTAAAGGTACTCAATTCTGGGAAGTATGCGATCGCGATCGAGAAAGTGCGATTTGACAACATGAATTACGAAAAGATTTTTGCTTTCTCAAAAACAGTGGGAGAATAATTATCTGTAATACTCGCCCGATCATACGCACCAGATGGAATTAAAAGCAAAACTATCAGACCCCACCAGAGGAATATATCTATACAGTACTACCCCTCCACGGCAGGGTTCATCAACCGAAAAGCTACAGGCGATCGCTAATAAGCTAGCCAAGAGACTATCCGCTCTAGACATAGACGCAATCAACGTTTACGACATTCAGAATGAGCCAGGTAGAACCAATCTATCAAGACCCTTTCCTTTTTCGCCTGTCATCGATCCCAGAGAATATGCTCAAATCCTTCACGATTTGACGGGTCAAGAAACTATTATCTATAAATGCGTCGTTCATCAGCCCAAAGCGGATTTTCCTAGCTGGCTCGATCGCACTTGGCAAGAATATAATTTGCGCTATCTAGCTTTTGTCGGTGGTTCTACTTCGGGAATGACCTATCCAGGACCAACCTTGTCCCAAGCCGTACAAATGACTACCGAACATCAGCATGATTTTGTTTTGGGCGGGGTAACTATTGCCGAACGACATTTGAGTAAGGGCAATGAACATCTTAAATTAATTGAAAAATCCCGTCAGGGAATGCAATTTTTTACGTCTCAGGTAGTGTACCAGCCCGAAGCTACTATCAAACTACTAAGAGATTATGCTCAAAAGTGTCGAGAACTCAATCTATCTCCCGTCCGTATCATTCTCACTTTTGCTCCTTGCGGATATCCCAAGACTCTACAATTTTTACAATGGTTAGGCGTAAATTTTCCGCCAGAAACCGAACGAGAAATTTTTTCGGCTCAGTCTCCCGTGCAAAAATCTCTTGAAGTTTGCTGTAGAATTTTGCAGCAAATTGTTGAGGCGATTGAACCCGCTTCAGTTCCTTTAGGAATCAATGTCGAAAGTGTTTCGATTAAAAAAAACGAGATCGATGCGACCATTGAACTTTTCTGGCAGCTACAAAAAATTTTAGATAGCTGTTATTAGTTCTAAGATTGTCTGGAGATCGACGTAAATATAGCTTTTTATCGTCATATTTTTGGCAATTTTTAGATATAGTTATGGTCTTTTTGGTTGATAATTACACTCCTAAAAGTGCAATAGTAATTTCTACCTATTATTATCAGAATATCGGCTATTTTCAAATATATAGCATTGCGTATTAAAATTAGGACACTTTCTCAAATTATTACTTCCTACTTCCTACTTCCTACTTCCTACTTCCTACTTCCTACTTCCTACTTCCTACTTCCTACTTCCTACTTACGAGCTAATAACTGATATCTCCTAACCTTACTTTGTACGGCTATAGACAAGTTGATGTTGCCTTAATCTTGTTGAGAAAACTCGATTTTGAGTAAACTTATGTATCATTTCCTTCCTTTCGAGAGGCAAAATTGATATTTTATTAATAGAAGCTTATAGAGCTTCTCCTGACAGAAAAATACAGGTTTGCCCATATTTTAACAAGGAGGACATTAATCTGTTTCATATAATATCTGTCTCGTTAAATAGAAACAGTAGCATTCAACTAGAAAGCTAATATTTCCTCAAGCAGAAACCAGGGAGTTAATTTACTAGAAACTATTAATAGTAAATCTCCAGATCGTATTTTTAATGAGAGGAAATCCCTTGGCGAGTATTGCTTGAATGTTACTGTTTTAAACCAGACAATTAAACTGTATTAGATTAAAGATTAGAAGTTTTTTAGAGCAGTAATTGTCTACAAAAAAGCAATACATAACCCTCAAGAAAAGAGGTAATAGTTATGAAACCAATGATCTGGCATCCCGAACCAAAGGATCAAAAAGTCAATCAATACTTAGACAATATTAATCACGAACCCTGGTTAGCTATCTTAGGAGCAATCTTATTAATTGTGTGTTCTTTTACGCTTCTAGTTTTGCTGGGTACATTTTAAAATCTGGCAGTTATAAACCGCATCTAGTTAGAAACCTGTAGTTGTTAAGATAATTGTTCGAGGGATTGGGGAATAGGGACTGGGAAATAGAAAGAAAACTGTAGTTAGCGAGGCTTTGGTCGTACCTCATTGATTACAGGATCGGTGCAAGCAGCCGTGATACCCTAGCAGCCAATTTGAACCAAAATGGTTTTTGCTGATAGACATTAAGATTGACCAGACGAGAAGAATTCAAATCTTCTCTTAGCATAGTGGCAATACTAGAGATAAAGTGGCGATCGCTTGAAAAAGTCATTACTTCAAAATTTAAAAAGAAAGAGCGATTGTCCAAATTAACCGTTCCTATCCCTGCGATGTCGCGATCGATGAGAATAACTTTTTGGTGCATAAATCCAGAACGATAACGGTAGAGCTGGATTCCTACTGATTCAAGCTCAGTATAGTAAGAAAAAGAACACAAATATGCAGTCAGATGATCGGGGCGATTGGGTAAAATAATCCGTACCTCAACACCGCGCAGGGAAGCCAGCTTAAGAGCATTGAGAATCGAGGTGTTGGGAACAAAGTAAGGACTAGCAATCCAGATTCGGTTTTGCGATCGCTCGATCAAACTAAGAAAAAACAGATTACAGTTACGTAGTCGATCGGCAGGACCTGTGGGTAAGATTAATGCTGTCTGATTAGATTCTGTGACTTCATCTACCTGCCAGCAAACTTGAGGAATTTCTCTAGTAACCCAATACCAGTCACCAAGAAAGACGCTTTGCAAACATTGAACCGCAGCACCGCGAAGCTGGAGGTGAGTATCGCGCCACAAACCAAAGCGCGAATTTTTGCCCAGATATTCATCGCCAATATTTAAGCCTCCCATAAAAGCTATTTTGCCATCGACAATCAAGATTTTGCGATGGTTGCGAAAGTTGATTCTAAAGCGATTGCCTTTCCTTCGAGTACTGCCAAAGCCGTTGACTTGAATGCCATGTCGTCGGAGAGTTTGCAAGTATCTACGAGACAGCTTGCGCGAGCCGATTTTGTCGTAGAGGAGATTAACCCTAACTCCTTGGTTTGCTTTAGCGATTAGAGCCTGTTGAAACTCGTCACCCGTGCGATCGCTATTGATAATGTATGATTGCAGCAAAATATAGTTTTCAGCTTGGGCGATCGCTTTTAGCATGGCTGCGTAGGTTTGTTCACCATCTATCAACAGTTCCAGCTCATTACCAGTAGTAAAAGGTAGGGGAGTAAAAACTTCTGTCAGCTTGCCAATGGTAGATAATCGCTCTGGAAGTATGGCTTTGTGTTCCAAGATTGCGCCGTATGCCTGACTAACTAGGTTATGCTTTTCTCGATAGGCATTCTGTAAAGCTTGAGCATATTCAAAGAACTCATTGTTGCCGAGAATCCAATACAGAGGTATGGCTACCCAGGGAAAAGTAATTAAGGAAATCCCCCAAGCGATCGCGCCACGGGATGAACGTACCACCATCACTCCATGGGCAGCAGTTAAAATGCCTATACCATGAACGATTACCGTCGCTACGCTATAGATTGAAACCAGGTTAATCCCCAGAAGCATATATATTTATATTTATATATTTAGTATATATTTAGTCGCTTTCAAGGTGAAGCTCTACTAATAGAGGGTTGTGATCTGAAGAAGAAATACTATTAATTACTTTAGCATTAGGGATTTTTTGTTGAAATCCGCGATAAAAAATGTAGTCTAAGGGTGGAGAAAGTAGAAAGCGTTTAATTTTTAAAGCTTCAACAGGAGGAAAAGCAGCGGGAGTCAAGCCTAATCTAGTCGCCATTTGCAGCAAGATTAGCCAGCGGGAACGATTCCAGGTGTTAAAATCTCCAGAGAAAATCACGGCTCCTTGATGTTGAGAGATGATTGCCTCTATTTCCTGGAGTTGGAACTGAAATTTGCTAGTTTCCACAAAGTTTATTAAATGAGTATTAACCGTTAGCAGAGTATCTCGATCGCTACCTAGAGAATATTCTACAAAAAGTGAGACTTTAGGCGTACCCGTGACTGGTTCTTGGTGCTGGGTAATTTTAGCTTGGCTACCAAGGCGATCGCTTTTGGTGGCAGTTAGAACGCCAGAATAAGTATTATCCAAAGTATCGATTAAATTGGGGGCAAAACTCCAACCCATTGAAGCTAGTTCGGGAATCTGTTGCTTAATCGCACAAAGACGAACTTCCTGGAGAAAAATTTTATCTGGTTGATGCTGTTCGACTATAGCTAAAAAATCATTACTCCAATGGCGAACCTGGTTGTTTTTAGCAATATTCCAACTCAAAACCTTAATTGAATTGCGGTCTAAAGCTGTAGGATTAGGATGAGAGCGATCGATAGTTGCTTCGGCAACCTTACCAAAACGATGAGTAGGGCTGAGTTGCTTGAGATATGATAGAGGACTTGGTTCCTGTAGCTCGAACATTAATTATTATAAGTTAATTTATTTTAAAGCTAGTTTAACACTTAGAAAAATTAGAAAATGGGGCAGAGCGATGCTGAACATAGCCAAACGCCATTCTTGCCGACGGGGAAAGATTGAGATTTCTTATCTAGAGTGGGGTTCTTCTAATGATGCCAAACAGCCTGTACTGCTGCTTCATGGTTTGGCTGATTGTGCTGTAGCCTGGTCGAGTTTGGGAGCGTATCTAGGCGATCTCTATCACGTAGTTGCGCCCGATTTGCGAGGACATGGAGCAAGTAGCAAGCCTGAGGCTGACTATAGTTCCGCAGCAATCATTGCCGATTTAGAAGCTTTGATGGAAGAGCTGAACTGGGATCGAGCTAATATTTTAGGTCATTCCTATGGAGGAAAACTAGCTGCTATCTGGGCTACTCGCAACCCCCAACGCTTTCTTAGTTTGATCTTGGTCGATCCGTTCTATGTCGATAAATTACCTAGCTGGTTTAAAATAACTTTTCCCTTGTTATATCGCGTGTTGCCCTTTCTTCAGGGAATGGGTCCTTTTCCGAGCCAAGCAGCAGCAGAAAAACTAGCCCAAAATCTCAAACAATATCGTCAGTGGACTACTTTGCAACAAAATGTCTTCCGCGCCAGCATTGAACCCAAACCAGATGGCACTTGGGGCAGCAAATTTACGATCGCAGCACGTAACCAAATCTTTACCGATGTTATGCAGCAGGCAGGTTTGATTGAACCTTTAGCTATTCCCTGTTTATTTATTCAACCTACGAAAGGACTAAATCGCACTCAATGGCAGCTAAAACCCTACCGTCGTTACCTAACCAACCTAGAAATCAAGCAAGTTGCTGGCAATCATTGGGTATTTCTAGTCAATCCTGAGGAATTTAACGCCGAAGTCGCCCACTTTCTTGCCCGACAAAACAACTAACCATATGCGAAGCGGTATCACTTTAGGGACTAACCACCAACAATTACTCAGCTTTAATTTTTTTAATTTTATTGGTCTTCGATTCGATAGGCGATCGCTCTATTTCTCCTTCGCAGTAACCCAGATCGTACATACTAGCAGCTTGAGGATCGTGTTCTGGGCTTTGTTTTGGTTTACCTGCCCAAGCATCTGCTTTCCCTTGGTCGATCCAGTCTGCATCGGTCATGCAAGTAAAAGCTGTATTATTCATTGATTAATTCTCCGCTATCGAGCTATAAAAACGGCGTTGCTAAACCTGTGACGATCAAACACTATTTCACTTACTAATTCGCCAACAATAATTTTTTCAAAGCTAAAAGCGTCGCTAGGCGCGACTTCGCTGCGGTAGCAACGTGCAGCTAATAGCTATTATACGTCATGGGCTTGCTCTAGGGACAAACAATATAACAGTATTATTGTGTACGTCACTTTTTTGTTTTCACAGCTTTATGTTGGAGCGAGAATTTTTTGGATGACATTACTCAATCAGCAACGCCCAGTTTTGATATAATTTAGATAGGAAGTTAGTGTGAGGCTTATTGCTTAATTCGGCAGCGATCGCCAAGCGAAACTGTTTAAAGACTGGGGTATTTTGAGAAAAGTAATCGGAATAGTAGTTATCCAAAATACACCGAGCAATTAATTTCTTCCAGGTTTGAGTTAAATCGTGATTTAGATTTAGGCAAACGAACATTTAGCCAATAGAACCAATCTATCGATAATGGCATAATTTCAAATTTTAGCTCCTTTGCCTAATCTTGGGAGGTGTCAATTGAATTATGTCTAAAATAATTAATTCACTCAAAAAAACCTTTAGTATTTCTCATTGGACGATCTTAGCTATCGTATTGGGCAGCTTGGGCTTATCTCCAGCTATCAGTTCGGCTCAAAGTCGCTCTATTAAAGCTACCAGCGCGCAATTAGAAACTCTTTATCTAAATAATGACCGCAGCTATTCCTATAATTTAGTAGCTGCCAACAGAGGAATGATCGATCGAATTGTCATTCCTCAAGGAGCAACCATTGTGGGGCAATATGTTCCAGCTAAAGGTGGACTCCGTTACGTTGCCGAAGCGGTGACCTATGACCGCTATAGCTATCGTATCAGTGCCAGTTCTTTAGTATTGAAAGACGTTAAAGACCCTAGAGACACATCGGTTGGAGCGATCGCCGAAGATGCTGCTATTGGTGCAGCAGGAGGTATAGTCTTGGGCGAAGTTTTTGGTGATGCAGGTGTGGGGGAAATACTCGGTGGAGCAGCAGCGGGTGTCTTAGTAGGAAATGTTACAGCCGATCGCGTTGTGGTTATCGACCCCAATGCGCCAATCATTTTATACAACAATTGAGACAATAGATCGGCAATCGTTGCCAGCTAACTTAAAGGTAAAAGCCAGAAATGCTGGCTCGATCCTCACAAGTTTCTCAAGTTAGTTGTTTATTGTATCTAGGTGAGAGAAATTTCTAGAATGATTGATATTTTCTTTCGGTTTTGGGCAATTGAGATCTAAGGGAGAAAGTAAGATGAAAGCTGCCGACATCATGACCACCAAGGTATTTACAATTGATAGTTTGGCTACCGTAGCCGAAGCGATCGCGATCATGCGAGATAAAAGGGTGCGTTCTCTAATTGTTGAACCTAGCGAAGACCGTGCCTATGGCATTGTGACCGAAACAGACATTATCTATAAAGTAGCTAGCAAAGATCGAGATCCAGAGACAGTTATGATCTACCAGATTATGACTAAACCCTGTATTGTCGTTAATCCCGATTTAGATTTGAAAAATGTGGCGCGATTGTTTGCCGAAACAGGAATCTCCAGAGCGCCCGTAATTCAAAAACAGCTTCTGGGAATGATCTCGATAACCGATCTAATTATGAAGTCTAAAACATTATTACAATCTACTACTGACCAATTGTCATTGAAAATCAATCAAAACCTGTTGCACAGTCGCGTTGCTTTCGATCCCCAAGAGCAGATCGAACAGGAATGTCAAGCTGCTTGGGATGCGATTGAAGAAACAAAAAATCATTAAAGTTAGATAATTTTCACAACTCAAATAGGATTGCTATAGAAGTTGGAAGTTGCTGACCAAAGGCAACACTACTATATACTTATCAGTGGACTGTTTGACCGTATTGGCAAATAGTCAGAAGGTAGGAGGCAGTCTATGCTAAATTCCAACGAGAACACAGAAGTCTTGATCTTTGGTGATAGCTTATCGGATTCTGGTAATTCTTTTGCTCTGACCTTGGGCGCAATTCCTCCCGAACCGCCTTATGTTTCGGGTCGTTTTTCTAATGGGTTGGTCGCAGTTGAGTACTTGGCAAAGAACTTAGGATTTGCTGTGAATCCTTATTACGATGATGGGATAGGCAATAACTTTGCTGTTGGTGGTGCCAAAACAGGAACGGGTAATTCTAATAATGATGATATCGCGCCCTTTTTACCTGGGGTAACATTACCTGGGGTATCAAAGCAAATTGATGACTATGAAGCTACTTTAGAAGATGGTCGTGCCGATTCCGATGCACTCTATTTTGTTTGGGCAGGTCCCAACGATTTTTTGGATTATTTAGGAGGTAGTGTCCCCGCCGACCCCGCAGTCCTAATCGAGGATGGTATCAGTAACAATGTTAACAACGTTACACGCCTAGCAGATTTGGGTGCAAAAAACATTGTCGTACCTAATATGCCATCTTTAGGTAGGCTACCTTTTAGTGTCGAATTT
Organism: Pleurocapsales cyanobacterium LEGE 10410; assembly: GCA_015207195.1. Taxonomy (GTDB): domain Bacteria; phylum Cyanobacteriota; class Cyanobacteriia; order Cyanobacteriales; family Xenococcaceae; genus Waterburya. The sequence goes on from JADEXJ010000071.1 coordinate 14,202, forward strand.
CAAAATGAGGCAACCGCAATTAGCATTGCTTACAATGGTGGTTTATCACTGGCATTGGATAATCTTGACTTGGTCAGGGACTCCTCAGAAACCCAAGTTATGGAAGTTGATTTATTTACCGCCAACGAGACTATTGCAGCTAACCCAGAACAATTTGGCTTGAGTAATATCAGCGATCCCTTATTACTATCAGGATTAGACCCCGTTGAAACGACAGGATTTTTCTTCTGGGATATCTTTCATCCGACTACCCAGGCACATGCTTTGTTTGCCGATACGATTGAGCAAACTATTGCTGGAGAAATACCTCAACCTACCTTTAACGATATTGTCGGTACAGACTCAAGTGAATTTATCTTTGGCACTCAAGGAGAAGATAACATTGACGGCTTGGCGGACGATGATGTAATTTTGGGCTTAGATGGAGACGATCGCCTTGAAGGTTGGAAAGGAACAGATCTGATTTTTGGCAATCAAGGTCATGACATTATTGATGGCGGAGAGGATCGCGACTATCTTTGGGGTGGTGTAGGAAACGATCTGCTTTTTGGCAGTCAGGGAGAAGATCGACTACTAGGAAATCAAGGCAAAGATATTCTGATTGGTGGAGAGGATCGCGATTATCTTCGGGGCGGTGTAGGTGATGATTATCTCTTAGGTGGTGAAGGCGAAGATAGTCTTTGGGGCGGTCAGGGTAATGACACGCTCAACGGCGGAGGTGGCAATGACTTAATTCGTGGCAATCAAGGAGATGACCTGATTGATGGCGGTACGGGCGACGATACCTTATCTGGTAATGCGGGTGCAGATGTCTTTGAGCTTACTCCAGATTTTGGCACAGACCAAATCGTAGACTTTCAACAGGGAAGCGATCGCCTGATGCTTTCTGGTGACTTGACCTTTGGTGATCTATTTTTTACTAATGACCGTATTTCTGTCACCGCTACAGATGAAACCTTAGCCATTTTATCGGGAGTAGATACCACCGATCTGACGGAGATCGATTTTGTTTAGCAAAACCTGGAGCAAGATATTGTAGATTCCACCAAGTCATCTACCAATTATACCAAATCCGATTGATGAAGGTCACGCTCGCCGTTCTTCAAGTCCCCCATAATTGGGGGATTTAGGGGGCTTTTTTGAAGTAACTTATATGAACAGGATTTAGTATTATTAACTAATCAGTAATTTTTGCTGCTTGTTGTCTTTGAAAAACTACCCATAGACCCAAAGTAACTATTCCTAGCAAAATCCACACATCGGGTTCAGGCACACCTGAAACCTGAGCTGATTCAAAAGGATTAAAGGGTTGTTCTAACTGTTCTACGCCATCTTCTACTTCGCGCTCAAAGCGATCGTTTGCTGCTTCGGCTGCCTTTAATTGTTCTCTTTGGCGATCGTTAACCAGCACAATCATTGAAGAATAAGGAGTAACGATATCATGCGTTTTGGCTACTTGGTGAATTGCATCTAGTTCTGCCTGATTGGCGTTCAGCCTTTTGAATTGGAGCATCAAAGAAGTCTGCATATAGCTGGGCTGATTTTTCGACATCTCCTTGAGAACCCTGATAAAGAAAAGGTGAGAGCAGTTGATTATATCTTTGTTGAAAAAACTGGGCAAGGGGTTGGGGTGCGCCTAAATCACTATACATATTATAGATATGATCGTTCCCCTCTTTGGTGCTGAGATAACGATAGGGATAGAGGTTGGCATTAATTAACCCTTGACGAATTTTGCTGGCAGAGGCGAGAAGTTCTGGTCTGTTTTGGGGACGTTGCTCTAGTAAATTAAACGCTTCTACTTGAGGCTGTTGATTAAATAAATTAAATGCCACTAACCAAATAGCAATAACTGCTGCACTTACTTGATAAGCTTTCTTTTTGGTATGCTGTTGGGCAAAAGCCTGAAATATCTTCTTGCCAGAATCAATATATAGATTTGTCAACAAACGGCATTCCCACAAACAGAGTTGTCGTAAATCCAAAAAGTAGAATAAATAATAGACTCAGGGGATGAAAGATGATGAACATACTGCCGTTAGTAATGCTCTGCCCCAGCACCTCTACCCAACTAAAGCTTAAAAAAGCGATCGCCAAATGATAAAGACCAATCAGGAGCCATACTGCCACGGGCAGGGCGTAAAATAGCAACACCATCCCTAGATAAACCCCCATGAACAGCATCAAAGTATGGGCGATCATCTGTAATACTGAAAAAACTCGGCGATTGGCTCGATAACCTTGCAAAACCTCGATCGCAAACGCCACAATACAGACTAGCAATGTACCCAAGATCAAGGTGCTGGCTAGGGTTAACTCCCGAATCAGAAACAAGCGCACCAAACACCAGGTAACTAACGGGGCTTCCACGCCATAAAACCAACGCATCAGTTCTGTTGGTTCTCTAAAATACCTTAAACCACAGATGCTGCAAACTATAGGGACAGCAATCAAAGTCAGAAATGTTAAGCAAAAATCAACGGGAATATCCCCTTCAAAAGTTGCGATTACTAGCCAAATACCCACAAAGGGCAAGATGCCAAAGTAAACAACTGCTAGAAAGATTAAATTCCAACCCCAAAAAATAGTCCTAAACAGAAAATTACGAAGTGATTGCATGGCTGATAATTTTAAAAATAATTTAGAAGCAAATAATGATTGGCATTTAATTAACTACTAAAGCTGCGATCAATAGTTTGATAAATAGTGTTGCTAAAATGTTTGATTGCCACACTGTCAGGATTTTCTGCCTGATCATACAGAATCGAGACTAATACCCAGGTCTTATCGCGGTGGCTAATATGCTCCCAAATACGGGAGACAAAATCATTGGTAGTTGTCTCAGCAGATTGAAACCAGTATGCTGCCGATAGTTGACCATTTTGCAGCGAAAGCCATCTTGCATTAATAGAATCATTAATTAAGCGAGAATTCATCGTGTCAACTTTTAAACCGCTACCTGTAAAGCATAATTCTGGAGGATGATGAGCCTGCCAGGTATCGCTAACCACCATTAACATCGAACCAGAAAGCAAGTCTGACTTGAACCTTAATTTTTGGACTAGAGGATTAGCCGAATTATCAAAAAAGTTAGCCTCGGCGGGGGACAAAGCCAGAGTTTCTGTAGTTATCTCTGGGGGTAAGTTAATTGAGGTGATCTTACTTTGATTTAGCTGGAGGGGCTGAAACTGTCCGATAACTCCTAAGACAATTACGATTCCTAGCAACCAGTTGAGGTTAGATTTTTTAGGTTCAGTATTTTCTGTAGTACTAAACGATAGCTGCTGTAGGTGTTGAGGTACTTTTTGCAGCATTACCCAAGTTGCCAAGCTAGCTAAAATAAAGCCGACGACTCCCAAAGGTAAATGGAGAATATCAGCAACTTGCTGCTGTTGCCAGACTTCAATCACCATAACTAAAATCATTACTCTGGCAATGTTGGCGAAGGTGAGAAATAATAAATTGGCGATCGCCACCAACAGCCAGCGAAATCCTAGCTGGCGACGTTCCAACCAAGTTGCACCCAAAAGAAAAACTGTGCCAGTCCAAAGACTCTTCATACCACTACAGGGCAAGTCTACTTGGGCAATTCCATTTTCCATCACAATAATGTCATGGGATGAAGCTGCACTCAAATGAAACTCAGATAATGTCTGGGCTACGGCATGGGCAGTCAAAACTCGCATCGGAAAACCCAAACCACTATTAAATGCCACTAAAAAGGGAATCAGACAAGCCCCGATCACCGCTAAAGTCGTACCTTTACGCCAGGTTTTCTCAGGAATCAACATACCCAACAAACCATAGCTGCCCAAAATAAAGCAAAGTAAAGTTAATTGGGGGATATTAATTGACCACTTGAGGATAATTGCACAAATTTCTCCACCTAACATCAAGAGAACAGGGTAGAGTCTAAATTGAAGCTTTAAAGAACCTGGAAAAAAACTGCTACGGATCGATTGTATGACCAAAGCAGTTAAGCCTAATCCCAAAACAATCAGATTTAGTCGAGAAGTATATCTTAAGGATCTAATAAACCATTGGTATGTCCACAGATTTCCGATTATCCAAGCAGAGAGCAAAACTATAGTTTGAATAGAACTCTGTTGTTTTGCAATAGGTTTGCTAATCATTGCTAGTCACCAGTAATTGTTGCTTTCGATGATGAAAACAATTGTGATAGCGTCTATTGTATTATTTGCGAAACCAAAATGACCGCCAGAAATTAAGCGGTTTATCAAGAAATTACATTACTACCAAGACAACCTGCGATCGCTGTCTTCATCTTATTGCCCAGCATTACTTGCTACTTGCTACTCCCTACTTGCTACTCCCTACTTGCTACTCCCTACTTGCTACTCCCTACTCCCTACTCCCTACTTGCTACTCCCTACTTGCTACTCCCTACTCCCTACTCCCTACTCCCTACTCCCTACTCCCTACTTCAAACATCTTCCCGTCAAGCTAATATATCGAGTACCGCAGCACCCTCAATTTTGCCAGTTCTTAAGGCATCTAAAGCTTCATTAGCTTGTTCTAGGGGAAATGGTGTAACCTCAGTCTTGATGGGAATTTGTGGGGCAAGTGCCAAAAACTCTGTGCCGTCTCGGCGAGTTAAATTAGCCACCGATCGCAATATCCTCTCCTCCCATAAGATCCGATAGGGAAAGCTGGGAATATCGCTCATGTGAATACCCGCACAGACTACGATACCGCCCTTGCTAACTGCTGTTAACGCTGCGGGGACTAACTTACCTACGGGAGCGAAAATAATCGCTGCGTCTAACTCTTCTGGTGGTAGCTGGTCTGAATCTCCTGCCCAAACTGCACCCAAACTGCGGGCAAATTCCTGTCCTGGAACATCTCCCGATCTGGTAAAGGCATACACTTGCTTATTCTGGTAATTTGCCACCTGAATTAGAATGTGTGCTGCTGCACCAAAGCCATAAAAACCGATTTTTGGGGCATCTTCTGTCATTCGATAGGAACGATAGCCAATTAATCCCGCACAAAGTAGTGGTGCTGCCTGCAAGTCGGGAAAACCTTCAGGGATGGGAAAGCAAAAGCTTTCGTCGGCAACGGCATATTCAGCAAAACCACCATTTAAATCGTAACCCGTAAACAGGGCGCGATCGCATAAGTTTTCTTTTCCTGCCAAACAGTAACGGCAACAATTGCAGGTATGTCCCAACCAGGGTACGCCAACGCGAGTACCTAAAGAATATTTTGTGGCTCGTTGTCCCCTTTCTACTACAGTACCGACAATTTGATGACCCAAGATCAGCGGAATTTTAGGTTTGGTTAGTTCGCCATCGACTATGTGTAAATCGGTGCGACATACTCCGCAGACATGAACTTTGAGTAATACCTGTTCTGGCTTGGGAGTGGGTATAGGTAACTTGTCTTCTCGCAACGGTAAACCTACTCGATCAAAAATCATGGCACGCATCACAATTACCTCAAAGCAATAATCTCTGACTTCTATTTCAACGATATCGAAATATTACCAACCAAAACGCTCACAATTTCCTCAAGCTTGCGATCTATCCTGATTAGTGAGAACAAAAACTAGTAGAGACCATGAACGCAGTTTTTTCCAACAGACGCGATGCAGGAAGAAGATTAGCCCAACAACTGACTTCTTATTTCAATCACCCCCAGGCAATAGTTCTCGGATTATCCCGTGGTGGTGTCCCCGTAGCCTATGAAATAGCCAAGGTTTTGCATCTTCCCCTAGACGTTTGTTTGGTCAAAAAAATTGGCTTACCAGACGCTCCAGAAAAAACCGTGGGAGCGATCGCCGAAGATGCTTTAGTCCATGACTATAGTGGCAAGATAACTATTATTGACGAAAATATTACCCAAAAAAGCGTTCTCGAATTGGCACAGATTCAGGCGATCGCAGCCAGAGTTAAAGCGGATTTAAGATGGCGCGAATGTTGTTATCGACACTATCGTCCCCTGCTCAAAATTGCAGGAAGTGTAGTTATTATTGTTGATGACGGTATTGCCACTGGTTTGACAATGCACGCTGCGATAACTGCTTTGCAACGACACCAACCACAAAAGCTGATTCTTGCCGTTCCCGTCGCCCCAGAAGAAACGCTGCAACAATTTGAAACTTTAACCGATGATATTACTTGTTTGATTACACCACAATCTCTAGGTGCAGTTGGTTTTTGGTATGAAGATTTCGATCGGGTGTCCGATCGCCAAGTGTGTGACTTGTTATCTAGAGAGACTCGGTTAGTCCTTAGTCATTAGTCGCCAAAAATTTTATTTACTTGTCAGCAAAACTGAATTAATGGGAGCAACGAAAATGCCCAAACGACAACAAAAATCAACTAAAACACCGCAGTCGAGTCCAGTAGGATGGAGCATGATAGTTACTGCATTTTTCTTAATTTTATTTAGCTTATTTCTTCCTGGAACCCCAACAAATAAGTCTCAACCCTATAGTGAATTTATCAACTTGATCGAAAGCGATCGCGTTGAAAGAGTAACGATTGGCTCTAGCCAGATTGAATATGTGTTGAAATCCGACTCAGCTACCGAACAACCTGAGCAAATATTTATTACAGCCATAGTCAAGCAAGATACAGAACTACCCAAACTGCTACGTCAACATCAGGTAGAGTTTTCGGCAACCCCTGACAATAGCAGTGATGGAGTTTGGGGTTTTATCAAGTTTATGCTGTTCTTCTTTATATTTCTTAATTTAGCTGGCTTGTTCTTTAACCGTGGTCAACAGGGAGGTACGGGTGCTAGTCCGTTTAGCATTGGTCGCAGTAACGCTCGTATTTATTCTGAAGGCACTATGGACGTTACTTTCGATGATGTGGCGGGGATTGACGAAGCCAAAGCAGAACTTTATGAAATTGTCGATTTTTTGCAGCATCAAGCCAAATATTCCCTTTTGGGAGCAAAAATCCCTAAAGGGGTCTTACTAGTTGGTCCTCCTGGTACGGGTAAGACTTTGCTGGCAAAAGCGATCGCTGGCGAGGCTCAAGTTCCTTTCTTTAGTATTTCTGGTTCGGAATTCATCGAAATGTTTGTTGGTGTGGGCGCATCAAGAGTTAGGGATTTATTCGACCGCGCCAAAAAGCAAGCTCCTGCGATTGTTTTTATCGACGAATTAGATGCTCTAGGTAAGTCTCGCGCTGCTGCGGGGGCATTTATGGGTGGTAATGACGAACGAGAACAAACTTTGAATCAATTGCTTGCCGAAATGGATGGATTTGAACCTAACTTGGGAGTGATTCTGCTGGCTGCTACCAACCGTCCAGAAGTTCTCGATCCCGCCCTGTTACGTCCTGGTCGCTTTGATCGTCGTATTGTAGTAGATCGTCCCGATAGGTCGGGTAGGCTAGCAATCCTAGAAGTTCACGCGAGAAACGTTCGCTTGGCAGAGAATGTCGATCTCGACAAGCTAGCTGCCCGTACACCTGGCTTTGCAGGAGCAGATTTAGCCAATTTGATTAATGAGGCTGCATTACTGGCTGCTCGTAATAATCGTTCTGCGGTAGTCATGGAAGATTTTAATGAAGCCACCGAAAGGATCTTGACAGGACTAGAGAAAAAGTCGAGGGTACTCAACGAAATCGAGAAGAAAACCGTTGCTCATCATGAAGTGGGTCATGCCATAGTCGGTTCGCTGATGCCTGGAACGGATAAAATTGAAAAGATTTCTATCGTGCCTCGCGGTGTCGGAGCATTGGGCTATACTCTACAGCTGCCAGAGGAAGATCGTTTTTTAATGATTGAAGATGAAATTCGCGGTCGAATTTCCACTTTACTGGGTGGGCGATCAGCCGAAGAATTGATTTTTGGTAAAGTATCTACTGGTGCTAGTGACGATATTCAAAAGGCGACTGACTTAGCCGAAAGATATGTAACTCTTTATGGTATGAGTCAACGCCTAGGACCAATTGCTTTTGATAAAGTCCAACAACAGTTTCTTGAAGGGATTACTAATCCTCGTCGTCAAGTAAGTCCTGAGATTGCCGAAGAAATTGATCGCGAAGTTCAAGCCGTAATTGAGGGCGCACATCAAGTTGCTCTGGGAATTTTACGTAACAACCGCGAATTATTAACAGAACTCGCTCAAGCCCTGTTGGATCGAGAAATTCTTGAAGGAGATCAATTGCGATCGCAGCTACAACAAGCGCGTATAACCGAAGCAGCAGAGCGATGGTTGCAGTCGGGCAGCTTGACCCATAATAGCTTACCCACTCTTAACCTTGCGGGAAATGGGAAGTTAGCCAAAGATTAGTCGTTGGTCGTCCTGAAGGATCCCTAAAGGATACACCTTCGGACATTGTACCCTTGTGGTATAACCGCTTCGCATATTAGTCGTTGGTCGTTACGGGATATGAGAATAGTTAGAAGTTTTGTGGAGGTAAAGACAATGAAATCACAAGCCGAGGAAGTCAAACAAATTGCAGCCCAATTACTGTCGGGAATGCTGGCAAATCCGCATTTATATCAGGTTTATCAAACTGAAAGCGGTAGATTGAGCCGAGAACAGCAGCAAGAATTAATCGAAACGGCGATCTCTATGGCAGAAGCTTTAATAACTAAAGCAGAAACTCAGATGGAAAGACACTTTCAACACAGTCTCTGACAGGGGAAAACAGTTATGAGATTTAAGATCAGGTTCGGATGGACAAAAGAGTTATAGTTTGCGTTGATTCTGGCAATAATCTAAATCGGCGATCGCCTGAGGATAGTATTCGCCCAACCACTCATCAAAAACTTGTTTGGCAGAGCGATCGCGGATAAAAGTATTAACTGTATTGCGCCATTGAGGATCGCCAGTGGGCAGAATTAATCCGTAATAATCGCAGGTTAAAGGTTGTTCGGGTATAGTTTGATAGTTGTTTGGATTTAAACCCTGACGGTTGATTTCTCCCGTCAACAAAACGCGATCGCTTACCATCGCATCGATTTCACCCGTATTCACCGCTTGTATTCCTTTGCTTCTGACATCAAAACCTTCAAAAGCCACAATCTCGGCATTGGGATAGGGTTAATCGATATAGTCCCATCGCCAGCAATGTACTGGGAATAAAGCCAAAAATAGATAAGATGATGGCTTCTTCAAACACTACAAACAGCAAATAGGAGTTTTGATACCCCATGGCTTTAAAGGTGGCGTATTCTGCCATGTGGTCGTTGACATCGGTGGAAAGAACCTGATAGACAATCACAATACCGACAATAAAGCCCATTGTTGTTCCTAAAGTAAAGACAAAACCAATCGGAGAACGATTTTGGATGTAGTTCAGTTCCTTTTCGACATATTCTTCGTGGGTATAGGCTCGCACATCATCGGTCAAATAAGCATTTAATATCAAGTACGGATAAACAGTTGAATTAAACTGGTCTTGTTATTGGCCACCAGTGATAAAAAGTTAAGCCTTTGATTAAATCATGTTCTTGTAATAATTTTCGGCATCGAACTACAAGTAACTCTTCTAATTCAGATAGCGCTCGCGGACTATGATTAGCAATAACTTCATTAGTTAATGGCCAGAAACGCTCGGCAGGCTGTAACTCAGGAGAATAAGCTGGCAGGAAATACAAATCCAATCCTTCAGGTAGTTTTAGTTGATGAGAAATATGCCATCCTGCTTGGTCTAACACTAACAAAACTCTATCCTAGTAGTCAGCAGCTCATGATTACGGCAGATTGCGGTGGTAGCAATAGTTATCGCTCTCGACTGTGGAAGTTAAAACTACAAGAACTTGCTACCGAGATTGGCAAAACTATTCATGTATGTCATTTTCCGCTCCCGCTCAAGCAAATGGAATAAAATTGAGCATCGTCTTTTTTCTCACATTACCCAAAACTGGCGCGGTAGACCATTAACTAGTCTACAAGTCGTAGTCAATCTCATTCGCAATACCAGAACTAAAACAGGATTAGAAGTCCAAGCTAGATTAGACCAAAATCTCTACCCAACTGGAATTAAAGTTACAGATAAACAACTCGATGATATTGCTATTGAGCGAAACAGTTTTCATGGCGAGTGGAACTATATTATCAAACCCCAAGTTGCTACCTAATTGTTCAAGTTATTTTTACATTGTCCCTAAGCTTGATGCTTCAATTCCTGCCCAAATACGACGGGTTTTTTCGTTCAAATAGGGCAACAGCTTTTCATACTTATCTCGAATCTTTTTGATTACCTGAGTGTCAGACATCTGAGACTTTTATTTAGTTACATTCTCATTCTCTAACTTTTTAGGAAACTGTTCATGTTATTTCTACACAATGCCTTAGGGCGACTCTTTTTTCAAGCTCAAGAAGGCGAGATTAAAAATTGGGTATGAAAGAGTGAGTACAGATGACCATATTCTGGTCAGAGAGACCCCGCCTTAAAAAGACGGGGCTTCCTCTGACTTCGTGAATCTATTCGTAGTGACCCAAGATTTTCGGTTTTTGGTTTATGATAATGATTATCATTATTTTAAACTCATAAGATGTCCTCCCATTTCCGCCTGTCTAAAATCAAGTTCTTAAAACGCACTCTAATTACCAGCATCACTTGTTTGGGTGCGATCGCGCCTATTACAACAGCTACAGCCCAAAACAATGACCGTCCTAAAATTGTCTCAACTTTTCTGCCAGTTCATCTATTTACCAAAGCTGTGGTGGGAGATACGGGAGAAGTGGATATTTTAATTTCTCCTGGTGCAGAAGTTCATGACTATCAAGCTACCCCAGACGATGCCAAACTGCTATCTGAGGCTGATGTGTTAGTAGAAAACGGTTTGGGTATCGAAGAGTTTTTATCGGGTTTAATAGCCAATGCAGGTAACTCCAATCTTCAGCAAATTACGGCTAGTGAGGGTATTGAAGTAATCGAAGGGGAACACGATGAACATGAAGAAGAAGAACACGGACATGGACATCATCATGAAGAGGGAGATCCCCACGTTTGGTTAGATCCAGTATTAGCGCAACAGCAGGTAGCAACTATTAGAGATGGGTTGATTGCGATCGATCCCAATAATGCAGATAGCTATCGTAGCAATGCAGATGCTTATATTCAGCAACTACAACAGCTAGACAATGAATTTCAACAACGATTAGCACCAGTCGCAGGCTGCAATTTTATAACTTTTCACGATGCTTTTGCTTATTTAGCTCAACGTTACGGACTACAACAAGAAGCAATAGTAGAAATTCCTGAAGATAGCATTACTCCTAGTGATATCCAACGAGTACAACAAACAGCCGAGCAATATCAGGTAAAAGCTTTGCTCACCGAACCTGGAATTGAAGACAAACGCATCCAACAGATATCCAGTGACTTAAATCTACCATTAGAGGCGATCGATCCTCTGGAGTCGGGAGAAACCGATCCGCAATATTATTTTCAAGTTATGCGAGGGAATATGGAGGCATTAGAAAGAGCGTGTCAAAACTGAGTAATGAGTAATGAGTAATGAGTAATGAGTAATGAGTAATGAGTAATGAGTAATGAGTAATGAGTTCTTCTTCCTCTGCGTCCTTTTTAAATCAATTTAGTAAATTTGATGTACCAAAATTTATCTGTTCCCCAACCCATTGTTACAGTTAGAAATCTATCGGTGATGCGTGGGGAATACTTAGCGGTAGATAATGTCTCTTTTGAATTATTGCCAGGCACTCATACGGCGATTATCGGTCCGAATGGTGCGGGGAAGAGTACCTTAATTAAATCAATTTTAGGCTTAGTTGAAGCGCGATCGGGTGAAATTAAATTATTCAATACTGGCAAGCAGTTAAAGCGATTAAAACCAGAAATTGGCTATATTCCCCAAAAGTTTCCCTTTGAACGCACTTTTCCCTTAACAGTATCGGAGTTAGTGGGTTTGGGCTTAAATAGCAAACAGTGGTGGTACTCTAGTAAAGGTCAACGAGAGAGAATTTACCAAGCTTTAGAACAGGTTCATCTAACCAAACAAGCCCCACAAAAAATCGGCACTCTTAGCGGAGGAGAATTAAAGCGAGTCTTACTGGCTTATTGTTTGGTCGTTCCCCGTCGTCTTTTAGTCCTCGATGAAGCCCTAGCAGGGGTGGATGCTACGGGAGAAATGGAATTTGCTGCTTTGCTCGATAATCTCAAACAAGAACACAACTGGACGATTTTAGAAGTTTCCCACGATTTAGATTTGGTTAGTAGATATTGCGACTCGGTAATCTGTATGAACCGTCGCTTACTCTATCAAGGCTCACCTCAAACTACCCTTACGCCCGAAAATCTCTTACATATATACGGTTCTTTAATAAGCCCTACCTGTCATCATCATGAACCTAGCCGACGTACTGAGTCTTTTTAGTTTACCTTTTATGCAACGGGCGGTAATAGGTGGTGTACTGCTTGGTATTTTAGGAGGAATTTTGGGCAGCTTTTTAATCCTGCGTCGTCTCTCTTTATTTGGCGATACGGTTGGACATTCGGCAATGCTTGGAGTGGTATTAGCTGCATTATTAGAACTTCCCTCAACTTGGACGCTAATTGGTTTTACCGTTGCTTTTGGTTTGGGAGTAATTTATTTAATCGACAGAACCGATTTAGGTAGCGACACCGTATTATGTATTTCCCTATCGGGTTCGATCGCTTTAGGGACGATTGGCTTTAGTTATCTAAAGGGATATCGGGGTAATTTATTATCGATTTTATTTGGGGATATATTGGCCATTAGCAATACAGATTTAATTTTATTATCATTACTTTTAGCTGTAACTTTAGCCTGGATAATCATCAGTTTGCCAGAGCAAATATTACTTACTCTCAACAGCGATTTAGCCATAGTAAAAGGCGTACCCGTTCGCGGTCATCGATATTTTTTCATCGTGCTTTTGGCAATTACTATTGCCCTAACTATTCGGGCAGTTGGCATACTCCTAGTCAACGGTTTTTTAGTTATTCCTGCTGCTTCAGCTAGATTAATTTGTCAGCAGTTTGTCCCGTTTTTAGTCACTGCTGCGGGGATAGGTGCGACTAGTGGAGTGATGGGAATGGTTATTTCTGGGGCGATCGATCTACCTAGTGGTCCGAGTATTGTTTTGGTTCAGTTGTTTGGGTTCTTGGCAGTGGCTTTATGGTGTCGGCAGGTTTGATACGATTACAATATAGTACGTCTAAAAATTATCTTTCTGCGGAGAAACTATGCGGTCAATTGAACAACTGACAGAGGAAATATTATCATTGTATAATTCTATAAAGGCAATTCTTGCAGACAAATAGAAATATTTATGTCGGAAGATACTACAGTACAATTTACCATTCGCCCTTGGTGTCCAGAAGACCGAGAAGCTATATTGTCGCTTCATAAAGAATTGCAGGCTTACGAAATACCCCTTCGTACTTCGCGTTCGGCAAAAGACGGAGTGAGTGCTGAATATATCAAAGAACTAGAAGATCAACTGCATGACTCTAATTGCGATTCTGCTTTTTTTGTTGCTGAAATGCAAGAAGAAGTCGTTGGTTTTGTATTCTGTGCTGCGGAAGAAGATTTACTTGATGAGCCTGCCGAACAAATTTATGTTCAAGATATCATGGTAACAGAAAATTATCGTGGTCTTGGTATTGGTAAAAGCCTAATGAAAGCGGTATTTGTTTTCGCAGAAGAAAGGAATATCTCTCGAATCAACCTGATGGTGCTTGCTAACAATGAAAAGGCAGTATCTTTTTATAACAAGCTAGGTTTTAAGACTGCAATTCTGCATCTTGAGCATCATATATTGGGATGATATTTTTAGCTATTTCTTGAAACTGTCGTCTAATAATCCCGTATACACCGACTGCCAAGAAGTACTCAGTATAACGCTCAAGTTTTTTGCGTCGGGTGATAAGCAACGTTAAGAAACAAAGTGCAATATTATATAAGTTGAGGAATTTATAGAAAATTCGGTTATCGCGCTCGCCTGAAATTTTTCAGACAGTTACAGAATGCGATGGCATAAAATTTGTAAGAAAGTTAAAAAAGAGATCGCCTGAAATTTTCCAAGCAGTTATATAGTGCGATCGCTATACTAAAGCATAAAACTAAGCTGATAAACTTAATACAATAGTAAATTAGATCGGTAAATAACTTCTATGTCTGCTACAGCTTTATCTCGTTATGTAGCTCGAAATCCTGAGATTTTAAGTGGAGAGCCAATTATTAAAGGCACTCGGACATCTGTACGTGCTATTGTTGGCTTGTGGCGTTTGGGCATAATGCCAGAAGAAATTTTACATCATCTACCTCATCTCACTTTGGCACAAGTGTTTGATGCTTTAAGCTTTTATTTGGATCATCAGACAGAAATAAATGAATATATCGATCGCAATCAAGTTCCCGATGATTTGGTTCATCCTGCGGTGAAAGCTTCCTTTAGTTAATCTAAGCTATGCCAGCAGCACTTTATACCGATGAGGATATGTCCGCTTTGGTTGCTACCCTTTTGAAATCTCGTGGTTTAGATGTGACTACCGTTCCCGAACAAACAACTCTGGGTAAAACTGACAGCGAACAACTGAAAATTGCTAGTTCTTTAAGTCGATGTCTGGTAACTCATAACCGTGTTGACTTTGAGAGATTGCATATTCAATATCTCAATAAGAATAAACAACATTTTGGAATTATTATTGTTCCCCAGAAAAATGCCTATGAAGTTGCGAGGCGTATTGGTATTTTAGTAAGCGCGTTGACAGTCAAAGAAATTAATAATCAGTTACTGTATGCATAATTGTTTTGTTGTAGCGCGATCGCCTGATATTTTTTAAGCAAATAGGTAGTGCGATCGCCTGAAGGTTTGTCAAGCAGATACATGGTGCGATCGTTATTTACTTAAATAACTAAATCAAAAAACACCATATATCATGGTATTTAGGGTGAATATATGGACAAATTCTCTAGTCGATCCCATACCAGGTGGATATCCAAAAAGTTTCCGTACAATAAATAGTTAGCGGGAACAAGACAATGAAGATTCGGGATGCAACAGAGCATGATATCGATGGAATTATCGCGGTCGATCGTATTGCTGCCACCGAAGAAACTCGACGGCAACATATTCGGGAATGGGTAAGAAGGGGTTGTGCCATCATCGTAGTCATTGATGAGCGAGTAGTCGGATATGCTGTACTGGAGTATACCTTCTTCTCTTATGGATTCATATCGATGCTGATCGTGCAAGAAGCATATCGGCGCAGGGGCATTGCATCCGCGCTTGTGAAACGATTGGAGGAAACTTGCAATACGGCAAAGCTATTCACTTCAACAAACGAATCTAATGCCCCCATGCAAGCCTTCATGGCAAGCATATCATATGAACCGAGTGGCATAGTGTATAACTTAGACGAAGGAGATCCAGAACTGTTCTACTTCAAGAGAGTAAAAGAATAACCGCTAACAATTGGTTTTGAAAAGTAGATATAACTCAGATCTTGCACCTAATCAGACAAAAATCAAAACCTCTATCATTTAACCAGTGTCTAACTGTCTCTAACTGATTCAAAAGAGAGAGAAGTAAAATATGAGGTAGAAGTAAGAGTAATGTCTGTT
>JADEXJ010000320.1 GCA_015207195.1 Pleurocapsales cyanobacterium LEGE 10410
TGAGAGACTTGAAGTAGTCTTCGTTCATCTGTACCAAGTCATTTTTATCTAATTGAGCCATGTTTTTAACATACACCACAAGGGTGGAGTTGGCTCATTTTTGATTGGGGGGGAAATGAACGGTTACAATCGTATAGCTATTAGAATGAAAATTCCCGATACCGAAGGGGAGTATGGCAAGGTCAATGAAGAATTAGACGTAGATTTAGATTTAGGGATCGAGGTTATTAGGTTATTGATGGTATCAGTTTTGAATTGATCGACCAGAAAATATTTATCAATGGAGAACAAATTGAACCCAAAAATGAGGTACTAATAGCTAGACCCATAACGCTCAAGATTTTAGAACAGGGACGAATCTAAGAATCTAACTGATTAGTAATATCAACCTAGTATATGGCAAAAATGGCTACTTTGTAATGTACAAATAGCAAAGTTAATTAAGTTTATTAAAGTTTTTCGATAATAGTCATAGATATTGATTAATATTAAAGTGTCTTCGTATATGAATATTGTTTTTACGGTTTATAAGTAATATTCTCTAGCCCTAGAGACAGATGTATTGATTATGAACGAATAATCTTGCTTTAAATAAAACTGAAAACTTTAGCTATCCGTTGGTCAATATATCTGCTAAAAGAAATCAGGTAAGAAAAATCGCTCTACGACGTTTACGCCGATTTACTAAATAAATAATTAAGCTGTAGAGTTCTCAAACCATAGAATATAAAAAAATACAGATATATTCCCTTAGTAAAAATCCTAAGATTGGCTGGAGCAACTTTTCTTAAAGAGTTATTGATTAAGGCTGCAAAACAACAATCTAGACAATCACTACAAACGTTAAGAGAAACTAAAAATATTTCAAAAACACGAATTGTTACCCAAAGGTGAACGACAAGAAATTGGGTGAGATTCGTCATCTATACCGCACAAATGAGTTAGTCAGGAGAATTGATATGAGTGACTTACTACACGAACATGAACACGATGAACAAATCAATTCTGGTTCCTCTGCAATGAACCATGAAGATATGAACCACGACTCGGCAACATCTATACTGAGAGTTCCTGATTTTAATGGAGACGGTAAGGTAGATAATATCGATCTTCGAGATATTATTACCCGTTACGAAGCAGTTGCTGGAGAAGATTTATATCACCCCCTCTACGATCTAAACAATAACCTAGAGATCGACCACGAAGATATAGAAGAGGTAATTCATGCTTGGGGGGAAGATGTACCGTTGCTAGACCAACAGATTGCCCAAGCTACCCAAGCCACGATGCAATATTATGGTTCTGGCGGACAAGAACAGGCGATCGCTGATGGTTATGTTCCATTTACGCAAGAAGTTAAGGGACACGGCATCCATTATTACAACCCAGCATTAGCTGATGAAGTTGGCAACTTAGAAGAGTTAGATATCGAACGTCCTGTAGGTTTAAACTACGACAACGAAGGAAACTTAATAGCCGTATTCTATATTCGTACACCCCAAAGGCTAGAAGCAGATCCAGATAATCCTCTAGCACAGATAACACCCGACCCAGCAGACGACTTTCCGCCCTCTTCTTTTGATACTCTTACGGCTGATGATTGGCACAATCATCAAAGCGCGTGGGCTACAGGGCTTGGCAGTTTGAATGCTGAAGCGGTTTATTTTGAAGAAGATGTACCTATTAATACTATCGTTTCACGCCTAGAGCAGGTAAACCTTCAGCTATTCCCAGAATCGGACAAAGACTACAGTCCCAAGTTTTGGATGCTACACGGATGGTTTCATTCACTAAATCCTGCGGGGAATTTTGCCAATAGAGATCCTAATGTAGCTCTCTACGCACCAGAAGAATTAGGCGTACATGGCGAACATGGAGGTCACCATGGAGGCGATACTGCTCCTTTAATTGCAGGAACGGATGCAGGAGAAGGATTGTTTGGTACAGACGGTGACGATCGCATCAATGGCTTTGACGGTGACGATTGGCTACTTGGCAAATTGGGTAACGATTTTATTTGGGGCGGTCATGGCAATGATTGGATTCGAGGAGATGACGATTATACCTCTGAAGGTGGCGATGATTTGCTCTACGGAGGTCCTGGACACGATTTGATTTTCGGACATGGTGGCAGCGATCGCCTGTTTGGTGGTACAGAAAACGATCTGCTTGTCGGTGGAGCAGGAGACGACTTATTAAGAGGTGGTTTGGGTTTTGACATTCTTACAGGTGATGAAGGTAGCGATAGTTTTGTCCTTGCTATTGGTGAAGGCACAGACATCATCACCGATTTTGAAATTGATTACGACAGCCTAGTGTTCTATACTGGCATCACTTCCAACACCGTAACCATCTCTCAGTTAGACAACAATACTACTATTTCTTTTGCTGATGAAACCTTGGCTATTATCAACGGAGTTGATGCCGATAATTTAATAGCTGCTGGTGATAGTGTGTTTGTAGATGTTTAGATTATGAGTTGGTCGTTCAGAGTCCTAAAGGATATATGTTTCCCTAATCCTAAAGGATACCGCTTCGCATAAGGGTACACTTCGTTAACGGTATCCCGTAGGGACACCTTCGGGTATAGCTCCGTCGCGCTCCGTGTCGAGTTCGGAGTTAGTAGTTAGTATTCATCTCCCCATCTTCCCCACATACTTAATAACTGACATTACGCAGTTTTGAGAGATTGCAGTTCAAGCATAGCGTGTTGCAAAGCTTGTATGTAAATACGACTCCGCAAAGCAAAATGATTCATTTTGTGTTTTATTTTCAAACATTCCAATTTAAAT
>JADEXJ010000321.1 GCA_015207195.1 Pleurocapsales cyanobacterium LEGE 10410
GGTCAGCCTCTCCCTGAGGATTTTGAAAAGCAGAGATGGCGGGGAAACAAGCGGTCTGCTGTTAAAAAACTGGCTGATGCGGGTGCGGGGGCGAAGCAATGGCCAGGCAGACGGGCAGGGGCTGATCGACACCTGGTACGAGGTGATGGATGCAGAGACATTTGCAATTAGGTATCCGGTAAATGGAAAATTGACTGAATCAGAAGTCGAGTTGTATCTGAATACCCATTACGATTGGGTAAAAAACACCGGGATTACCAAAACTCCGACCACCTTTATGAACGGATATGAGCTGCCGGCTGCTTACAGGGTGAAGGATCTGTTTGCGTTGGTTCCGGGGTTGGTGGATAGTTTTACAGGTCTGCAAATGAATGAAAAAGATAATGCAACTGCCAATGTCACAAGAATTTCAGAGAAGTAAATGAATGTTTGAGCGATCAAACAGGGGTTCATTTATACTCGTACCTCGCCGAATGGTAAAACGGGTTTCAATTAAATGAGGATAAAATGATGAATGCAATGCAAACACTTAGCAGAAATGAAATGAAACATATAATGGCGGGTAGTGGTGGTTGCCGGGTAGCTTGGAGAAATGCAGATGGATCTTTTGCAGGTTATTCAGCATGTACAACGATGGATCCAGCACAAGTCGATCAGCATTTTGAAGATGAATTTACTAATGATTCTGGTCAGTATGTTTCAGGCTATTGCTGTGCGAGCTGCGGTACAGGAGATTTTTCAAATGCAAGTCCGTGTCCATAAAACAAAATACATTTAAGCGGGAGTCATTATTGGCTCTCGTTTAAAGTTGGTTTTAATCCTGATTGAAATGAAGCGAACACTATCCGTTGTTATTTTTCTGGTTCTACTAATCGTTGGATGTAAGCCTCATAATGAGTCAAAAGGCTATTCTGATCACGATCAAATTAACCAACCGGAAAATCAGATTCTGATCTCTCCAAAAGCAAATCGAATTGATACAGTTAAGTTTGTAGAAGAAACGGTCTTTGAAAGTGGCGATGATGTTTTTATGGAAGGGCATATTCGTAGTCTTGCAGTAGATGATAAAGGGAAAATTTTTATTGCATCAGCGCGGCCAGGCTTTGTTGGTATCTATGTATTTAGTCCTGATGGCAGCTACATAACAAAGTTGTCAAGGCATGGAAAAGGCCCCGCAGAGTACGAAAGTATTAGTTCAATAAGCATTGTTGGTGAAAATTTATATGTATTTGATCCGCGGCTTCAAAAAATTGGAATTTTTTCAATTGAGGGGTTTAAACATGTCCGGGATATTTTGTTCGATCATTCACAGCTTAAAGCCAGTGATTTAGCATTTAGTGGAGGGATGAATACAAACGGAATGGTTGTGAAAGGTGATGGTACATTTATAATGCGCTTGCGATCCAGACCTCGAAATGATCCGTCATTCAATCATAAAGAGGTTTTTATGTCTGCTGATGATAATGGTAAGCTCATTCCTTCAAGCTATTTACAAGTAGATAGCCACACCTACTACTTTCCTGATGAACAACTTTCACTTCCATTTACAGGAGCTTTTTCTCGCAGCTCCCTCGTAGTTACAGACAATAATGGGAGATTCTATACGAATTGGACTGAGGATTTTATAATCAATGTGCATAATTCTGAAGGTGATCTTGAAAAGACTTACAAGCACAATATTCAAAATGCGAATTTGAATTCAGATGACCTGAATTTAGATCGGGATATGAAGAATACATTGAATAAGTATGAACTGCCCTCAACATGGCCCGCAGTGCACACAATGGTACTCGACGATGAAGAACGGCTATGGGTGGCCACTATCACTGAGAGTGAGTCAGAATTTACTTGGTATGTAGTTAGTACGGAAGGTGAATTGATCGCACGTTTTACAAAACCGGGAAGGAGAACAGAGCGTATAGTAGTTAGAGCGCCTTTGATAGTCATTAAAGACGGATACTTTTACTCTCATGAAAGAGACCTGAGAGAGGGAATTGATCGGATTTTAAAGTATAAAATTGAATTTATTAATAGGTAGATGAAAAAGCTCCCTTTCTACCACCAATACGACCAAATGGACTGTGGCCCTACCCTCCTACTTGGTTACTGTGGAGGGCAGGCCAGCTTTCGAATGATAGTCAAACACCATGGCCGCCGATATTCCTTGGACACCTTGCTGCGAAAGAGCGGCATTAAATGGGAAGGCGTGTCGCTATTGGGTATGAGTGAGGATGCCGTAGAGATCAGGTTCCTGACTGTAGGAATAAAGTACGCTGGAATTACTAAGACGCGAACCATCTTTCTAAACGGGTATGAGCTGCTTGCGGCCTACCGGGTGAATGATCTGGCTGTATTATTTTCGGGCTTGACGAATGCATTTGCGAATCACATTAGCTTGAAAAAGAAGAAAGTACACTCTGGAAATGCAAGAATATCAGAGAAGTGAATGAATGTTTGAGCGATCAAACAAGGGTTGTATAAGGAGCTGTACCCTATCATAAGACAAAACAGCTATTAAATAAAATGACGAGATAAAGATGAAAACACCACTAATACCAAATATAGAAGGTACTTTGAGTCGCAATGAAATGAGAAATATCTTGGCTGGAAATGAGGATCCCGGGGAGGATGATGGCAATATCTGTGCTGATTGGGCGGTAGATTGCGTATGCCTTGACGGTACTTCTCATGGCTGTCAAACAAGTTCGATGTGTGGCTACCTATGTAGTTTGTGATCAATTTGATTTAGAAT
>JADEXJ010000072.1 GCA_015207195.1 Pleurocapsales cyanobacterium LEGE 10410
TAGGCACAGGGGAAAAGCAGAATCCCAGACCACCCGACGAAGACGAATCGATCGCGCTTGAGCCAGTCATCTACCGCGTCAAATATTCCGCGTTTGGCTGGCGCGCGTCCTACTGCTATTGTCATATTTTTTTAATCCTCTTGCTAAAGTAATTGACCAAAAGTCAGAGAAGGTTCCGTCGTAAAACGACGGAGTAATATCTAGACTGCAAGATTTCTTAAACTCGCGCATTCCCTTGCGCCTTTCGGCGACGCGGGGTCGCTCGTCAAAATGTACTTTTCTATCATGCCTTAAGTAGCTATCTCAACGAAATGTTGAGAAGTACCAAGTTTTATAAAACTTTACCAGATTACCAGGTAAGATTTTCTGTTGGTTAGATGAATTTATCCTTAAGATATCTTTACAGAGCGAATCTTATATTTTTAGATCGAACTTACTTATCTTAAAATAACATGAAAATCCCCATTGCTGGTGGCTGAGGACAACTTACAGACTCAAAAATCATGGTTGCCTCAAACTGCAAGCAGTCATTAAATAATTATTAGCAAAATTTTTACAAAATGACACATAAATTATCTTGGTTCAAAACAATTTGGATGAACTAGCAAGTCGATGTCGCCCTGTAGACAAATAGGATTGAGATTATTTGTCCCGTTTTGGCTGAGTAGAAAAATCGAATCTCAGTTTCCCACTCCTGTTTAAATTTGAATAACGAAAATACCAATAATATATAATATTACAATAGGTAAGATGACAATAAATCGGACAAAAGAACAAACTCTTCGGCAAGATGTATTAGGCTCTCGCAGACTAAGTAATCTATTATGGGCGGTTATAGTCACTATGGGAGGAATCGGATTTCTTCTGGCAGGTCTATCTAGTTATTTAAAGACCAACTTGTTGATTGTTTCTGACCCCAGTGGATTACAGTTTATTCCCCAAGGAATTGCTCTGACTTTTTACGGTGTTGCTGGATTGCTTTTAGCAATATACTTATGGCTACTGCTGGCTTGGAACGTGGGTGGTGGGTACAATGAGTTTAATAAAGAAACGGGAAAAGTAGTGATTTTCCGCCAGGGATATCCAGGTAAAAACCGACAGGTAGAGGTAGATATTCCCCTTGCAGAAGTCCAGTCCGTTAGGGCAGAAATAAGAGAAGGATTAAATCCCAAACGCGCTTTATATCTACGCTCCAAAAAAAGAAGGGATCTACCTTTAACCCGCGTAGGCGAACCTATAGCTCTCTCGACTCTGGAAAACAAAGGAGCAGAATTAGCCAGATTTTTAGAAGTTCCGTTAGAAGGACTTTAATAAAAGTAATCAGTAATTAGTAACAGGTAGCCAGTAGCGAGTTTAGTTGGCTTGGGGATGTTCTGGTACTCACCTCAATTTTTCCAGTCGGCACCAAATTGAGCTAAAACGGTCAATGTTATGAGCAATATCAAGTTGGGGTTAAAAACATGAGCGAGAAAACAAACGTGTGGCTAATAAAAATGTGTTCTTTGCTGCTAGCTAGCAGTCTGATTTTGGGAGGTTGTGCTACATCAGCAAACACTTCCCAATCATCCTCATCATCTGATAATCTGACAACTGACACAGTGGCGATCGCCGATAACAAAAACAGTAATAAAACAATGAACAATAATTTGCCTCAGCTAGAAGGAATGGCAAAAGTGGAGCTACAGGTTAATGGTTCGCCTATACTTATTGAAGTTAACGGTACGGAAGCTCCAACTACGGCGGGAAACTTCGTTGATTTAGTAGAACGAGGAGTTTATGATGGAGTAGTATTTCATCGAGTTATTCCTGGATTTGTAGCGCAGGGTGGAGATCCCAAAAGTAAAGACCCTAACTATCGCGGACAATTAGGTACCAATGGGTTTACCGATCCAGAAACGGGAATGGAGCGACGTATTCCTTTAGAAATTAAGTTAGAAGGAGATGAAGACCCTACCTATAGTAAGGCAAAACTCGGTTCATCGGTGACACTCAAACACGATCGCGGTGCAGTGGCAATGGCACGTTCGGCAATGCCAGACTCTGCTTCTTCTCAGTTTTATATTGCTTTAGAAGATTTACCTTCATTAGATGGAGACTATGCTGTCTTTGGTAAAGTCGTAGAAGGCATGGATGTGGTTAGTAAAATTAACCAGGGCGATCGCGTCGAATCGGCTAAAGTGATTGAAGGTCTAGACAATCTCAAAAAATAACTAAGTTTTTGGCTCAAAGCTCACAACTTAAATCTATGGAAGTTGTTGTTACTGGGATGGGGTTAATTTCCTGTCTCGGTTCACTCCAAGCCACTTGGTCGGGTATTTTACAAAACAAATCTGGAATCAAATCGCACCAGCTTTTTCCAGCAATTCCTGCTTATCCTTTGGGTTTGATTGCTTCACGACCTAGCTACTTAAAGGACTTAACTCAAAGGCTAGTGACAGCTACTCTAGCAAATGCCAAGTTGACAGCTCCACTAACTGAATGCGGGGTAGCGATCGGTTCTAGCAGGGGCTGTCAGGCAAGTTGGGAAGAGATGGCAACCCAAAAAGATAGTAACAGTTCAATTCCTAACTGGTTGAATACTCTACCCTATCAACCTGCAACTATTACTGCTAAATATTTACAAACCCAAGCCCCCGTATCATCACCTATGGCTGCCTGTGCCACGGGTATCTGGGCTTTATTCAGAGGCTATGAATTAATCAAAACTGGTCGATGTAAAAGAGTAATTGTTGGTGCGGTAGAAGCTCCAGTCAGTCCCTTAACCCTGGCAGCTTTTGAACGAATGGGGGCGTTGGCAAAATCGGGGTGCTATCCCTTCGACTATCGGCGAGAAGGCATGGTATTAGGGGAGGGGGGAGCTATGTTTGTTTTGGAGACGGCAGAACTTGCTGCTCTGCGTCGGGCAAAAATTTATGGCAGAATACTGGGGTTCGGCTTAACCTGTGATGCCCACCATATCAGCGCGCCTCAGATCAATGGCAGTGCAGCTATAGCGATTAAACAGTCGTTAGAGCGTAGTAATTTAGAACCTGGAGCGATCGACTATATTCATGCTCACGGCACCAGTACGGCTTTAAACGATCGCCATGAAGCTCGATTGATACGGCATATTTTTCCTCAAGTTGCTGTAAGTTCGACCAAAGGAGCGACTGGTCATACTTTAGGGGCATCGGCAGCTATCGGGACTGCGTTAACTGTAATGGCTCTCGATCGTGGCTATTTACCTCCCTGCGTGGGCTTGAAAAATTTAGAATTCGATCTTGATGTAGTTACTCGACCCCGAAAAGCTCAGATCGAGCGGGCAATGTGCTTCAGTTTTGGCTTTGGCGGACAGAACGCAGTGATTACTTTAAGCAGATAAATAATCACCGCTCGCTAAAAATACGCCTAGTACAATAAATTTAAATTTAGAAGATTAAATTTTAAATCTGATGACTACCGCTACCTCTTGGTTAACTCTAGAAGAATATTTAGCTTATGACGATGGTACGGATAATCGCTACGAACTGGTAGATGGGAAATTACTAATAATGCCTCCTGAAAGCGATCGCAATAAGTTGTAAGCAGTCTAGAACAGTAATTCTAATAAATTGGGTAGTAAATATTCATTAACAAATAGCCACAACCAATCCTAACTGTTAGAGAATACTACCTAGTCACCTCTGATGATGGCAGTTAGAGTCAGCTTGTCCAATAGAAAAAAGTTTAAGTATTAAAAATAATGGTAGACAGTCTTAAAAAACCACAGTTTGAGGAAGTGCGCCCTGGAGTCAAGTCTCCCGCCAAAGAAACTATTCTCACACCACGCTTTTATACAACAGATTTTGATGAGATGGCTAACATGGACATCTCCCTCAACGAAGAAGAGCTAAGAGCAATTCTAGAGGAGTTCCGTGTTGACTATAATCGCCATCATTTTGTCAGAAATGAGCAGTTCCAAAAATCTTGGGATAATATTAGTGGCGAAACTCGCAAACTATTCATTGAGTTTCTCGAACGTTCCTGCACCGCTGAATTTTCGGGATTTTTGCTTTATAAAGAATTAGGTAGGCGTTTAAAAGACAAAAGCCCCGTACTGGCAGAAATTTTTACCCTCATGTCGCGAGACGAAGCTCGTCATGCAGGGTTTTTGAATAAAGCATTATCTGACTTCAATCTTTCTTTGGATTTAGGATTTTTAACCAAAAGCCGTAAGTACACTTTCTTTAAACCTAAATTTATTTTCTACGCCACTTATCTTTCTGAGAAAATTGGTTACTGGCGTTATATAACTATCTTCCGTCATTTACAACAGCATCCAGAAAACGAAATTTATCCTATTTTTAGCTTCTTCGAGAACTGGTGCCAGGATGAAAACCGTCATGGTGACTTCTTCGATGCAATCATGAAGTCTCAACCTAAGTTTCTCAATGATTGGAAAGCAAGACTGTGGTGTCGTTTCTTCTTGCTTTCAGTATTTGCGACTATGTATCTTAATGATGTTCAGCGTTCTGGTTTTTACGAATCTCTAGGCTTGGATGCCAGAGAATATGACAAGCACGTCATTAAACAAACTAACGAAACCGCAGGAAGAGTCTTTCCTGTTATTCTCAATGTAGAGCATCCCGAATTCTATCAGAGTTTAGAAAAGTGCGTGGTTAATAACGAAAAACTAACCCATATTGCTGGTTCTAGTGTTCCTGCACCAGTTAAGCTATTACGCAAATTACCTCACTATGTTTCCAATGGCGTAGAGTTGATAAAAATGTATTTCATCAAGCCAATTCGTGTCGATAATTTAGCCGATACCGTTCGTTAAAACAGCTTTTTTTAATTACTATTCAATTTTTAAGCCCCGTCAAAAAACGGGGCTTTTTTTATTGGCTATAATATAATGTTTAGCTTTAGTTTATTTCCGAAATATGAAAAATATACAAAGTAAATTAGTTGTTTTAGAAACACCAGAGCATTTAAAGATTGTTATTCCCTCACCAAGATTTACTAATTATTTAACCACAGTATTTTTGTTATTTAATGGTATTATCTTACTTTTTGTAGCTGTTGGCGTAGCTGCTGCTTATTACGCTAACTTTATATTCAAAATAGCTATGGCTATTGTTTTCGTTTCTTGGTTTAGGCACAGTAAATATACTGTCGATTTTATCAAAGAAATGTTTTTTAATACTACTCAAATAGAGGTGGATTCTAAACAGCTTAACGTTACGCGATCGCTAAAAAGAGAATCTAACAATTATCTGTTAATACCAGAAGAAGAAATCACTGCCTTGAGATTATCTAAAAGCCATACAGATTCCCAAGATATATTTCCGACGCTTTTTTTTGTGACCAAAGAACATGAATATTGTTTACATAGATTTACTGGATTTAATTTTAGTAACGAAGAAATTACATTATTAACCAACAAAATTAGCGAATATCTTAAGAAAGATATTATCGTTTAATTGTAAAGTAATACCATTTATCAAAAGTTATCAGTTCGGAATAAGAAAATTAGCTTGTGGGGATAGCTATAAGCTCTAAGCTATAAGCCATAAGCTTTTGATTTTTCTCTTGCTCAAGCTAACTTGACAATATTTAATGAAAAAAGCAGTTTTTTGACCTTTGTCATATAAGCATATGAAGCCTCTCAGCCTTGCTTGCGCGAAGACTGAGTATCTGGTAAGACACCCTTCTCGTATGAGACAGCTACTCGTATCCCAGAAAACCGTGCTTCTCGGTGAACAGCAGGACGGGGCGTATAAAGTGCGGAGGCAACCTCCGCACACAGCCCCTCGACTTTAGCCATACTGAACCTCTAACTCATTTCTGGCTAGAGCTAAAAAGAAACAAATATTTGGTTATGTATCGTTTTTCTGCTTGCTCCCTACTATTACTTATCAGGCGACACAAGGCTTATCAGTTACGAACTTTGCTACATCGGTCTTATATCTACCCTAATCAACCAGCTTTCTGTGTCTGGAGGGCAATAGTGCCTTTGCAACTGAAAGTAGTATACCACACAATGCCAACCCACTTCGCTTTCTGCGACTGAGAGTGCGGGCTGATTGTCTGTTCAACTTAACCCGAATTCACGTTAACTTAAATTTGTACGGCTATAACTGTTCATACGTACCCGATATTACAGGGCTTTTGACAAAACAGTATGAGCTTCATTGGGAATTTTGATCTTGATGCGACAGCCTTTTCCTTGGGCGGTGGTTAGCTGAAACTGACCGTTAACTGAGGTCGTGCGTTCTTGCATCCCCCGCAGTCCAAACCCAGAACTTTTTTGCTGAGGATCGAAACCTTTACCATTATCTTCGACAGTCAAGCATAATTCTTCTGAAGTAGTTTTAAGCTTAATTCGTACTTCCGTAGCTTCGGCATATTTAAAAATATTAGTCAAAGCTTCTTGAACGGTGCGATAAATTGTTTTGGCGACTGGTTTAGTTACAGTATCACAGCTACAGATGTTGGTACAGATTGATAATCCCGTTCCCTTACGATAATCATCTACTAGGGTTTCAATTCTCGCTTCTAAAGGTCGTTCTTCTCTAGCGTCTTCCCTCAAAGTGCTAACGGATTTACGTACCTCCTGCATTGCCATTTTACCCAATGATTGCGCCTGAGTCAGAAAGGAGTGAGCCTGCACGGGTTCTTTATCCCATAGTTTGACGGCGGTTTGCATCTGAATATTTAAGCTGGTTAGAGCATGACCCAAGGAATCGTGAATATCGCGAGCAATACGATTGCGTTCCTGTACTATGGCTAATTCTTCAATTGTTTGGGCATATTTCTGTAATTGTTCGTTAGCATTGGCTAGCTTTTGCCTGATTTGACGTTCAGACAATACTTTATTGGTTAACTGCAACACAAAAAAGATCCCCAAGCCAAACACCAAGGTTTCAGCCATAATATGCATTCCAAAATGAATTTGTTGTTCTGGATCTTCTGGGATAGCCCGTAGCATATATTTATATTGGTCGCTGAGGAATAAGATGAAGACTATACCCGTAACTATCCAGCGTCCTGTAGATTTAAACAGAAAACAACTTCGCATCACTACAATTAGATATAGAGTTGGCAAGATGTGGAGATAGCCTAATACTGTGCCGTAAAAGATCAGACCAATTTCAATCGCCGTATACACAACTTTGATGAATTGGCTTCCACTAGGCAAAACCAAACCCATCAAGCCCAACACAAATAAAATTGAGATGTGCTGTACGGGGATCGTATGACCCTGGAAAGCTTCTACTATAGCCAGAGAGCCACAGCTAGCGAGCATCACCCATTCAGTAACCAGCAAAAAACGGAAGGGATTGGGTATAAATTTTATAGAAGAAATCATAAAAATCATGTTAGAAGAATATATTTTTATTTAACTGCGAAACATAATTTACTTGCCACTGTCGATCGCATATTTATCACTTTGGTGGGGAGTTGTAAATCGATAGGTAAACTAAAGTATTAGGAATAAATACTTAGTGTTATAGCAAAAGTTAGAGGCTCGATCTACTCTTTCGTTTCAGGTTAGTTCGAGACGTTTTTCAGATGTTTATTATGCAGTGAATTTTTATGATTATTTCAGTTCTTGAAACAAGACTAGATCATCTACAGAACTTATATTTGGAACAAATACCTGAATTTTTCCCCTAGTATTTACTATCATCAATCGCCACAATACCAAGCAGCAGATATTTTCTCTTGACCTTTTAGAAAAGTAATAGGTCGTCCTCAACTCAATTCCGAAATCAACTTAATCTTGCCAAAAATTACGTAATAGGTGCAAACAGATGAGAGACATAGAGCAACTAAAAGCTAAGTCCACACGGCTGAATTCTGGGGATATACTGCGATCGCGCTATCGTATTTTACGCTCTTTGGGTTCTGGAGGGTTCAGCCGTACTTATCTAGCAGAAGATCTCAATCGTTTTAACGAGCGTTGTGTTCTCAAAGAGTTTGCACCGCAGCTTAAAGGAACATCTACATTTGTCCTCGAAAAAGCTCAAGAGTTGTTTGAACGAGAGGCTGGTGTTCTCTATCGATTGCAGCACCCTCAGATTCCTAAGTTTCAGCAGCTATTTAGCTACAAACAACAAGACGAAGGATTTCTATTTTTGGTTCAAGACTATGTTGAAGGAACAACCTATCATGATTTACTCAATCAGCGTTTAGCAGCAGGCGATCGCTGTCTGGATAGGCGACGTGAAGCTAGTTCTGTGGGAAAGGTTTCCTCCCCTGTCCTGAAGGATATATGTTTACGGTATCCCGTAGGAACCGCTTCGCATAAAGGAACTGGAGAGTCGCATTGCTTTAGTGAAGCGGAAGTAAGACAATTATTAATGCAAGTTCTGCCAATTTTAGAATACATTCATTCAATGGGAGTAATTCACCGCGATATTTCTCCTGATAATTTAATCTTACGCACCCGCGATGAACTTCCCGTACTGATTGACTTTGGCTGTATCAAAGAAGTAGAAATCAAGACCCAATCTCAATTGAGAGAAATGGAAGTAAGCGATCCTGCAATCCCTCTAATTGCCACAGCCTTGGGCAAAGCTGGCTATTCTCCTCCAGAACAGGTAGAGCAAGGCATTGTTTACGCTCATAGCGACCTCTATGCCCTAGCTGCTACGGCGGTAGTGCTGTTGACGGGAAAAGAACCACAACAATTAATCGATCCTAATGATTATCGCTGGCAGTGGCGATCGCTAGTAACTCTTAGTTCTAAGTTGGAGTGGATCTTGAGTACGATGCTGTCTCCCCATCCAAGCGATCGCTTTGGCAGCGCAGCCGAAGTGATTAAAACTTTACAGGACATTTCTATCACCACAGCCTTTAAACCTACTCAAGCTAATTCCCCACCACGTTTGAACCGACAGAAGCTAACCGAAAAAGCTGCACGGACGGGCAATCTGCTGTCTAAATCTCTATTTTTTATCCCGTTTACCGCAGTTTTGATTTTTGGGGGGTATCTCTGTTTGCAGATGGCAAACCTAGAAGTTGCTAATCCTATGTTTAATGCCGATTCTGTAGAGTCAGATACGCGACTGGAAGATCGCCTTAGTCAAGGAGAAAAAATCTTAATTTCGCGCACGACTACCCCAGAAAAAGAGCTGGCTGTAGCTGCCTTTGCTAAGGGGAACTATTACCAGGCTGCATCTTTACTGGCTGCATCTCTCAAAACTGTGGCTAACGATCCTGAAAGTTTAATTTATTTGAATAATGCCCGTATCGGACAAGCTAAATCCTACACCATTGCTGTTTCTGTTCCTATTGGCAGTGATGTTAATGCAGCCCAAGAAATTTTGCGGGGTGTGGCACAGGCTCAAGACCGCATCAACCAAGGGGGAGGGATTAACCAGCTTCCTCTAAAGGTGCAAATTATCAATGATGACAACGATCCAGAAATTGCCAGAAAGATCGTAGAAAACCTCAGCCAAGATCGAGATATTTTAGCAGTTGTAGGGCATTATGCCAGTGACGTTACTTTGGCGACTGCACCAATCTACGAAGCGGAAAAACTAGTGGCAATTTCGCCGATTAGTACCTCTGTTAAACTATCCAACTTTAGTCCCTATATCTTTCGTACCGTTCCCAGCGATTATATTGCTGCCAGGGCATTAGCGGAATATATGCGGGAACATCTTCAGCAACAGAAAGTGGCAATTTTTTATAACTCTCAGAGCAACTATAGCGAGTCTCTCAAATCAGAATTTGCTACGGCGGTATCTCTGGGTGGAGGAGAAGTAACTAATACTTTCGATCTGTCCGATGCCAATTTTAATGCAGGCGATCGCTTTTCTGAAGCAGTTAATCGCGGGGCGGAAGTAATTATGTTGGCTGCCAACACTAGCACCTTGGACAAAGCCTTACAGGTGGTGCAGGTGAATGACCAACGCCTCAGTCTGTTGGCTGGTGATGATGTTTATACCCCCAAAACTTTACAAATTTCAGGAGAAGCTGCCCAAGATATGGTGTTAGCAATTCCCTGGCATATCAAAAGTAGCCCCGATAGTAAGTTTGCCTCCACTGCGCGACAACTTTGGGGGGGAAATGTTAACTGGCGTACTGCTATGGCTTATGATGCAGCCCAAGCGATAATCTCCGCGATCGCTCATACTCCTCAGCCCACGCGAATCAGCATCCGACAAAATCTTGCCAATCCCAACTTATCAACAACTGGAGTTGAGGGACGAGTAAGCTTTCTACCTTCAGGCGATCGCCTCAGCGACATTCAGTTAGTCAAAATTCAGCCTGGCAGTGGCGATCGGTTTGATTTTGAATTTACTCCCATTGTCGAGCCGAAATAGTATCAATTGACTTGAATAACAATAACTTTTTATAGCTAATATGAAATATTTAAATTACAACATTATTCCAGAGGCGATCGCTATCCTCATAATTTCTCGTAGCCTGGATGGAAACTTGGCTCAGAGTTGTTTGCTATTGCTAATTTATGCGGTGGCAATTAGATTGATTTGGCAGAGTGTGATAATAGTTCATGGTTTGGGGCATACCATCGCGATCGCCGCTTCTGACAGAGAATTATCAGCGATTAATCTAATTAACATTCTCGAACATCAAAGCATTGCAGATATATTAAGCTCGCTACTTCCTTGCCATCCCATATTCATTCCTGCTATTTCACCTCGTCCCCAGCCATATCTAAAGCTAGGAAAACCACATCACATAAAAACAAAAGCCTTAGGGGGCATTGTCTTAAATCTCTTGGTTGCAGCCTGTTGCAGCTATTCTCATAGCTGGTTCGCTCAAGCTTTG
The DNA here is from genome assembly GCA_015207195.1 of Pleurocapsales cyanobacterium LEGE 10410. Taxonomy (GTDB): domain Bacteria; phylum Cyanobacteriota; class Cyanobacteriia; order Cyanobacteriales; family Xenococcaceae; genus Waterburya. Next base: position 10,765 of record JADEXJ010000072.1, read on the forward strand.
ATAGTTGCCAATTTGCTAATTGCCTTGTCTTCCCTTTCCGACATGAAGGCATTTATAACAGGGGTAGCAGACTATTTATACTGTGGTAACTTTGGCTTAATCGCCCAACGACAGCCCGATGATGGCAACCAGCTATTACCCGATCGAATGCTAAAGATTGCTCTACAAATGGGACGAGAAACCGAAGTGCGAGGCGAACAGGCGGGTGGAGGATTAGTTATCGGTAAAAACGGTAACTCTGCCGTGTTTGTGGGTAAAAAAATCGTCAATCGCAAGCGAGGTAATCTTACCCAATCATTAGAAGCAGCCTTTGCGCCGATCCGCCACCAAGCGATCGCAGTAGGAGTAAAGCCTGTAGAATCGTCCGCCATAGGAGTCTGGCACTATCGCTATGCCACCAGTGGTACGGCACCTTCGGTATTAGAAACCCACTGGCACGAATGGATCGGTGCTAGAAACCAAGAGGTGTGGCAATTTACGGGTCGAGAATGGATTTGTGAAGTTAAAAATGTGCATCACCGCATTACCCATAACGGAGATTTTAATAGTTGGCAAATCTTCAATCGTCAGATCGATAGTATTACTCTGGGCTTATGGCTAGAACGAGTATTACATACACCCAACGCCACTCAAGGAGATTCTCCCAAGATTGCGGGGATGATGAATTTATTAGTTACTCAGGGAAGGTGGTATTCCTCGGTACGGCTGGCTTACCAACAGGTTATTGCTACTGCGATCGAGGATGCTTTTGACGGACAAAAGCCTACTACCAATGCTCTTAATACTGCCCCCAGCAGAGACAAACTAAATACCTGGGCGCAGATATGCGATCGCGTCTTCATTGAAGAACTGGCTAACTTAAAGCGGTCTAATTCTAGTAAGCTCGATCCCGCATCATTAAAATTTTCTGCCAGTCTGCAACAAAATCTCATCCGAGCCTTAAAAAGCCATAATTCGACTTTGGGCTGGTCGCAGTTACACCTGACAACTTTTGTTCAATTCGCCCTCCAAACCTTCTTTGACAACGACCTATATCGAGCAACTCAAATCTTTATCTCTAGGGCGCGGGGCAGTTTTGGCTTGGTTACCACCTCTACTTTAGAAGAAGCAGAATTGGTTTTGTGTGCCAGGGGACAACCGATTACTGTTGGCTTTAACTGGTCAGAAGGCTATATGGTATATGCTTCCGAGCCTGCTGCGATCGACCGCATTTTGTTAAATAAGCAGGAATCTTTTCGTTTGGATTTAGACCGCGAAGGTGGCGAAGTAGCAAAAGTCAGTGCAAAGAATCTTACCGTCTACTCTTTAATGCAGCAACGGGAACTACAGGTATTAGAGCTACAGGATCGCTGGATCTCGATGCAGGATCATCCCCATTTAGACCGCCTGAAGCCTAGAGAGATAGGACGAGATCCCATAGCTAATGACATTAACTCAATTCCCAGAGTACTCCATGAAATAAAGACCGACTGGGAAAATCCCACCTCTCTCAATCGTCGTAGTGCTAATTATCTAGTTTACCTGCTCGTCGAAAAAGTTCAGCGGTTTGAGAAAAGACAACGATTGATGTTCAAGGCAGGTTTACTGAGCAAGATTAGAAAAATGCCTGCGGTAGATTTGCTAATTACAGGAGAAGAAAACAGCCTCTGGTTGGGAGAGAAATTTGCCCAAGATCTTAGAGTGGTCTTTCCCTTTTTAAATATTGTCACTGTCTCGGCAAACCAAATCTTACAGCAGTTAAACCGCAGCTTTAGTCAACTAAATCTAGGTCAAGATTCCCTCGTACTGGCAATTACCCAATCGGGTCAAACCTTTTCGACAGTGCAGGCAATTGATGTATTCGATCATTTATCCAGTCAAGGCATTATTGGCGAACTATTTATCCTCACGGGAGAACTTAGCAGCTTTATTAATTCTACTCAAGGTAACGGGGGATTAACCACAATTACTCATTCCTCGTTTCTAGACAACAAACATAATCGCGCCCTCGACAGTCGCTATCGCATCTTTGTCAACGGTAGTGGGCGCAGAACAGCCGAACCTAGCACTGTAGCAGTTGCTGCTGCGGGACAAACCTTAACTGAGCTATTGTTTTATCTGGCAAAGCAAATGAGGCATAAGTTTCCCCATTCCGCTCCTCTAGGCATGACCTTAACTACCGAAAGCCTAATGGTTTTAGGCATGATGAAGGAAGATTTTATCAACAAAAATGTCTTGCAGATTATCGGGACTAACGCCAAGGGTGAACCGATTAAATCGGCGATCGCACAAACCTTAATGCAAAGCGGTCGCCACTGGGCAAATCACGTTACCGAAACTCCTGTTGCCTGGGCAATTCATGCCCTATATATCGTCATGTCTGTCGGGTGGGTAATTCCTTTCGGTCATACTTTACCTGTGGTTAAAACTCTGTTGGGATTGCTGTTTAACCTACTAAATTTACCTACAGATTTGATTCAATTTCTGGCACCATTAATAACCTGTGCCGATATTGCCGTGTATATCTTTGGTGCCTGGTTGTGGACATTAGCTATTCGCTACTTTCAGGGTAGACAACTACTTGCGAGAACGGGTCAAAGAACTTTAATTATCGGCGACGTGTCTTGGGTTAACCAGCTATTGCAGGCATACGTAAGTAAACTCTTTTCTCTCAGCTATGGCATTGCCACCATTGAGGTTCACAGTGCCAATCCCCAGGATCATTTACTGCACGCTTTTGGACACAGGATAGTGCGTGGTACTTTGATCTGGTTAGGTATACCCGATGGCAGACGCAGCCAACAGCAGCAAGAGGCAGAGAACGCGGTAATCATGACGGGAAAACAGGCAAACGGCGTAAAAAATCTCAAGATTGGTGCGGAAATCATCGCCCTGGGTAATGATCCCCAAATTGCCCATCAGGGTTTTAGCCAAGCTGTGGTTTTAAACAGCAACAATGATGCGATCTACTTTAGAAACGCTGCCGTAGCCGAACAAAAAGAACAGATCGAAGAGTTGAGGGAATCTTGCTTTGGCTCGTGGGAACGTTTGTTAGCTGGCTATGTTTTCTTTGGGGCATTAGCGAAAAAAGTCGCTGCCTTTCCCTTGCTCAAATACGAATACTGGAAGTCTCAAAGTCGTACTAAAGTTATGACTACTGCCTCTCCTGTAGGTGGATTTGATCTAAATCAGCTAAATAAAGCGCGATCGCCTGAAAAAACTAGTTTATCAAAATATATTAAACACAATACAAATTAAATCAATTCGATTCAATAAGTCTGTAAACTCCTCACAAGACCAAATCTTTTCTATTGCCAATTCAACCAAAATTCAACCTGACGTTAACCAAAAAAGTAACATGACTCATTTTGGCATTATTTGCCCAGCAGCAGCAGGACACCTCAACCCCATGACGACCTTAGGATACGAACTGCAACAGCGCGGTCATCACGTTACCGTAATTGGCATTGAAGATGCTCGCTCGAACACTACCGCAGCAGGATTAGAATTTCAGGTAGTCGGTAAATCTGATTTTCCCGTGGGAGCGACCAAAAATTTGTTTACCCAATTGGGTAATTTGAGCGGAGCTGAGGCGTTGCACTACACTCTCGATTGGATTACCAATACGGCAAAGATATATCTTCGAGATGCTCCAGAAGTAATTAAAACTAAGGGTATAGAGGCGTTATTAGTAGATCAGGCTGCTCCTGAAGGAGGAACGGTTGCCGACCATCTCAACCTACCTTTTGTTAGCATTTGCAATGCTTTGATGTTGAATCGAGAACTAACTGTTCCTCCCTTTAGCACCTCTTGGAATTACGACCCTTCACCATCTGGACTCGAACGCAATCGTCTGGGTTATGAAAGGTTAAATGCCGTTGGCGCATCCCTGCGACAAGTCATCAATGATTATCGCTCGTTATGGAACCTAACCCCCCACAACCAACCCAATCAGCTTTATTCCCAACTAGCGCAAATTAGTCAACAGCCTGCCGAACTGGAATTTCCTCGACAAGAACTACCCGCGTGTTTCCATTTCACGGGTTCTTTTAGTAACCCCCGTAGTCGAGCATCAGCTCCTTTTCCCTACGAACGGCTAACGGAACAACCACTGATTTATGCCTCTTTGGGAACGATACAAAATCGACTACTCTGGGTTTTTCAAGCGATCGCCGAAGCTTGCGCCGACTTAGATGCCCAGTTAGTTATTGCTTTGGGTGGTGGGGCGAGTCCAGAATCTTTACCAGAATTACCAGGAAATCCGATTGTTGTTGGCTATGCACCCCAGCTAGAGCTATTATCCAAAGCAGCCCTAACCATAACCCATGCAGGGATGAATACCACCCTCGAATCTCTAAGCTATGGAGTACCGATGGTAGCCATTCCCATCACTAACGATCAGCCAGGAGTAGCAGCACGGATTGTTTGGACGCAAACGGGAGAGGCAATACCCTTGCAGGAGGTTAATGCAGAAAAGCTACACCAGACTATCAAACAGGTTCTCACCAATAATTCCTATCAAGAAAATGCTTTGAAGCTACAGCAAGCCAACCAGCGTGGTGGAGGAGCAAGTAAAGCTGCCGACATTATTGAACGAGCTGTCAATACTGGTGAACCTGTTTTAGCACACGCTACTAATTAAAATCTTAATAACTGGAGCGATCGCTATGCCAACTACAATTGCCGAAACTAAATTACCCAATGGCACGGAAGTATTTTGCCTTCGAGATCAGGAAGTACCAGTGCTTTACGAGCAGATTCAAGACTACATTAAATATGGGATTGAGCTAGATGAAGGGGATATTGTGTTTGATGTGGGAGCTAATATTGGTCTGTTTTCTCTATGGACTTATCAAAAGTGCCATAAAAATGTCAATATCTATGCCTTTGAACCTATCCCCGCCGTTTTCGAGGTTCTACAGGCTAACGCCAACCGTTTCGACTCAGAAAAAATTAAAGTCTTTCCCTGCGGACTTGCCGAAGAATCAAAAACCGTAGAATTTGCTTATCATCCTAATGCCACCATGTTATCTTCTGCCTATCAGGATGATTTACCAGAATTACAGAATCAACTCCAACAAACTATTGTTCGCAATCTTAAAAATGCCCCAAAATCGCTTCGCTGGCTTCGTTGGCTTCCACCATTTATACGCTCCCTATTAATTCAGAACGAACTAGATAAAGCCTTTCAAACTGAGCGGGTTTCCTGTCAGCTAAGAACCATTTCCGAGATTTTACAGGAACACGAAGTCGATCGCATCGATTTACTCAAAATAGACGTGGAGAAAGGCGAGTTGAATGTACTTTGGGGTATTAATCCTGAAGATTGGCACAAAATAAAGCAAATTGCGATCGAAGTTCACGATCTAGAACATCGATTACAAAAAATCACAGCTTTGCTTCGAGAACAAGGTTTTACCGAAATTGAAGTGGCACAAGAAACTATGTTAAAGGGTTCTAATCTTTTTAATTTGTATGCCTGGAGGAGCTAGAATTTTTGATAATTAACAGAACCCAAAAAGATTGGCGATCGCTTTTGTTGCTCAAATAAAGAGAATTTTTCTGGAATAGGAATATTCTAAATTAGAAACATTTTGGTTTTGGAAGGATTTCAAAGTTTTAAAGTAGTGCTTTTAGTTTTCATTTGATACATTGCTAATTTCATGAGATAAGGATGTCCTCCCACTTCATTCATCAAGCGATCGATTTCTAAGCTAGTTAAATCTATTTGGTATAAATCAGCTAAAGTTTTAACTTGCTCATAGTCAAATTCTTCTAACAAAATTGGTACTCCTGCGTTAAAAGGCAGTCGATTAGTGCTGGCAGGAATATGTGTCTTAGTAGAATAGGATAAAATCAACTTGAGTTTTGACCAGCAACCATTAGTTTTACCTAGTTCGTGCCAACTGCACAATAAACCTAAGAAATCGACCATCACTGCTGGATTAAAAGATAAGCGATCAATATTATCTATAGCTAAAACAAGGTCATTTTTTGCTTCAGCCAAGATGTATTCCTCGAAATATAAAGTGCTACTGTTGTGACTATCAATAATATTTTGATTACCATGTTTCCAGACCTTGTTGGGTAATTCCAACTGAGCAGAAATAGCTAGGAATATCCAAGGTAATAACTTATTTAAATCCTCAATAGTATGGCAATCAACAGTATCAAAATTTAAATATACTGTCTTTTGTCTATGTAAATTTCCCTGTTCTAAAATTCGCTTAATCAAAGAAGTTTTACCCATCCATTTCGCCCCTTTAATCCGAATTAGAGAACCTGGTTTTAAAATCGTTTCATAACAGATTGATTCAATAGGCGATCGCTCGATGTAAGTAGCATCTAAATCAAATAAACCTTTGGTCGAAGCCCCATTTTCCATAGTAATGGGTTTTACCAATTGAGTTTCATTTTGAATTAGACTGGCTTGAGTGTAATTTTTCCATTCTCTTTGTAAAGCCGATCTAAAATTTTTCTTTGATACTTTTTCTTGTAATATTGTCGAAAGATTTCCCCAAAGTTTACATCCAATATCTTTGCATAGATAGCTAGCCGTGTAACCCTCAGCTTCAGCAATTTGTTCGTAGGTACGATTGTTCCATGCACCGCGTAAAATTACAATTTCTAAATCGCTGAGATACTTACCTGTATGCTGAAAGACTAAAAAATTTGCTGCTTGAAGTGCTGTTTTCCAGGTAAAATCTGTATGTATGTTCATCATTTTAGAGCAGAAAATAGTTTTTCTCAGATGGCTTAATAGTAAAAATGTCGGGAAACAAAAACATCTGAAAAATGTCGCTAATTGTACATCAACCAAATAGATAGTTGCTCTAAGACTTTAGTAGCTCATTAGGTATATTTTCCTATAACAAAAGTCTCTAAAGTAACTTAGTAGTCAACAATACTTCAGCTAGTTTTAAACGTATAGTTATCGATCGCAAGTATAGTTTTAGCCAACTACTAGAAGAACATGAAATCAACTAGAACTTATTGGAATCCATTAGCCCAAGAAAATGAGGCAGTCTGGGAAGTAATTGAAGGTTCAGATGGCAATCTGACCCAACTTACTATTGCTGAAGACCCTGAATCGGGAGACTATACCAGATTGACCAAGTTTATCAGTGGTTATTCCACAGAAGCCTTCGGTGCCAAAAGCCACAACTATCCTGAAGAAATATTTGTCATTTCAGGTCGTCTATACGATCGGGCATTTGATATGTGGCTCGAACCTGGATACTATGCCAGTAGACCCCCAGGAGAAGTTCACGGTCCTTTTATTGCTGATGGTGACGTAATTGTTCTCGAAATGTCTTATCCCAGTCAAGCTATAGATTGAAGCGATACTCAAAATATTGCAGCAGCTTTGGTTGGTTCTAATTGTTTTTGTCCACCCTAGAAGAACGCCAGTCGCCAAAATCACCGCCTTCCAGCCCCACCCAGTAACTAAAGACTAAGGAAATTCCCTAGTTCTTCCCGAATCAATTTCATGATATTGGTTGATTAAGTATATTCAAAAAGGCGATCGCACCATGCGAATCTTAATAGTAGATGATGATGAAATTTTAGTAGATGTCTTAAAACGTTCCCTATCCAGCCAGCGTCATATAGTAGACACCGCCGAAGATGGACAACTGGGCTGGGAATATGTCCAAATGGGAGAGTATGACTTGGTTTTACTCGATGTTAATCTACCAGGATTAGATGGAGTCAGTTTGTGTGCAACAATGCGTGCCGAAGGTTATGCCACACCAATTCTCTTGATGACGGCGAAGAATGCCAGTCAAGATCGCATTCTGGGTTTAGATGCGGGGGCAGATGATTATCTAACCAAACCCCTAGATTTGGGCGAGTTGAATGCCAGAATTAGGGCATTATCTCGTCGAGGAGAAGTCGCTACTACCAGTGTGTTAGAGGTTGATGGATTAACCTTAGATCCCAACAGTTGTGAGGTTAGCTATCAGCAGCAGCCAATCAAACTTACCGCCAAAGAATATAGTTTATTAGAAATCTTTTTACGCAATCCCGCACGAGTATTCAGTCGCGCACAAATCCTCGATAAGATTTGGACATTCGACGATCCTCCACTAGAAGAAAGTGTCAAAGCACACATCAAAGGATTACGCAAAAAACTCAAACAGGCTGGGGCGGTAGATTGGATTGAAAATGTTTATGGTATTGGCTATCGTTTAAATCCTAAAATTGCTCAACCGTCCTTGGAAAGTAATCACTCCTCGTTGATGGAGCAAGAATTCAATCAAAGAATGGAACAAATGTGGCTCAAACATCAAGATAAGATGGGCGATCGCCTAAATGTCTTGCATCATGCGGTATCGTTGCTAAAAAAAGCTCAACTATCTCCTGAAACCAAACATAGTGCCGAACGGGCAGCCCATAAACTAGCAGGTGTGTTGGGAATGTTCTCTAGAGATGCAGGAACCGATATAGCTGGTGAAATAGAAATTTTGCTGCAAGATAATTCAGGATTGAATATTCAACAACAGCGACAATTTATCGATCTAGTTGCCGATCTAGACCGCTTATTAGCTCTAGATAGCGTCCCAACCACAAGTACTGCCACCGAGACTCAGGCGGAGCTATTATTAATTTCTGCTGACGCTAATTTATATCAAGATTTACAGCAGTTTGGCAAAACTCAAGGATTGAGTTGGCATCAAATAGATCGTCTTCTCCAAGCTGAGACATGGCTAGATAGTCGTTCTCCTTATATGGTGGCAATAGATACTGAGACAGCCACCCAGCCACAGGAATATTTATCTCTGGTTAGTAAATTGAATTCTCGTAATCCTGCAATTCCTACCTTGGTTTTATCGCCTACAGACTGTTTATCAGAACGCTTGAGTGCCATTCGTGCAGGTGCCAACAGCTTTTTGGTAAAACCCGTTACCTCAGAAATAATTTGGCAAACTGGGATTAAATTAATCAAACAGCATCAATCGGCAACCACCTCAATCTTAATCGTCGATGATGATGTGGTTTTTCTCGATGCCATGCGATCGCTCCTCGAACCCTGGGGAATCAGAGTCAGAACTTTAGCTCGTCCCAGCCAGTTTTGGCAAGAATTGCAGCTAACTCCTCCCGATCTAGTGATTCTCGATATCGAGATGCCCGAAATCAACGGTATTGAGCTATGTCAGACACTGCGTAGCGATCCAGACTGGCAAGAATTACCCGTGTTGTTTCTGACTGCAAGGCGGGATGTTTCAACAATTCAACAGGTATTTGAAGTAGGGGGAGATGACTATATCTCCAAACCCGTAATCAGCGCCGAACTAATCGCCAGAATTAATAACCGATTAGAGCGTAGCCGTTTATTACGTAGCCTAGCTACTCAAGATCGATTGACAGGATTGACCAATCGTTTTCAAAGCAGTCGGGAACTAGAAAGTCTGCTGCCAGCAAAAAATAATCATCGAGGGTTTTGTTTGGCGGTAGTAAAAATAACCGAACTAGAGCAAATTAATTTTAAATACGGTCATCAAACAGGCGATCGCATCTTAGCGCAATGGGGCAAAGTGATCCAAGCTGTCTTTCGTAAAGATGAAATAACTAGCTATTGGGGTAATGGTGATTTTATTATTGGGCTGCCCAATTTAGATAAAATCCAGGGCAAAGAACATTTAACCGAACTACTAACTATCCTGAGAAAACAAGTCTTTAGTTCTGCCGAAGGCGAGCGTTTTCAAATAGCTTTTAGATGTGGAATAGCCGAAGATCTTAAAGACGGTAATACTCTGCATGCTCTTTATCAGACTTGTATTCAGAGGTTAAGCTATTAGTCCTTCAATCAACTGATTGAAATTGGCATTTTTAGTTACCGATCGCCTGTAGCAAAGCCTCTTTACTTTTTAATATATTTCTTGACGGAAAAGCCGATTTTAAACTCTAATAATAGTCACGAGTATTTTGCATTCATTTGCATTCATATTTTAGGTTCAAGAATTAATGACCAAAAAACTCTTAAGTTATTTTGCTCTGGTAATAATTACTCTGATGCTAGTTATTGCCTGTAATTCAGATACTCGATTACAACATGATGAAGTGGCAACGCGATCGCCAACCAATACTGATGTTCTTCAAATCTGGTGGGATAAAGGCTATATCCTCAAAGAAGATGAAGCAATTCATCAAATTGTTGATGCTTGGCAGCAAAAAAGCAATCAAAAAGCAGAAGTCAAATTTTATACTGCTGACGAGATAACCCAAAAAACTCGACGAGCAATTCAGGCGGGTAATCCTCCTGACGTTTTATTTTCTAGCCGTGCGGAGTATCCCTTATTAGCTTGGCAAGGTAAACTGGCAGATGTTTCTAGCGTAGTTGAACCTGTAGAACAACTTTATACAACCACTTCGAGAACAGCAGCCTATCTTTATAACAACGTAGAAGAAAAGCGAAGCTATTATAGCGTTCCGCTTCATCAAGGCACGATTCATATTTTTTATTGGCAAGACTTATTAAATCGGGTCGGTAAAGATACTAAAGATATTCCTCAAGATTGGGATAAATTTTGGGAATTCTGGAAAACAATACAGCTACAACTTCAACCAGAGCAACCGGATATTTATGCTTTGGGTATCCCCTATTCTCAAGAAGCTTCCGATACATACTATTTATTTGAACAGATTTTGGAGGCTTATAATGTAGCAATATTTGACGATCTCGGAAATCTTCAGATTGACAAGGAGAATGTAAGACAAGGTATAGTTGATTGCTTGGAGTGGTATGCAGACTTTTACGAACGGGGTTATATACCATCTAGTGCATTAAACTGGCTAGATCCTGACAATAATCGTGAATTTCTCAACCGTAAAGTTGTCATGACACCCAATCCTACGCTTTCGATTGCGATCGCTTTGAATGAAAATCGCGAAGTCTCTGCCAATAATCTAGGTATGATGGAGTTTCCTAATAAACCCGATGGAAATCCGATTCGACATCTAGTATCTGTCAGACAAGCAGTAGTTTTAGCAGATGCTAAAAATCAAAAAACCGCTCAGGACTTTCTTACTTTTCTTATTCAACCAGAAGTTATTGGTAATTATCTCAAGAGTGCTGGAGGAAGATATTTACCCGCAATCAAAGCAGCAAGACAAGACTCTTTTTGGACAAATCCGCAAAATCTTCCCGTTGCAACCGCCACCAAAACCCTAACTCAAAGTGCAACCAGACTGTTTTATTCTGCTCGATATCCTGCTTACAGCCTGGTTTTAGAGCAAAACATTTGGGGTCAAGCTCTTAATAGTATTGTGGTAGATAAAATATCTCCCGAACAAGCTGCTGATGAAGCGATCGCTCAAATCAAACAAATTTTTGCCGAATGGGAGCGTTAAAATATCGCAGTATGTCGTCGGTTAGGACAAAAAAGTTAATTGTTCGTAAGTAATAAGTAGTGAGTAATAAGTAATAAGTGTCCTAACGTAAATTAGACTTAGATTTGAAAAACTTCTCTAGTTATTCCCGATCGCCACTTATGCTAGAGAACAATTTATGTTTGCTGAAGATTGGGTTGACAGGGTGCTGGGAATGAAGAAAAGATGGGGATATTGGCTGATTGCCAGTGCGATCGCCACAATATTAATAGCTATGGCTTGCTCGAATCAGACTGAGCTAGATCTAGACCCCCAGCAAAACCCCTTATCAGAAACAAATGAACTAGAGATCTGGTGGGAACGGGGTTACAACTTGGAAGAAGATGAAGCAATTCGTAATGTAGTCAATAACTGGCAGAGTCAAACGGGCAATCGGGTCAAACTAGACTTTTTCTCCAGTGAGGAACTAACCGCCAAAGCTAAACGGGCTGACGAAGCGGGCAATCTTCCCGATCTGATGATGAACCCTCAAGGCGATCGCCTATTATATCCTCAGTTAGCCTGGCAAAATAAGTTAGTAGATGTTACCGATCTAATTAAACCAATCGAGGATGATTATCCCGAACATATCCTCAGAGCAATTACCTACAGTAATTCAGCTCAAGCAAAACCCAGTTACTATGCCGTTCCGATTAATCAAATCACGATATTTATCTTCTATTGGCAAGATTTATTAGCTGCGGTAGGTTTAAATGCCGATGATATTCCCCAAGACTGGAATGGTTTTTGGCGGTTTTGGCAGCAGGCACAAACTCAACTAAAAACCCAACAAAATTTAGATATTTATGCTCTGGGATTACCGTTGAGTGGCAACAATAGTGCCAATGATACGATTTTTTTGTTCGAGCAAGTTTTAGAAGCATACGATGTTGCTTTATTCGACCAACGGGGAGAACTACAAATAGAACGCCCTGAAGTACGCCAGGGAATTATTAACTGCCTCAGCTGGTACGCTCAGATGTATCAACAGGGTTATATTCCTCCCGATGCAACTCAGTGGATGGATACTGATAACAATCGTAGCTTACTCAATCGCTCAGTTTTGATGACTCCTAATGCCACCTTGTCAATTCCAGCTACCGTTAGGAGCGATCGCGATGTCTACTACAAACGTCTAGGTATTCTGCAATTTCCTCATAAACCAAATGGCGAACCAATTCGCCCCTTAGTTTCTGTCCGACAAGCGGTTATTTTTCAAGATTCCGCTCAACAGTCTTTAGCCAAAGACTTTTTGAATTATTTTATTCAGCCTCAAATTGCAATTAACTACTTCAAAGCTTCCAATAGCAGAACTTATCCAGTACGCAACTCAATCTGCTCGGCTCCTTTCTGGCAGAATACTGAAGATCCCTATCTCAAAGCTAGCAAAGTACTAAGTACTAAAAGCCCTCGCTTATTCTACACCGTCGATCACCCTGCCTATAGCCAGGTTTTAGCAGAAAACATCTGGGGCAAAGCTCTAATCAAGGTAACTAGCGATCGCCTCAATCCCGAACAAGCAGCGGATGAAGCTATAGCTAGAATTAAAGAAATTGCTGCCGAATGGAGTAAATAAATTGTTCAACTTGGGCGAATTAGAGAACAACACCGCCATCAGAAGCAGCTCTCTTAATAACTAACAACTAACAAAGTTTTTTTGTATCCGAAGAATTACGATACTTGTGTTTTGGTTCAGCTAAAAATAAAGTTGTTTTATATACGAGACGATGCGGAGCTTGACTACAATCTATTAAACTTTTTAAGTCTTTAACTAGCTGTTGACAAATTTTTTCTTCTAGAGGAAAAGAGTAGGAACTAGCACAACCAATCAATTCAGCTAAATCAACTGTCTGTTGATGAGTAAATTTATAACGACTAACATTCTGGAAATTGGGTATTAAACATGTATTCCAAAGAAGTAATATGCGAGCTGCCTTCACCCAACCAGATGGGAAATCATCGTAAGGGGTAACCCTAGCTTTACCTTGTCTACCAGCCCTACGCACGAGTTTCTTATATTGACGACTAAAGGAGTCCCTGGTGTCCCAATGATTCCATACCAAAGCTAATCTACCTGACGGCTTAAGGATACGTTGAAACTCTCGTAATTTTTTAAAATCTCTAGATTTTCTCGTTTGCTATTTATTCTAAATCGTACAGTTAATAATAAAACAGGAGCGATTGAGATGTCCGAACAAAAATTAGCCATAATCAATTGCATGATGCTAATAATTATGATTCTTTTTGTAATTGTTTGAGATTAAATACTAGTCCGCAAATGTTAGAAGGAAGCAAGTCCCGTCTTTGTGGAATAACATCTTGCGGTATATTTTGGATAGTCGATCCAAGCAATGATAATGTCTAGAGAACGCAACTGTCCTCCAAAAGCAGATATTTTGGCTATTGATGATACGCCAGAAAACTTGGCTTTGTTGTCTCAGATGTTAACCGAAAAGGGATATAAAGTCAGAAGTGTTACTAAAGGTTCTACGGCTATTCGAGGGGCAAAAGCAGTAGCACCTGACTTAATTTTGCTGGATGTAAAAATGCCTGAGATGAATGGCTATGAGGTATGCCAGCAGCTAAAAGCTGACGATCGCACCCGCGATATTCCTGTAATCTTTATCAGTGCTTTAGGAGACGTGTTTGACAAGGTAAAGGCGTTTCAAGTAGGCGGGGTAGATTATATTACTAAGCCGTTTCAGGTCGAGGAAGTTCTAGCCAGATTAGATACGCACCTAACCATCCGCAATCTACAGCTTAAACTTGAAGCCCAAAATAGTCAGCTACAGCAAGAAATTGCCGAAAAAACCGCAGCAGAAGACAAGTTTGCCAAAGCCTTTCGTACCTGTCCTAATCCGATCGCGATCGCTGCCTACGAGTCGGGACAATTGCTAGAAGTTAATCAAAGCTTTCTACAAATGAGTGGCTATGCCATCTCGGAAGTAACCAACAAAAATATCGGACAAATTTATTCAAAATCAGCTTGGGCAGTATACCAGCAAGCAGTCCACAAGTCAGATTCCCAAGGCTTTATTCACAACTTAGAGTTGGAATTTCCCACCAAATCGGGTCAGATAAAAACTCTATTGTTATCAATGGAAATAATCGAACTGGGGGGAACCAAATGCACTCTACAAATCCTCAACGATATTACCGAACGCAAACGATTAGAAAATGAATTTATCTCTTTGGTGAGTCACGAACTGCGTACCCCCATGACTTCTACTATCGGTGCCTTAGACTTATTAAATTCTGGTCAACTCGGTACACTAAGCGATCGCGGTCAACAAATCTTACGGGTAGCTATACGCAACAGCGAACGTTTGATCCGTCTGGTTAACGATATTTTAGACTTAGAACGAATGAAGTCAGGTAAGATCGCGATCCAGCCGATGTTCTGTAGTCTTGAACCGTTGCTGGTGCAGGCTGTCGAAACTATGCAGGCAATGGCTGAAAAAGCTCAAGTCAAACTGTTACTAGAACCTTGCGATGCCAATATCAATCTCGACTCCGACCGTATTTTACAGACGCTGACCAATTTACTCAATAACGGAATCAAATTCACCGAACCTGGAGGGACGGTTAAATTAACAGCCAAGGTGCAAAGAGATCGTTGTCAGATAGTCATCCAAGATACAGGGAGAGGTATCCCCGCAGATAAGTTAGAATCGATCTTTGAACGTTTCCAACAGGTAGATGCTTCCGACTCTCGTAGCAAAGGGGGAACTGGTTTGGGATTGGCAATTTGTCGTCACATTGTTGAGAGGCATCACGGCAAGATCTGGGCAGCAAGCGAGTTGGGAACAGGAAGCTCTTTTTATATTAGTTTGCCCTTACAACATCAAACAAGAAATTAATTATTAATCGCTTCTAAATCATAAAAATGATAAATTCCGATAATTTCTCTAACTGTTCTCGATTGTAGTTTAAATTAATTGAATTAAATTTAACTATCGCAGCCGAATACTATGAGCAAAAATATTTTGATTATTGACGACGAAGATGATGTCAAAGAAATTGCCCAAATGGGTTTAGAAATGGCAGCAGATTGGAATGTGATTACCGCGAGTTCGGGTCAGGCAGGATTGGAATTAGCCGAGACTAGACAGCCAGAGGTGATTTTATTAGATTTAATGATGCCTGAATGGGATGGTAAACAAACTCTCAAACAACTAAAATCCAATCAACACACGGCAACCATTCCTGTAATTTTGATGACTGCTAAAACTCAATCGGCGATCGCCTCAGAACTCATGGAGTTAGATTTGGCTGGGGTCATTACCAAACCTTTTCGTCCTTTAGAGTTACCAAAACAAATCACCGATATTCTGGTTGGTGGCAAACTAGCAAAATAATCAGTGACACTCCTAACTATTGGGTTTCATCACTACAACCCCGTAAGCTTCGGGATCGAGATATTTTTGAGCTGCTAGCTGTAGATCTTCGGCAGAAATCCCTTGGATCTGCTGGGGATAATTGAGGGCTGGAGCTAAATTTTGTAGTTGAGAATAATAATAACCGTAAAGGTTTGCGCGATCGCTGGGACGTTCGTTGGCAAAAATAAATCGATTGGCTACCTGGGTACGGATACGGTCGATATCTTTAGCTGCGATCGGTTCGGTTCGGATGGTTTTGATTTGCTCGGCGATCGCCTGTTCTACTTGGGCAAGATTTTCTGTGGGCAAAGCAGCAGAAATATAAAATACGCCCTGGTGGGTTTGAGTCATATTACTCACACCAATTTGATTGACCAGACCTTTTTCTTCTCGCAACTCTCTAAACAGTCGAGATACCTTACCCTGCCCCAAAATTACTGCCAAAATATCCAAAGCGTAGGTTTTAGCCAGATCTTCCATTCCAGGAACGCGCCAGACCATAACTAACCGCGCCTGTTGTAGAGTGTCGTCGGTATATTCCTGACGATCTATTTTAGTAAAAGGCTGTTCTGGAGTTACAGCAGGAGTGCTATTTTTTTGATACTCCTGACCAGAATTATAATGCTGCTCGAATCCTTGACTAACAATCTCGATTAACTTTTCTACGGGAAGATTTCCCACCACGGCTGCGGTCATCGATTTAGGCTGATACCAAGCACCATGAAAATCTCGCATCTGTTGCGATCGCAAGTTTTCAATCACTGTTGCAGGACCGAGTACGGGGCGACGATAGGGTAAAGTTGCAAAACAGGTTTCCATCGAACGATAGAAGGTACGACGACGGGGGTTGTCTTCAGAGCGACGAATCTCTTCTAGGACAACTAGTTTCTCCCGTTCAAAAGCCTCAGTTTCTAAGCTGGGGTTTAAAACTACATCTAGCTGCAAAGGGGCTAGTTCGGCAAAATCCTTGGGTGCAGTGGTTATATAGTAATGAGTATAGTCCTGGCTAGTAGCTGCATTGGTTACCGCACCTCTTTCTTCAATTAGGTGTTCAAATTCACCAATATCTAGATTAGGTGTACCTTTGAATACCATGTGTTCTAGGAAATGCGCCATTCCGTTAATCCGATCGCTTTCCTTAGCCGAACCGACGTTTAACCAGAGGTTAAGGTTTACCGCTTCGACAGGCATCTGTTCGGCAACAATAGTTAGACCATTATCAAGTTTACATATAGTTGGAGCATTGAGTTTTGGCTGTGTGGTGAGGATGGAAGTCATTAATATTTTTAGCTATATGTAAGTATAGGGAATTACGATTATTGTAGTCATTATTTACCAACAGTAACGGGGTGTTGACCGTAATACGGTACTATTTCTGACCAATGAGGATGTGTTTCCTGTTGCCAAGCAGCATAGGCTAAATCTAGTACGTTGGTTACAGTGGCTGCGATGCTGTCTTCGGCGATAATTAAGCGATGGGGAAATTCCAAATTAGCTAAGGTTGCTTGCCAAGTTGCAACGCTCATCAAAGTATCCTCTAGATATGGTTTTAAATGTCCCAGCTCATCTAACTGATAAATCGCTACAAACAACTGTTCTCTCCTGGCAGCCATCTGTACCGCTAGCAAGCGATCGCCTGACATCTGGTGCGCTGCTGCCACTGCTGCCAAGTTGGAAATACCAAACAGAGGAATGTTTAACTGTTGGGCAATAGTACGAGCGGTAACTACCCCCACGCGGGTTCCCGTAAAGCCCCCTGGTCCTTTAGCCACGGCAATAAATTGCAGATCTTGCCAGGTTTGGGGAACCAGAATTTCCTGTAAGTGTTGGTGTAGCTGAGATGATAAGCCTCGTCCCAGATCCCAAATCCCCAGGCGACTGTCTCCTGCATAATTGTTAACAGTTATACCTAGCTGTGGTGTACTAGTATGAAGGGCGATCGCGTACTGATCGCTGTTTAAAACGGGCATACATTAAGAAACTGCTGATTTGGTTATGACTGTAGCAAATATTGAACCAGGACGACCCCCCGTAAGTAAAGTTACTCCAGGGCAATGGCTGAGGAGAAATCTATTTAACACCTGGTATAACTGGATACTGACTATTTTAAGCCTGGGTCTAATTTATTGGGTAGTTGCCAATTTAGTTACCTGGGCATTTGCCCAAGCCCAGTGGCAGGTAATCGATGCTAACTTTCGCTTGTTTTTTGTCGGCAGATATCCCGTCAACGCTTTGTGGCGTGCTTGGGTGACGTTGGGGGTCATTGTTGGCTTGGGGGGCATCTCCTGGGGCGTACTAGCTTACGATGCTGCAACACTATTTAATCGACGCATTTTAATTGTTTTAGGTCTGGTTGCTGCTACCTGCTTTGCCGTTGCCATACCAGGGGGAATCCGCTCTAGTATCATTTTAATCGCCATGCTGCTGCTGTTGATCGTAGCTGCCTTGGTAGGTAAGCAAATCGGTAAAAATTTTCCCGATCTCAGTAGCTGGCTACCCGTAATTTGGTTATTGGCTTTCGGCTTTAACATCTGGCTATTATTAAACGCTAACAACATCAGTTTAGACCGCGTTAGTGGCTTGATGTTAACCATTCCCGTCGCCATCGTCAGCATTATTCTTTGCTTCCCCTTTGGAGTTTTGCTGGCATTGGGTAGACAAAGCGATCTGCCCGTAATTCGTTGGCTGTCCGTTGCCTATATCGAGCTAGTACGGGGCTTTCCCCTAATTACGATCCTATTTATGGCACAGGTAATGCTGCCCCTAGTATTGCCTTCTGACGTGCGACCAGATCGAGTTGTCCGAGCGATCGCGGGTTTTACTATTTTTAGTGCTGCCTATCTAGCAGAAAACGTGCGGGGTGGCTTACAATCAATTCCTCGCGGACAAACCGAAGCTGCCAAAGCTTTGGGTCTAAATCCCGTATACGCTCTCTGGTTTATCATTCTGCCCCAGGCACTCAAAACCGTAATCCCCAGTATGGTAGGACAGTTTATTGCTTTGTTCAAAGACACCTCCTTACTAGCGATCGTCGGTTTAACTGACTTACTGGGCATGGCGCAATCGATTATTGCCAATCCCAAATATCTCGGACGCTATGGCGAAGTATATCTCTTTGTGGCGGTGATTTATTTTATCTGTTGTTACGCTATGTCACTGGCTAGTAGAAGATTGGAGT
>JADEXJ010000322.1 GCA_015207195.1 Pleurocapsales cyanobacterium LEGE 10410
ATTNTCTTGCGCTTACCCTGTCTTTCTGCTTCGTTTTTCGAGATAATTTTTTCTTCTAATCTGGTCATTGATTGAGCATAATTGTTTTCCAGTTCAGCTAAGTTTTTGACAGCTTGTTCTTTTTGTTGAATAAAATGCGAGAGTAGCTTTTCAAATAGACCAGGACCTAATTGAAAATATCCTCTTTGAACTGCCCGAATAGTATCTACAATTTCTGGTGCAGAAGTATCTTTAAGTAAATAACCTCTGGCTCCTAATTCGACTGCTGCATTAATATTGTTTTCATCATCATTACTACTAAAAATAATAATTTTAGTATCAGAAAAACGCTGACCGAGGATTTTGGTAAAGGTCAAACCATTCATCTCTGGCATATCTAGATCGACGAGGGTAACATCAACCTGATTTTGTGACAAAAAATTGAGAGCATCTTTCCCATTAGTAGCTTTTCCTACCACCTCAAAATCTGACTCTGCCTCAAGAATCACCTGTAAAGCCTGTCTGGTAAAGTTCTGATCGTCTACGATTAATATTTTTATCATGAATGTTTCTTAAGATAAAATATAAATGTATTTATTTATTAATGATTAAAAAATAATTAAAAGCTAGTATTGTTTGTTTTGCTACAAATGAACGCGATCGCATTTTTTGTAACTATACATAAATTGTTATTTTACAGGGATTTGTAAATTTTTACTTCAGTGTGTAGCGTTACTGATTGAGTAATATAATACAAAAGATTACTGTTAGTAGCTTTTAGCTCTTAGCTTTTAGCTATTCTTCAAGTTCGGAATTAGTAAAGTTTGGCGCAAAACAGTATTTTTTTTAAACGCTTTAATTGTGTTGATCTTCATCATCTCGGCTTCGATCCGAACTTAGATCGCTGGATTTATAGATAATACGATTACGACCTTGAATTTTGGCATCGTACAAGGCATTATCAGCAGCAGATATCAAAGCGTGAGGAGAAGAAGCAGCATCAGGAATCAGACTAGAAACTCCCAAACTTATGCTGACAATGTTATCAACTTCAGATGAGACATGAAGTATCTGTAAATCTTGAATTTGCTGATGAATATCTGCTGCGACTTTCATTGCTCCCTGGCTTTCTGTGTGAGGTAAAATCACGGCAAATTCTTCGCCACCATAACGAAATGCTAGATCGGCAGGGCGTTTCACTGCTCGTTCGATTGCCTTAGCAACTTCATATAAACAATCGTCTCCCGCCTGATGCCCATAAGTATCGTTGTAGGCTTTAAAATAATCTACATCGCATAATATAAGAGATAAATATTCTTGTTCGCGGGCGCATCGCGACCATTCC
Source organism: Pleurocapsales cyanobacterium LEGE 10410 (assembly GCA_015207195.1). Taxonomy (GTDB): domain Bacteria; phylum Cyanobacteriota; class Cyanobacteriia; order Cyanobacteriales; family Xenococcaceae; genus Waterburya. Next base: position 1,325 of record JADEXJ010000322.1, read on the forward strand.
TGGCTAATATATTCGTCAAAACGACGGCGATTGGATATTTGAGTTAAACTGTCTATGTTAGCCTGGTATGCCAGAAGGTTATTAGTATTTTTAAGCGTTATTTCTATTTGTTTGCGATCGCTGATATCACGAAAGGTCATAGCAAAACCATCGCCTAGTTTGACGGCAACGATCTGAAACCACGCTTGGAGAGAATCAGAATCATAGTAATGTTCCTTCTCTATTACGGTGCAGGTTTCTACTACCTGAACAAACAAATCAAACAACCCTTCAAATAAATGACCAGGAGTTCCCTCAACAAATAACCGTTTTCCTCTGAGAGTATCGATTGTTCCGCCTACAGTCATTGCTGCTACGGGATTAGCAATCAGCCAACGGAAGTCAACGATTGTGTCTTGGGGATCGCGAACTGCTTCAAAAGCAGCTACTCCATCGAGAGAACTATTTAACACACCTGTTAGTAAAGCACGAGATTTATTTAACTCCCTCTCAGCAACTTTTCTTTCTGCTATTTGTTTGTCCAGCATCCATTTAAATTGTTGCTGTTGCTTGATAATACTTAGCTGCGTTTTAACACGAAAAACTACTTCCTCCACGAAGAAAGGTTTAGTAATATAGTCTACTCCGCCAAACTTAAATGCTTCGACTTTGTCTGATTCTGAGTCCAGCCCACTGAGAAATATTATTGGTATGTGTCGTGTTTGTTCCTGAGATTTCAAATAGCGACATACCTGATAACCGTCCATCTCAGGAAGCATAATATCAAGTAGGATTAAGTCTGGACATTCTCTATCAATCATAGACAAAGCCATTTTTCCGTCTGTGGCAGAGCTTACTTGATAGCCATTTTCGCTTAATAAAGATGATAAAAGCCTAATATTTTCTGGTAGATCGTCTACTATTAATATTTGTTCTGGTGATTCGCTATACTTTTTGTTCATCTACCACGACTGGATAATGAGCGATATTTTGGAAATTGTCCCGTTGTTATGGGGTGGCTCGCTCTCCGACTATGACCATAGCTTAGATCAATAGCTACAACAGCTATGAATTTACCTATGTGTATAAATTCGATGCTAGACAAATCAATAGACCTTAAGGCTGCAAGTTTAAACTGTTCTTAGCTTAGGAAATAACTTTTTTATTGTTGTTGATAACTGAACTAAAGTCAGTTTTAAAACAATTTGCTCATGAGAAATATGCTGTCATAGGACGCTTTAATCATACAATTTAGCAAAAGTATATAGCTATTTTACTCAAAATGACCGTAAAAGTAATCATTGTTGAGCGCATTTATAATTATTTAGCTATATAAGTAGCTAGGCGGAATTAAATATAAAACGCTCTAAGTGATAATTACCCCTTTCACTTCGGTTTTCCATTCCTTGT
>JADEXJ010000073.1 GCA_015207195.1 Pleurocapsales cyanobacterium LEGE 10410
GGATTGGAGACTGGGGATTGGGGTAAGTTGATTATTCAAGTCATCTGGTTTTTATAGTGAAGGGCAAGTATTAAATATTTTGATTTAAAGATGAAAGAAGAAATCAAGACTTGGCAAGATATTTCTAGAATTAGTGGGTTTAATCTAGCTTAAAAAAGCTGTTTAGCTCAGATAATGGAGAGTTTTGCTTATTTAAAGTAATTAAGTTTACAATACCAGAGTAAGTACTGGAAAATGTCATCAAGAGACCGAGGTGGTTCTAAATGAGCAATCAGTATCCTAAGTTTTCGCTTTGGTTGTCCCAGAGTAGCTTGATTTTGGCAACCCTATTATTACCTACAGGCGAAGCTATTGCTCGACCAAACTCCACCCCCCAAATTTTCCTGGCACAGTTGTCCCAACCAGAGCAACTTCCAACAGACGCTCAAATTCAAGAACAAATTGAAGCTGAGGCTAATCGCTTCTTTAGCCAGACTATAGCCCAGTTTAATCTAATAATTTTGGCTACCTTGGCATTGTTGTTAACAGGAGCGATCGCTTCTTTGTGGCTGTTACGTAAAGCGGTAGTTCGAGAGGTGGCTCATCTTGTCAGCAGCAATCTTCAGGAACTAGATACTGCTAAATCTAAGCTCAACAGGATTTCTCAAGATTTACAAGAGATTTTACAAACTGCTCAACAAGCAAGCAGCCAGTTAGCAGATGAGGTAGCAGATTTCCAACAAGAATTAGAGCAAAAACAGGTAGCTATCTCGGAGCTACTATCTGAATTTAATCGTGTCAAACAGCAGGGAATCACCACGATTAACGGTGAAATTGACAGATCTCAACAAACCCTGGAAAACTTAGCAACGGAATTTAGACATCAACTAAGTGAGCTTCAGACTAATACCGAACAGCAAAGAGATCTCACCCTCAAAAATATGGCAAACTTGAGTTCTGAATTTGCTCCCCAGCTCGATTTAATTCAAGCAGAAGTTGCCCAACAACGAGATACTGTCTTACGAGAATTAGAGCAAGCACAAACTACTTTTACAGAACAATTATCTAAGCTGCAAGCAGCAGCACGGCGACAAAGGGATGAATTGGGACACAAACTTCAGCAATTAAGTTCTCAACTAGAACCACAAATAGCTCAGACACAAACCGACTTGCAAGAACAAAAGCAACAGTTTTGGGAGAGTTTACAAAGCTCAAAAGCTGAATTTACCCAGCAATTGTCAACCCTACAAAAGACAGTGCAACAACAAAAAGATACGATTGTGGGAAGTCTCAGCAAACTAGAAGCTAAATTTGCCCGACGGCTCTCTGATTTACAAACTCATACCGAACAAAAAGTTCAACAACAGCAAGAAACTGTAGTCAAGAATCTAGAAAGCTTGGGGACAGAACTCGCTACTCAACTATCGGATTCCCAATCTCAAATCGAGGGACAGAGCGAGCAAACTCTGAACAAATTGCACCAGCTAGAAAGTGAATTTGCTACCCGCGTATCTCAAGAAAACCAAGGAATCCAGGGACAAAAAGAGCAGGTGCGTCAAAACTTGGCACAGCTACAAACCGAAGTTACAGAGCAATTTACCACAGCGCGATCGCAAATACAGCAGCGTCAAGAATCAATCGAGCAAGATCTGCAACAGCTACAAACCGAAAATGCTGCCCAGCTTTCGCAGCTCTATACGGATGCCCAAACACAAAAAGAGCAAATCCTCGCAGATTTAGCCCAAATTAACCCCCAGGAAATCGCTGCCACCGCCCTAACCGAAATTCAGCAAAATCTGCAAACTCTCAGTGAACCAATAGCACATCTGCAACAGAATCATCCACAGCTATTTCTCAATCCTGATGAGTTTATCGCCCAGGGAAACCAGCTATTAGCTCAAGAAGACTATCAAGAAGCGATCGCCCTATTTGACCGAGCTTTAGAACTTCAGTCAGAAAACCCCAAGGCTTGGAATCAGCGAGGTATTGCCTTGAGGGAGCTAGAAAGATATGAAGGAGCGATCGCTGCTTTTAATAAGGCAGTTAGAATTCAACCTGCCTTCGCCGAGGCTTGGTGCAATCGTGGTATTACTCTAAGTCGCCTAAAACGTTATCAAGAGGCGATTGATAGCTATAATCGAGCAGTAGAAATTTATCCAGACTACTACCAAGCTTGGGTAGATCGTGGTGTCGCTTTGGGTATGTTACTCCAGCACGAGCCAGCTTTTGAATCTTTTGACCGCGCCGTACAAATTCAACCAGACAATGCGGTAACTTGGATGAACCGTGGTATGGCTTTAGAGATGTTAGAACGCTATGAAGATGCTCTGACTTCTTTGGACAAGGCGGTGGAACTAAATCCCCAACTAGCTAAAGCCTGGAACTATCAAAGTAAAATCTTAATCAAGCTACAGCAGTATGAAGAAGCTATAGCTAGCTGCAATTTGGCTTTAGAGGTTCGTCCCGATTATGCGATCGCCTACTATAACAAAGCCATCTGCTATGCTCTGACAGATCGAGTCTCATCGGCAGTCGATAACTTAGAACAGGCAATTCAATTGAATTCCCAATATCGACAACAAGCCCTCACCGACCCCTATTTTAAGAACATTGCCCAAAACGAGCTGTTTGACCGCCTGGTTCGCTAACATTGAGTTAGTTTTTTCCAGGCAGAATCTAAAGCCGATCTCATTCGCTGATTATTATGACTGATGCTTTGCTGTAAGCTTTGCCATTTATCTTGCAAAAACTCAGTAGCTTCGGTTAAGATATCGAGATCGTGTTTCTCAGTCGCAGCTAATTCGTCGCTTACCTCCCTAATCTTGACGTGTACTACTTCTGGTTCATCTTGAGGATGAATCGAATCACGAAGACGAATGACCATTTTTTGAACCAGCTGCTTTACTTGGTGAGATTTTTCACTCAAAAAGCCTTTGAGTCCTTCTGCTTCACTTTGTAAGTGATTTCTTGCCTCTTCTTTGATTACTATTGTCTCTGCATCAATGGTTTCAATATCATCGGGAAATAGTACCGCCCTACCGCCAAAAGGCTCGGCAATATCCCCACCCAAGATATAAGCAGCAATATCTCCTGTTTCCCAATCAAAGAGAAAATCTTCTACCCAACCTAGGGGATCGGACTTGGGTAAACTAACGCGCATTCGGTTGAGGTGCAGGAGATCTTTAGGAGGCTCAAACAAGCTACTACTGTAAGTCAGCACTGCATCGGGACCAACTACTGATATTTGCTCTAAGGGAGTATAACCTTGTGTTCCTGCTAAATAAACTACTCGTCCCTCTTCATCCAACCACACTTCTTCAATGCGATCGCATTTGGTGGCGGTAGAACCATCCATAGTCATTAAACCAATTATCTGACTACGACGAATTACATTCATCATTTTTCACCTCTCAATTAACCGTAAGGTGGGCAAAAATAACTGCTGAATAATTAGCCCACCCTACCCACCAACCATTCACAACTTATAGCCAATCTGACGTAGTAGAGTTTGACGTGCCTTGACATCTGTTTCGCTTTCTATACCCTTAGGAGAAGACCCGTCTATTACTCCCATAATTCCTCGTCCCTGTTTGGTTTCGGCGATAATTACTTCTACGGGGTTGGCGGTGGCACAGTAGATATTACAAACTTCGGGACACTGCTTGATTGCATTGAGAAAATTGATCGGGTAGGCTTCTTTGAGCAAAATTATGAAGCTATGACCTGCCCCTAATTCTATAGCGTTTTTAGTTGCCAACTCAATTAGGCTAGAATCATTTCCTGTCCTGCGAATCAGACATTCTCCTGATGCTTCGCAAAAGGCAAGACCAAATTTCACCTGAGACGAGATCCCTATCATAATCTCATAGAGGTCTTCTACAGTTTTGATAAAGTGGGTCTGACCCAAAATTAGATTTATATCATCAGGAAAGGTCAGTTTTACAGATTTAAGCTCCATAATTAGTCTCCAGTAAATTGGTTATTGATGACTACAGTTGTGAGTCAACACAAAGTCCTACTAAGACAACTAAAATAGCGTCCCCTAAAGCGATTGTGTCCGTAAAGAACTTTCGCCTTAAGCTGTTGGGCAATCTCTCTAATTCTGGGACTTTTAAGCCTTGGTTCGTAGGGGATCGCAGCTAGTAAATAATCAGTCTGATTTAATCGATCTTCTAGGGCAGTTAATAGTTGCGATCGTAGTTCGGGATCGACTTTGTTAAACACAACGCCAATAACTTGACATTCCCTAGCTAGATAGGATTTGAGAGATATTTTAACTGGTGCGATCGCCTCTGGAATAGTTCGGCAGTGGGCATTACCCAAGATCAGAATCGGACAGCCGAGGTTTTTAGCAATTTCCGTATTCAGATTAAATTCAAAAGCGGATACCTGCCCTAAATAATCAGAACCCTCACACAAAATGAAGTCATAGTTTTGTTCCAAATGCTTATATTTAAAGATAATCTGATCTAAAACTTCATCGTAGTCACTGCGAGCGATCAGTTCTTGTACTTCTTCGGCATATAAACCAAAAGCTGCCTCGTATGACTGATTCAAAGCAAAATAATCGAGAATCAAACTGATATCTTCATCTTGCCTGTCACCAGGCTGTTGTTTAATTACTGGTCGAAAAAAAGCAACTTTGCTGGTTTTTCTCAAGATTAATTCGATAATTCCTAAGGAAATAAGAGCCTTGCCACTACCTGGTTCAGTGGTACTGATATAAAGAGAACTGGTCATAGTGGGTATTAATTGGCGTAGTCTTCAAATATTACTATAGTCATTATCAACTTCAAGCACGTCAAGCAAGAGAGTCGGCTTTGAATAGGTTGTTAGGAGATATCAATACTCGTATTCCCAGCCTGCAACCTTTTACCAAAAAAATCAAGTACGATCCTGCAAAATTTAACCCCTCTCCGAAAGATCCCAGAAAGCGCAACTGGAGGGGTTATGTTACTGGCTGGCCTATACACGGTGAGCCACCGCTAAAATGTTGGATAAGCGATCGTGCTTTTAGTAATACCAATGTTCTCAATCGAACCGTTCGCCATGAAATTTGGCATTTGATACAGCGTCACCATCCAGCTATCTATGGACCTTCTGGAAGTTTGAGAGAGTTCGATGCACATTTGAGGGATTTAGAAAATCGTCATGGGTTTAGACTTAATCCTGCTGAAAAATTCCTTTCATTGAAAGAAATGGAGAAAAATTGGCGAGCAACCCAAACAGAACCGCACTGGAAAAAAAATCTCAAGTCTTTTCAACGTTCCAATTTTCAAAAACGCTACAATACGGTGTTAAAACAAACTTGTAACGAGCTAAAAGACACGGAGTTTAGAACTCACAAAGACTATTCTCGAATTTGTGGACCAGTAGTGAATACTTTTCCTTATATGTGATATCCGAAGTTTCCTTGTAATTAGGTTTGATTGAATTTTTCTCAATTATTGATGGGAGTAAATTTTATTTTTTGAGCGAGAATTCTATGCTATTTTTATCGATTGAAGATACGGATATTTATACAATTTTTCAACATTTATCACAGTTCGGAATCGATTTTGTTCGCCTGTTATGGCAACCCAAACAATTTGCTTTAGAATGGCTAAACAACTCATCTTCGCGAGCTTCATTTATTGAAGTTGTCGCCTGGTCATTGGCAATAGTTTTTTTGTTTTATGGTCTATACTATTTGGTATTTCGCTCGACCCCTTTTGACCATCTTGTCCAACAAGATCGAAGTCGCTCTTCGTCCAGTTATCCTACTTTATCGGAGCGATCGCCAAAAAAGCTTAAGCCTAGAATCGCGTCGCTCGGTTTTTTCAGACAATATATAACTCAATCTAGCGAAAGTAGTGGGTATCGTCGGGAATTTACTCTTAGTCCTCTACCTAGCTTTGAATTTCCCGAATTCGCTATTAAGGGCAGTCAACAGCCACAAACCTTGGTTCTAAATGTTGGTTTGCTATATATTTACATTGCTAACATCGTTCCTAGTAATTTTGCTACCAGAAGAATTCAAACAATACTTATTTTTCTCTACGCTTTGATTACAACGTTATGTTTTCATCCCATAGCAACTTTATTCGGTACTACTGTTACAACGAAAGAGATATTTGAGTTGACACTCGTTATCTATGCTTATTATTTTCTATTGATTGCTTTGTTAGTTCTTTTCTTTAGTTTAATATTTTTCGATCTTTTAAAGTTAAAGCATACTTCAGATAAATTTAATCTAAAATTGTTTATAGGTAGTTCAATCGTAAACTCACTAGGATTTTATATTTTAGCAAGAAGTTTATTTGTCTCTTATAGCACTTTTTACAGCTTCTCAAATTTTAATACACTTATTACGGCTCTTGGAGCAATAATTCTTTCTGCTGTTGTATGTCCGTTACTTTTTATTTCTGCGTCGCTCCTCATAATCAAACTAAGAGAAATTATTGAAATATTATAAATTTCATTTGTTTGAAGCATTCGAGGCTGCCACGATCTGCCCTACAGCAGTTAGTAGGGTAGAAGCTAACTAAATCTCGGTGACTAAAACTTGTGGTTTCTTTTTGGAATGACTATTAAGTCGCAAAAACTCTGTGGTTTGTTTGTGGTTAACCTATATTGTCGAACACTTTTAGACTGCCATAAATTGATTCAGTATAAATATGGTATACTGTTTAATATATTAAATTAACTTATCAAGTTGCCTTAACAGGCAAAGAAAAATAGAAAATCGACGTTAAAAACTGAATGCTCTGACAAATATTTACGGTCGAAAAATATTGATCGAGCAACCATAATGTTAGCAAAATCGAACAGCTAATATGTATTTTTATTACACAGCTATCATACTAGTCTTATAGTTGCGAAAAAGATTTGGCATCACCTTAAAAGGCTAAAGATAGCCTCAAGTAGTTAAGAGATTTAATCTCTTAAGATTGCCAATGTTTTATTCAAACAAATCTAAAGACAGAGCTTTCTCTGCAATCGATCGCCCAATTCTAGGACGAACTTTACCTTCCTTGCTAGATGAAGCTTGCGAAAGACATCCAAATCATCGTGCATTCAATCAATGGAAAACAAATGCTTGGCAGTCCTATTCTAGTCAAGAATTACAGGCTGCTGCCGAAGATTTAGCTTTAGGATTGCTTGGGGAACAATTAAGCCAGGGCGATCGAGTAGCATTATTGATGCACAGCGATCTTAATTGGTGTCTGGCAGATTTTGGTTCTTTGCTGGCTGGATTGGTCAATGTGCCGATCGATTTAACTCAAACTTTAGATAATATTGCTTTTATTCTGCGACATTCGGCAGCCAAAGCATTAATTGTTTCTGACTTAGATTTGCTGGCTCAAATCATTCCCTATCTATGGAATACTCCCAATCTTCAGACAATTATTATTGCCGACATTCCTGAAGATTGGGAAGCAAAACGCACTCAACTGTTGGCTTGTGAAGTAAATAATAAGAGTTCGGAGTTATTAACAATTCCTAACCCCAAATTCCCAACTTTGAACTTCGAGCCTAAAGCAGCTTGTTTATGTATTCCCATGTTGCTCTGTCAGGCACGGCGGGATTTATCTTGCCCCGAATTGCCCCAATGTATTCAATTATTTTCCCTCGATGAGGTGCGAGCCAGAGGTAGAGAGTTAAGGAATCAAAAGAGCATAGAAGAATTGCCCCCATTCGAGGATCAACGATCGCGTCTTGCGCCTCAAGATTTAGCCACCATAGTTTATATTGCAGGAGATACAGAACAGCCGAGAGGGGTAATGTTAAGCCATGAAAATATTACTGCCGATGTTTTAACTACTTTCAAGAGCATTCCCGACTTAAAACCGAAAGACACAGAAACCGTACTATCTTTTCTCCCGTTGACTCATATTTTTGCGCGGGCGTTAATCTACGGACATCTCAATTACGGACATAACATCTATTTTTCTACTCCCAATCGAGCAGCTAGAGATTTTAGAACAGTAAAACCAACTCTGGTGGCTACCGTACCCAGACTGTTAGAAAAAAGTTATCAAAAGATTCTCGATCGCGGTAGCAAGCTTAGAGGAATTAAAAAAACTACTTTTAATTGGGCATTAAAACTAGCTCAAAATTATCAGTTGGGGCAACCAAGGAGATTGTCCTATGCTCTACAACTTAGGTTAGCCGATTGGCTGGTCTTTTCCCAATGGCGAAAACCTTTTGGCGGAAGACTCAAATACTTCATTAGTGGTGGCGCACCATTAAAAGCCGAACTTGCCAACGTATTTAGTGCTGCGGGGATGACGGTGCTGCAAGGCTATGGCTTAACCGAAACCAGTTCGGTAATTTGTTGTAATCGGAATGGTTTAAACCGTGCGGGGACAGTAGGCTTGCCCATTCCTGGGGTAGAAATTGCGATCGCCTCCGATGGAGAAATCTTAGTTAAAGCTCCTTACGTGATGCAGGGTTACTATCTAGATCCTGAAGCAACTAAAACAGTTATTGATAACTCAGGCTGGCTGCACACGGGAGATCTGGGAGAATTTACCCCAGAAGGTTTCTTAGTTGTTACGGGCAGTAAAAAAAATCTGTTTAAACTTTCTACTGGTAAATACGTTATTCCCCAACCCTTAGAAGATTGCGTAAGGCGATCGCCTTTAGTCCGACAGGCGGTAGTAGTGGGGATGCAGCAAAAGTTCTGCGGAATGCTAATTTTTCCCGATCTACAACGGTTGCAAGAGCGAGCTAGGGCTTTAAATTTACGTCTACCTATTACTGAGTTGCTACAGCAGCCAGAAATTGTTGCTCTCTATCAAGCCATAGTAGACGAAGCCAACGAACAGCTTCCTAGATGGTCGAGAGTCAAGCAGTTTGGGCTACTCAATGCCGATTTTACCTTAGATAATCAACTATTACATCCCAGCCTGAAAATCAATCGAGCTAAGGTCAACGAGGTATTTGCAACCGAGATTGATGCTTTGTATGTAGCAGAAACAGTTGTAAATTCGCAGTTCGGAGTTGTTGGTTCGGGATTGACTGATAATTCAAAGTTGAGATTGCCAAAGTTTGAGGCTTTTTTAAGTCACTGGCGACATAAGATCGAAGATTTCTGGCAGAACATTGGGAGCAATCGAAAGGGTGATAGAAGTTCTCAACTCTTACCAAATTCTGACGAGGGAATTTCCAACTAGGGAAAGATAATTCTCTACCGCGAACTCTGAACTACGAACTACGAACTACGAACTACGAACTAAAAAAGGGAGGAAACTATGTTCAAACCATTCCGAACTGCTGCTGTATTGGGTGCAGGTGTTATGGGTTCGCAGATTGCAGCCCATCTAGCTAATGCAGGATTGACGGTTCATTTATTAGATATACCTGCCTCAGAAGACAACAAAAAAGCCATTGTCGAAGCTGGATGGCAAAAAGCACTCCAGCTCAAACCACCAATTCTATTTACGGAAAAAACAGCCCGTCGCGTTACTTTAGGCAATTTTGACGAGCATCTAGACCGTTTGGCAGACGTAGACTGGATAATTGAAGCCGTAGTCGAGAATTTGGCGATCAAGCAACAGTTGATGGCGAGAATCGAAGGAGTTGTTAGTCAAGGTACAATTATTTCTACCAATACCAGTGGTTTGCCCGTTAATGAAATTGCGCGGGGACTACCTTTGTCTTTTCGCCAACGTTTTTTAGGAACACACTTTTTTAACCCCCCCCGCTATCTCAAATTACTAGAATTAATTCCTACAGAAGATACCGATACAAACATCTTACTCAGACTAGAATGGTTTGCTCGTTTGCATCTGGGTAAGGGAATTGTGGTAGCTAAAGACACGCCTAACTTTATTGCCAATCGTATTGGTATTTATGCCACCATGCTCGGTATTAAAGCCTTTACCGACGAAGAATATACCATTGAAGAAGTCGATACCCTCACGGGTACTTTAGTCGGACGACCCAAATCGGGAACGTTTCGCACTGCCGATTTAGTTGGACTCGATACCCTGGTTTATGTGGCAAAAAACCTCTATCCTGCTATTCCTGATGATGAAAGTCGCGAGATCTTCCGCGTCCCAGCATTATTAACTAAATTAGTCGAAACAGAAGCGTTAGGAGCAAAAGCAGGTCGGGGTTTTTATCAAAAAGAACGGGGCGAAATTTTGGCTTTAAATCCCCAAACCTTGGCTTACGAACCAGCTAAATCTTTAGACCTGGGCGATCTCAAATCATTGCGTAAGCTAGAACTAGCCGATCGCTTGAGAGCTTTATATCAAGATCGAGGTCGTGCGGGCAAGTTTTTCCGCAAGTATATATTGTCCGTCCTAAGCTATAGTGCCTATCGCATTCCTGAAATTACCGATAGCCCTGCCGAGATCGATCGCGCGATGCGCTGGGGATTTGGTTGGGAATTGGGACCGTTTGAAATCTGGGATGTTTTAGGTTTCAAAACTATAGTTACTGATATGCAAACCGCAGATATCCCCTTAGCAGATTGGATCGTCAAGATGATCGAGCAGCATCAGGTTGCGGGATTTTATCAGCAAGACCAAGTTTATACTCGCGATCGAGAATATGTTGTTTTAAATACTCCCCAGGATGAAATCGATCTCAAGGCAATTAAATCCCATCCCGAAAATACTATCTGGGAAAATGAGGAAGCAGCACTACTTGACATTGGCGATGGTGTGGTTTTATATGAATTCCGCTCCAAAGGTAATACCCTAAGCTTCAAAGTTATGGCGGGGCTGATTGAAGTTCTAAACCTCCTAGAAGATAGCGACTACCGAGGCATGGTGATTGGTAACGGCGACGTTAACTTTTGTGGTGGGGCTAATTTGATGGAGATAGGAACCTTGGCTGACACGAACGAGCTAGATGCTAGCGTTGTGGTCTTACAATTCCAAAAAACCTTACAGAGAATCCACTACTTCCCCAAACCAATTGTCGCTGCTGTTAGAGGATTGGCTCTCGGTGGCGGTTGCGAATTAGTCATGGCTTGTCCTCAAGTTGTGGCAGCAGCCGAAAGCTATATTGGCTTAGTCGAACTGAGTGTGGGCTTGATTCCTGGGGCGGGGGGCATCATGCGGATGGCAGCCTGGGCAGCAGAACACGCAGCCAAAGAAATGGCAACTCAGGTTCAACCCTTCTTACAAAAAGTTTTTGAAACTGTCGGGATGGCTAAAGTTTCCAACAGTGCCGAGGAAGCTCAAGAACTTGGTTTTTTATCTCCTACCGCGAAAGTTATTATGAATAGCGATCGCCGTTTGTATGTGGCAAAACAAGAAGTAATTCGCCTCGATCTAGAAGGTTATGCACCGATACCCAATCGCGATGCCATTATGGTTTTAGGTCAACCAGGCAAAGCAGCTTTAGAACACGCAGCCTATGTTTTCCAACAAGGGGGATATATTTCCCAATACGACCGCTTTCTGGCGAACCGTTTAGCATACGTCCTTACAGGGGGAGAGGTGTCTGCGCCTTCTTTAGTCAGTGAAGACTATCTATTGCAGCTAGAACGAGAATCTTTTGTGCCATTACTCAAAGAAGAGAAAACACGAGAACGGATCGCACATTTGTTGAAAACGAAGAAACCTTTGAGGAATTAGTTAGTTGTTAGGGGAGCCACCGCATATGGCGACGTTGTTGGTTGTTGGTTGTTGGTTGTTAGTTGTTAGTTGTTCGGAGTTGTTGTTAATTCTCAACTCCAAATTCCAAACTCAAAGGAGAGGGTTATGAAAGAAGCATATATAGTAAGTAGCGTCAGAACTGCGATTGGGAAAGCACCACGGGGAATACTACGTAACGTGCGCCCTGACGATTTGGGGGCAACTGCGGTCAAAGGAGCGATCGCCAAAATTCCCAATCTAGACCCAGAACAAATTGAAGATGTCATTATGGGCTGTGCCTTTCCTGAAGGGGAACAGGGGTTTAATTTAGGTCGGGTGGTGGCTCGCGGTGCGGGATTACCCGATTCTGTACCAGGGTGTACCGTCAATCGTTTTTGTGCGTCGGGACTGCAAACGATCGCCATGGCATCCCAGGCAATTATGACGGGACAGGCGGATATCATGGTTGCTGGTGGGGCTGAGTCGATGAGTTTGATGCCGATGGGCGGTAACTATCTTTCCCCTAACCCCGAATTAATCGCCGAATCTCCCGAAACCTATATTACGATGGGGCTGACTGCTGAAAATGTAGTACGAGAATATCGAATCTCGCGACAGGATCAAGACCAGTTTGCCCTGCGATCGCACAAAAAGGCTTTAACTGCCATCAACAGGGGATATTTTAAAGCGGAAATTGTCCCCGTTGAGTTTAAAGAAACGATCTATGCCGACGGTAAAACTCAAACTATCGAGCGGGTATTTGAGGTAGATGAAGGACCACGAAGCGATACCAGTATCGAAGCTTTGGCTAAATTAAAACCCGTGTTTCATGCTCAGGGTACGGTGACGGCGGGTAACTCCTCCCAGATGTCCGACGGGGCAGCAGCAGCGGTAGTTATGAGTATGAAAATGCTCAACCAGCTAAGAATCAAACCGATGGGTAAACTGTTGGGTTATGCCGTAGCGGGAGTAGCACCAGAAATTATGGGTATTGGTCCTGTGGCAGCCGTACCCAAGGTACTTCAACAAGTGGGCTTGAGCTTAAATGATATCGGACTAATCGAGCTTAACGAAGCCTTTGCAGGACAGTCTCTGGCAGTTATCCGCAAACTAGGACTTAATGAAGACATTATCAACGTCAACGGTGGCGCGATCGCTCTGGGACATCCTTTAGGCTGTACGGGAGCAAAACTAACCGCTACCCTACTGCACGAAATGCAAAGACGGGGCATCCGTTACGGCATGATTACCATGTGTGTTGGCGGTGGTATGGGTGCTGCGGGAGTGTTTGAGAATCTTTTGTGAGTTCGGAGTTGGGGGTTAGTTGTTAGTGGTTGGTCGTTAGTGGTTAGTCACTAGTCCTTTCCCTCTTTCTCCCCTATTTTCTTCATCTCCCTCATAATCTGATAGGAGATACTACTATGAATATTTTTCAATCAACAATTACTATTCCGATTCTAATTTTTTTACTGACTTTATTCGGCTATCTGGGCGTTCCCCTGTGGTTGTGGTCGGTCTATGTTGCTGCGGTTTTAGGAGTCTGCCAAGCACCGCTTTGGGGGTGGATTACCTTTGGTATTATTGCCTTGGTTTTCAACATTCCTCAGTTACGTCAAAGATTAGTTACAGCTTATATTGTTAAAGCGATCGCCCGTCTCAAACTTCTCCCGAAAATTTCCGCTACCGAACGAGAAGCAATTGAAGCAGGAAACGTCTGGGTAGACGGTGAATTTTTCTCTGGCAAACCCAACTTGCAACGCCTCCTCAACGAACCCTATCCGCTAATTTTCAGTATGTTAGATAAAAAAATTGATGTGGGAGATGGGGAAAAACATAATAATTCCGAACTACTAACTCCGAACTCCGAATATGCGAAGCGGTATCCTTTAGGACTCAATCAAATCCGTTCCTTCCTCGATAATCAGGTTGAAACCGTCTGTCAGATGGCGACGGACTGGGAAATTCATGTGCGCCAAGATTTACCGCCTGAGGTTTGGGACTATCTCAGGCAAGAGCGGTTCTTTGGCATGATGATTCCTGTTGAATATGGTGGGTTGGGATTTTCTAACCTGGCTTATAGTCAGGTGATGAATAAGTTAGCATCTCGTTCTTTTACCCATACTGCCACTGTGGGTGTAACTAACTCCTTGGGACCAGCTAAATTACTCCTGCGCTATGGAACCCAGGCACAAAAAGACTATTATTTACCACGACTGGCAAGAGGTGAAGAAATCCCTTGCTTTGCCCTGACCGAACCTAATGCGGGTTCTGATGCGGGTAGTATTGTCTCTCAAGGAGTAGTGTTCAAAGGCGAAGATGGCCAGTTGTATCTGCGCTTGAATTGGGAAAAACGCTATATTACCCTAGCGACGATCGCGACCTTAATGGGACTGGCGTTTAGACTCCGCGATCCAGATAATTTATTGGGTAAAGGTGAAGATGTTGGTATTACCTGCGCTTTAATTCATACCGATACCCCAGGTGTAATTATTAACCGCCGACACGATCCGATGGGCGTACCGTTTTATAATTCTCCGACGATCGGTAAAGATGTAGTCGTTCCCATAGACCAAATTATCGGTGGCGTGGAACAAGCGGGACAGGGTTGGAAGATGCTGATGCAGTCTTTAGCTGCGGGACGGGGAATTAGTTTTCCTGCTACCTGCACTGGTATTGCCAAGTTAGTTACTAGAGTTACGGGGGCATATGCCAGAGTTAGAAAACAGTTTGGACTAAATATCGGTCGTTTTGCAGGGGTTGAAGAACCTTTGGCGCGCATTGGCGGACTGACTTACCTGATGGAAGCAGCCAGGTTATATACAGTTGCTGCGGTAGATCGGGGAGAACAGCCTGCGGTAATTTCGGCGATCGCTAAATATAATTTTACCGAACTGTCCCGTCAGATTATCAACGACGGTATGGATATTATGGGCGGTGCGGGGATTTGTCGGGGTGAAAGAAACCTGCTGGCAAATATTTATAGTGCCACACCAATTCCGATTACTGTAGAAGGAGCGAATATTCTTACTCGCACGATGATTATCTTCGGACAGGGGGCAATTCGTTCTCATCCCTATGTTTATCGAGAAATCGACGCTTTAAATCAAAATAATATCAAAGCTTTCGATCGCTTTTTCTGGCAGCATCTTGGTTCGATAGTCCGCAATTTTTTCCGCACTGTCTTACTCAGTCTGTCTCGTGGTTATCTGGCTCGTTCTCCCGTATCTGGGACAACTGCGAAGTATTACCGTAAACTAGCCTGGGCATCGGCGAGCTTTGCTTGGTTGACCGATCTAGCTTTAATTCGCTACGGTGGCAGTCTCAAACGGCAGGAAAAACTGACGGGTAGATTTGCCGATATCTTGTCATGGATGTATTTAGCTACTGCTACCCTACGACGCTTTGAAGCTGAAGGGCGTAATGCAGAAGATCTGCCTTTGGTGAACTGGTCGATGCAGTATGCTTTTGCCCGAATGCAGCAGGGCTTTGAAGGCATTTTAAATAATATGCCAGTACCGTTATTTGGCATTTTTGCCTCTTGGTGGCGGTTCAATCCTCTGGGTAAGATGCCAGCAGATAAACTGGGTAGTAAAATTGCCAGGATCATGCAAACTCCAGGAACTCAAAGAGACAGGCTTACCGCAGACATTTATCTTCCTACCAATCCTCAAGAAGCCTTGGGACGCTTGGAAAATGCGTTTTTATTAGCAGTTAAGTCCGAGTCGATTCTTAAAAAAATAAAGTCGGCGATCGCCCAAGACAAGTTACCTCAAGGACAACCCACCGCTTTAGTTCGTCATGCTTTAGAAGCAGGCATTATTAGCTTAGATGAAGTTGAGCTATTGACCCAAGCAGAATTAGCTCGTAACGATGCTATTCAAGTGGATTCTTTTACCATAGAAGAATATCAAAAACATTCGGTTGTCGAACCTAAATTGCCCAAAGTATTAAGCTAACAATTAGCACTCTGAACTTCATAGAGCTAACTAACGTCAGTTCGGGATAAGAAAATTAGCTTGTAGGGATAGCTCTAAGCTATCAGCTATCAGCTTTTGATTTTTCTCTGCAAAGCTATTACTTGACCTAATGCAATTCCACCATCGTTACAGGGAACGCGATGATGCCAATAAGGAATAAAATTTTCTTGTCTTAGTCTGGCGATCGCTTTTTCGCTGAGGTATTTATTTTGCCAGCAACCACCCGTAAGAACAATCCGTTTTCTGTTAATAATAAGTGCGATTGCCACAATTATTTCGACTAAAGTATTGTGAAATTTGACCGATATTTCGGCTATGGTTTTTTGGTTAGCAAGCTCGATCGCAATCTCTTGAATCATCGATCGCCAATCGATAATTACTGGCGAGTCGGTAGTATTATTTGCAGGACGGGTTAATTCAAAGCGGTAGGTTTCATCGGTAGTAAGATCGCCCATTGCAGATTCTAGTTCCATCGCTGCCTGTCCTTCATAGCTAACTTGCTGGCGAATCCCTAAAAGCGAGGCAACACCATCAAACAAACGTCCCATACTAGATGTTGTAGGTAGATTAATGTTTTTGTTGAACATCGTGCGTAGAATATTTAATTCACTACTGCTAAATGCTTTGATGCAGGGTAAATAGTCATAGTTGTTCAAATTTGTAAAAAAGCGATCGCCATAAATTTCATAGAGTAAAGCGATCGCAATTCTGCTTGGTTCTTGTATTGCCCGTTCTCCTCCAGGTAAGGCAAAGGTTCGTAAATGAGCAGCTCGTTTAAAACCCGTATCGGTAATATTGAGAAACTCTCCCCCCCAGATTGTTCCATCAAGTCCATATCCAGTACCATCCCAAGCAACTCCCAACACTGGTTCATTTAAATCTAAGCCATTATCTGCCATACAGGAAAGGACATGAGCATAGTGGTGTTGTACAGAAGTAGCGGGAAGAGCTAAATTTTGGGCATAGTTCGTGGATTGATAATTAGGATGGCGATCGCCAACAACTTTTGTCGGCTTTAGTTCGTATAGCTTTTGAAAGTCATTGATTGTCTGTTGAAATCGCTCGAAGGTGGCAGCTGTTTCTAGATCGCCGATATATTGACTGAGAAAAATTTGCCGATCTTTGAGAAAAGCGATCGCGTTTTTTAACTGTCCTCCTACTCCTAAAATTATCGGTGTTGCATCCGACTGAGATTTAGATGGGGGAGAAGGTATGGGTAAGGGTGCATAACCCCGTGCGCGTCTGAGGATCTGTTTTCGTCCTCCCACTACTCGGACAATCGAGTCATCTACGGGACTAACAATAGGACGATTGTGAACCAAAAATAAATCGGCGATGTTGTGTAATTTCTGTAATGCCTCTCGATTGTCAAAACAAATTGGTTCTCCGCTCAAATTACCGCTGGTGGCAACTAGAGGACAGCCTAATTCTCTAGTTAACAGATGATGCAAAGGCGTATAGGGCAGCATGATCCCCAGATAGGAATTGTTATAAGCAACAGAAAGACTAGGAGACTGTAAGCGAAAATTGTTAACTGATTCTGAAGCCAGAAGAACTATCGGTGCTTGAGGAGATAAGAGTAACTTTTCTTCTAATGCAGATACCTGACAATCAGCTTTGATTAGTTTCAAACTAGGATACATTAGTGCCAAAGGCTTGGCAGGGCGGTGCTTGCGATCGCGTAATCGTTGAACTGCTGCTGTATTTCTGGCATCAACTACTAACTGAAAACCCCCCAATCCTTTGAGGGCGACGATTTTTCCCTGTTGTACTGCTGCTACGGTTGCTAGTAGTGCATTATGGTGTGAAGCTAAAATGTTTCCCATTTTGTCCCACAGTTCCAAATGAGGACCACATTGAGGACAGGCATTTGGCTGGGCATGAAAACGTCGGTTGAGGGGATTTTGATACTCTGCCAAACAGCGATCGCACATCTTAAACTGTTTCATGCTGGTATTTGGGCGATCGTAAGGAAGATTCTCGACAATACTAAAGCGAGGACCACAGCTAGTACAGTTGGTAAAAGGATAGCGATAACGACGATTGTTGGGGTCGTATATTTCTTGCTGACATTCAGGACAGGTAGCAAGATCGGGCAAGATCGACGCTGTTTTTTTTCCTCCCTCGCTGGTTTCGATCTGGAACTTATCATAGCCAACTGCATCGCCCCAAAATGATTGAATTGCCCTAATTTGAGCTATAGCAGGCTTTTCTTGCGATAATCGACCCAGAAAAGCTTCCAATACCAGGCGATCGCCTTCTACTTCAATTAACACTCCCTCAGCAGTATTCTTGACCCATCCCGTCAGCCCTAACTCGGTTGCCAACTGATAAACAAAGGGACGAAAGCCTACACCCTGGACGGCACCCTGAATTTTAAGACTTAAACATTGTTTCATAAAAAACAAACTGTTACTGAGATACTTCTAGCAACCTATAGCCTTTGTTCCATTAATTACTATAGCTACTACCTAATACAAAATCTTTATATAGAACACTTAAAAGTTGTGTGAAGTAGGAAGTAGGCAGGTTGTGAACCTCGTTAGAATTCTTAGCTTGAAAGTATACTTTGAACGAGGAAGTTCGCGGGGGCTTCGCCTGCAAGCACAAGTCTCGTTATTGGTAATCAAATTTGGTATGATACCTCAACCTTTCTGGTGCCAGAGATCTGGGTTGAAGTCAAATAAAAAAATAGAGACGCTAAGAATAACGTCTCTACGGCTAATTTATGAAGGAATACAAATAATAAATTGTTTATCTGTAATTATATTAAGCAGCGCGACGAGTAATCAAACCCCAAATAAAGATTAGTATCATGGCACCAACTACCGCAAAAATAATTCCAGGGATACTTAAGACCCCCGTGGCACTAGCTCCCAGCAAGGCTTGACCAACAAAACCTCCAACGATAGAACCTAAAACACCCAAGCCAATTGTGGCGATAATACCGCCACCTTGATGACCAGGATAGATCAACTTTGCTAAAGCTCCTGCAATTAACCCCAATACTAACCACGCTATAATATTCATATTTTGCTCCTAAATTTTTAACTATTTATTTAATTACGTATCACACTTTTACGTGCTGTAATTACAATATCAGCTTCAAAAATTTAGTTCTTCTATCTAAAAGCAGATCTTATTTATCTATCAAAGTAAATAGACTATTTTGACAGCCAAAGTAAGGATTAAGAAAAACTCGCTCTGGTTAATGTTTGTTAAAGTCTAGATACCTTGATCAGATTAACTTTTGAAAAACCTTAAAGTTTATTTCTCTTCTATTTCTATTCCTGAAAGATGTTCGAGTTTTTCATCTGCCTGAGCATTTTCAGCTACTGGAGTAAATACGGTTAACCCGCCAGGAATACACTTAACTTCAATCGGAGTCTTGCCAATTATTTCGCCATCTAAAACTACTTTTTGGGGAGGATCGGTAGTTACCTTGACCCATTTAGTCCGTAGGTAGCCTACGTCATCTCTTTGCGCTGCCTCGTCATTACTGGCAGTTTGCAGCAGATGATAAGAAATGGCGATCGCACTGGCTCTACTTTGAGGAGCAATAATGGTTACATCTAATAGTCCATCATCATAAATAACCCCCGCCGTTCCTTGGGCTAGAACCGAGGTTGGAGGTGCAGCATTGGCGATTGTAATGGCGTTAGCTTCTACCGTAATCACCTTGTCCTCAGTTTCTATGGTAGTTTCAAACTTGTCAAATTCACTTAGCTGCTTTAATCCTGATAGTACATAAGCAAGCATCCCCAAACGATTTTTAGTCTGGCGATCGGCATCTTCTACCGTTTCTGCTTCAAAACCGATACCTGCCAGTAAAACCATCGGTTTACCGTTACATAAACCTACATCAACCTTTTTGGTTGCGCCATTTACAATTACCTTACAAGCTGCTTCGATGGTGTCGGGTATATCTAAAGCATTAGCAAAAGCATTTGCCGTTCCCCTAGCGATCGCACCCAAAGGGATCTCGGTATTGATTAAAGCTTCAGCCACTGCCGAAACTGTACCGTCTCCTCCCGAAGCAATAATAATCTCAGCCTGGTTTTTTATTGCCTCACTAGCTAGTTCTCCCGCATTAGTTTCTTTGGTAGTAAACTGGATATCTAAATTAAACTCTGGCTCTAGGATGTTTTTGATCGCAGCCAAATCTTGTTCGGCATTACCTTGACCAGCAACAGGATTGAATATTAGACAGGCAGAACGAGTCATTACACTAGTAACTTATTAGCAAAAATATTTATTCTTATACTTTAAATAAATTTGTTCTTAACGAGTTCTGTCTGAAGAGAGAAATTAAGCTTGATTCAAGATTGGTTTAAGTTTAGGCGATCGCCCTCGCCATCAAGTTCTAACTCTTCTCGTCGCGCTGTTTGTTCTGCTCTAACGGTATCTCGTTCTACTATTGTAATCGGCTAGATATTTATGCCTAATATCATGTCCCGTTGAATAGTTACGTTATCGGTGGGGTAAGGCAGAAGGCAGTAAGAAGTATGCAAGTAAGAAGTTTATTAAAACTGTCTAACCGAACTTTATATAACCCACCCTACTGGCGTGTCAACCTTTATTTGATGCATTAGAAAAGTCCCCTAAAGGACTCCTAAAGGACTAGCTCCGCGTCCTAAAGGATATATCGAAGTGTATCCCTTTAGGGACACCTTCGGATATCGCACAGATAAACACAGCGATGCCCTAAAGGATTCCCTTCGGTCACGCGCGGTCTTGAAGGTTTCCTTCTTAGAGCGACTGCATCAAGAAGATAAACGCAGATGATTTGCTTGCTTACCAACAAATGATTGGGTTTTTGAGATGCACCAGATAGTCCTGGTTTTTCCCGCTTGTTTATTAGACTATTTTAGCTGTGTCAGTCTACTACGCAAGTATTTAATATTTGTTTAACAAACAATCTTTCATTATGACTGTAATAGATTACTAAGATCGGCTTATAAACTCAGGAAAAATATTTTCTCTATCTGAGGCAACAACAATTTTTTGTGGTTTTCAACTTACGCGGATTTTTCTCAGCTTCTAAATTAAAGTTGTGTTTGATAATTATTTTTTTACTTTCTTATTTAATCTAATTATTGTTGCCATGTTTATGTTGGCGATCGCTTTTTTTTAGATATTTAGATTTAGCAAAACGAAAGTAAAACATTAAGTCGGAATTCCCGCATATCGGGCAAACAATACTATTTATTACTGGCTATACAACTTATGATTGATATTTACTCTTTTATTTTGTATCAAAAGGTGGATTTATTGGTGTAGGCAGTAAGATAGCATGAATCCTACGTTAATTAGGTTAGGTATATCGAGCTTAATTTAACTAATATTGACCATTAATTATCGAACAAAAATGCCAAAATATAGTTTATTTATTAACAAAAGTTCTGCTCTATTATTATCCTTAGTTACTGTCTTTGCTTTTGCTGAAGACCGCAGTGTACGGGCGCAGGAAGTTGAAGGTAATACGACCATAGAAGAAGTTACTGAAGAAGAAGTTGTTGTTGGAGAAGAGGTAACTGTCAGAGGCGAGATTGAAGAAGTCGATCCTGGAATTTCCTTTACGCTTCAAGAAGAAGGATTTCTAGAAGGAGATGAAGTGTTAGTAATCAATACCTCGGAAACAATTGTTCCAGAAGGCATGGAAGACATGGGGTTGCAAGTTACAGGAGAACTAGGCACATTTATTCTGGCGGATGTTGAAACAGAATATGGCTTAGACTTAGACCCCGATCTATATGTAGATTATGAAAGTCAGCCTGTTATCTTTGCCGAATATATGGTGCTATCCCCCGAACTAGATGAGGTTTCGGAAAATCCAGAGAACTACTACGATCTCGAAATTGCCCTAGAAGGTGAAATTGACGAGATCAGAAACGACTATACCTTCACTCTCAAAGAAGAACAGCTGATTGGTGGTGAAAACTTGCTAATTATTAATGCCACAGGAGAACCGATCCCTGCTGACGATGAAACGGTAGTGGTTACTGGTATGGTACGTCCTTATATCAAGGCTGAGTTCGAGCGAGATTACGATCTCGATTGGGATTTAGATGTGCAAGAAGAAATAGAAGCCGAATATACTGAAAGACCAGTTTTAGTAGTAGACAGCATCTATGCTGCTGCTGAAGATGACGGTTTTTTGGATTAATTTTAGTCGGAGATAGCGATCGCTATTTTGATATAGCAGTTCTCGGTTTAATGAGGTACAGTCTCAATGCTCCAGTTTTGTCAGCCATTAGCTGTACCTCATAGATTAAAGAAAGGCTTGGGATCAAATCTCCCCCGTCTAATTTGTAATGTCGCCATTCACATCAGAAAAATGGTGTATCCATGGCAGTTTCTTGGTTAATAGTGTGACTATAGCATTGTGATCTTGGGGTTTGGCAAAATAAAATCCCTGAGCTTGATGACAGTTTAGACTTCTCACTAGATCCAACTGTTTGGCTGTTTCTATACCTTCAACTACAACGTTGATTTTTAAACTATGAGCCAGAGTAACGATCGCCCTAACTATCTCAGATTTTTCTGTAGAGCAGTCCATCTGCCTGATAAAACAGCGATCGATCTTTAAGCTATTCACGGGTAAGCTTTGTAAGCGTCCGAGAGAAGAATAACCCGTGCCAAAATCATCAATTGATAACCCAACCCCAAGCTGGCTTAGCTTTTTGAGTGTGAATATAGCGCAGTCGTAGTTCTCCATCAACAGGCTTTCGGTAATTTCTAGCTTGAGATAGCTAGAGTCTAATTTTGCTGCTTGCAGTATGTTCTCGATCTGCTCAATTAAATTTGTTTGGAGAAGCTGCTTACCAGAGAGATTTATCGCTATTTTCGCTTTTTGCAGTTGGTAAGGAAAATTCTGTTGCCAGATCGACATTTGATGAATCGCCGTTTGGAGTACCCAGTTGCCCAAAGGCACAATCAGACCCGTATCTTCGGCAATTGGAATAAAATCTACGGGAGAAACATAGCCCTGAGTGGGATGCTGCCAACGCAACAGAGCCTCAAAACCACTGATTTGACCAGTAGTCAAACAAACAATGGGTTGATAACAGACTTTGAATTGATGCTTATTTTTAGTCCAGTTCATTTACCGCCTGCCTAAGATCTCTTTCCAACTTAGCCTGCATGGCAACTCGTTCGTACATCTGGCGATCAAAAACTACGTATTGAGATCTACCTCTTGTTTTGGCTTCATATAAGGCAATATCTGCATTGCGGAGTAAATCGGCTGGTTGACTATCCCTCGAACCTAGAGCAATACCCATGCTAATGGTAGTAAATATTTCATAACCATCAATCAGATAATTTTGTGACAAACTCTGACAAACAGTGTCGGCAGTTTGCCTAACTTGAGAGATGTTTGATAAGTTTTCCAAGATGATGGTAAACTCATCGCCACCCAGGCGAACTATTGAAGTAGATTCGGGTAGGCATTGGCGCAATTTCTGGGCAATCTCCATTAACAATAGATCTCCTACTAAATGACCGAAGCTGTCATTGATGGTTTTAAAGCGATCGAGATCGAGAAACAGCAGGGCAAATAAATAATTTTCATTTTTATTAACTTTGTTGATAATCTGATTTAGGCGATCTAAAAACCAACCTCGATTATATAGCCCCGTGAGGCTATCGTGAGTAGCATCATAGCGTAACTGTTGTTCCAATTCTTGTCGTTTAGCACTTTCTCTAGTATTGGCACTAACAAAAGCACCCAGCAGCAAGCCCGTATAGGTAACAGTCATCAGTCCAAACTGAAGTGCTAAGGTGTCAGTATTCTCTAGGCTGTTGCTAATAAAAATTACTGCGGTAACGTTGATCGAGAGAATGATTACGGTTGCCGACTCAAATCCTTTCCAGGCACAGGTAAAAACCAAGGGGATAAAAGTAAGATATGTGTAGTCTAAACCTGGAGATTGAATTCCACCATGAGCAGCCCAGGTAAATAAGATAGTTGCTGCCAATAGCCCTAGCCAATTTCTAATCGCTTGAGGTTCTGGCAAGCAAAAGTCAATCTCTAGTTGTGAGCCTCGTAGATTTAAACGTTTGCCCGACCAAGGAAATCTTCGTAGCAAAACTAGTAGTGGGGGAGCGAGCATGGCAATACCTGTTGCTTCTCCCGCCCATTCGTGCATTGTTTTGATCGACCATTGATTCAATTCAATTTCTCCCAACATCATCAAAGAACCCATTTTGCAACTAGCCAAAACTAATGAGGCAAGAGTAAAAACCACTACAAACTTGACTACATCATCGGAGCGAGAAAGGCGGGGATCGATGTCAGATTTGTATAGCAGCCAAGCGGAAGCAAGACCATAAAAAATTGCGGTACAGACGCTCGAAATTGTAGTAATTATTAGGCTACGATTTTGAGCCTGAAACAAAACCTCTTGTAAAAGAGGAGCTATAGACAAAGCAGGAATATAGCGCAAACCGAAGCCAAACAGTAAAACAACATTCCACCCCGCAGCAGGCTGCCAGGGTTGCACCTGCCAAGAAGCTTGAAGAATATCGCCTACTTCTTCAAGAGCCACTCCCACCAAAATATATATCCCTAAAAGAATAAGCGATCGCCAGATTGCTGGACTGTTTTGCAGTTTGATCCACCATCTTTGAACTCTGTCATTGATCCAATCGCAACTCATTTTGATTCTTTGGCTTTACGCAATAGCAAAAGTATGATGGACAGCTAACAATCTGCCTATAATAAGTCAAGGTATTAAAACATTTTGTATTTAATTAAATTTTGGGGAAAAGAAGATTAATATTGCTTGGTTTAACTATAGTAATGGTGAAATCATTAGTCTTTTCGATCAATTAATATCCTACTAGAGTTAGATGTATTTAACCAGTTAATTTCGGTCTAATAGTTAATCGAGTCTTGTAAAATCAAGCAAATCTTTGAATTAGTCTATATTTGAATCTATATGTATTTATGTTTACAATTAATCTTCAAGCTATCTAATGATTCAATCAATTCTATGGTGGCTATTCATTGCCTGCTTAATAGTTGTTCTGATTATATTTATCGGGTTTTATCTGCGGGGGGCATTTCGCGATCGCATTACCTACAGAATCAAACATGCACCCCAACCAAACGAGCCACAATTCCCTTTTACTCTAGCTAGTATTACTAACTCTTTTATTACCAAAGGCGTAATTACTGATTTTTGGAATGAAGCTCCTGCAATCCAACAGGCACGCCTAGATGCGATTAGTAAAGCACAAAGTTCAATCGACTTTGAAACCTTCTTTATGACTCCTGGCAAAAGAGCCGATGATTTTGCTGCTGCTCTGGCTGAAAGAGCTTCTGCTGGTGTAGAGATCCGATTGGTTGTCGATCATTACGGCACTAAGGATATTTCAGATCTATACTGGCGACGTTTACGAGGGGCAGGGGTCAAAGTCTCTTTTTTTAATCCCTTTAACTGGCGCGCTCCCTTAGATTATGCAGGGCGTACTCACCGCAAACTGTTACTAATCGATGGTAAGTTTGGCTTGGTAGGAGGGGCAGGTATTTCCGATCTTTGGGATGGCACGCAAAAAGACGATGATACACAGCCTTGGTTAGATGTAGAGATGCGGATTGAAGGTGAAATCATCAGTATTTTAGAAGGAGTGTTCTCTCAACACTGGACATTTGGCAATGGTACAGCAGATCTTGGTAGAGTTAAATTTCAATCTTTCAATAACCATCAGGAAGACAATGGCGATGAAGATAAGCAGCGGAATTTAATGCTGGTGGTACCTGGAGCAAACCCCAGAATTCGGTTCTCCCCAATTAAATCTTTCAAATACAATAGTATTCTCTGTGCCAGAAAGCGAATTTGGTTAGCCAGCCCTTATTTTCTGCCCGATGAAAACTCGATAGATTTATTAGTAGCAGCCAAGCAAGACGGGGTAGACGTTCGCATTCTTACTACCAGCAAGCGTAGTGACAAAAAACCCGTCTATTATGCCTCTTACGAACACTATGGCAAACTGCTCAAAGGCGATGTAGAAATTTATGAGTTTCAACCCAGTATGACCCATGCCAAACTATTGTTGATTGACGATATTTGGGCAACTACGGGGAGTGCTAATTTCGATCCTCGCAGCTTTTCCCACAACGAAGAACTCGATATTTGTAGCGCGCAGCCCGAATTAGTTGCAGGAATCAAAGATACTTTTGAAACAGGCTTTGCCCAAAGCAAAAGGATCACCTATGACGACTGGCAACAACGTTCTTTAATCAAACATCGCATCTTGGGTAATGTGGTAGATTTCTTTCAATGGCAACTATAGCAAAGAGCTAATGCGCTAGGAAGCTGAGAGCTATAAGTAAGTGGGTAGTATTAATTAGAAGATAATTAGCCAGCTTGGGGAGATGGGGAGTCCTATCCTAATTCAATCATACCCAATTTAAATGATTAATAGCTTAGAGAGTAGCAAGTAGCGTGGCTGTAAATAGTAATATAGCATTACGTATTAAGATTAGGACACTTTCTCAAATTACTACTTCCTACTTCCTACTTCCTACTTCTGAGACAGTTGCGTTGGGCGGGTTCCCCGACTTGAGCAAACTGTCGAACCCGAAGGGCTACTTCCTACTTCCTACTTCCTACTTGCGAGCTAATAACTGATATGTCTATCACGTAACTTTGTACAGCTATATTTGTTTCCTATTAGACCCTACATTCGGCAGGTTTCTTAACAGAGGAAATAATATTTTTGACAGGCTGAACCGAGAAAGCGCAAAATGTGTGTTTGTGAATCGTTTAACTTAATCGACCAGTTTCGAGCATCCACCCAAACCAAATGGACGGACTGAAAACATTGCAGCACCCAACGCAGTGTTGGCCGCTCCGTGGGCTGACCCCGTTGATTAGGAACAGTTTCCTCAAAGGAAGCTAAAGAGGAGCGAAGTTGTCGTTGACCGATGCTGTAGACTAGCAAACATAAGCCCATAATCATAGCTAATGAAGCTACCCGTTGAGGTGACTTGACAAACATGCGAGAGGCAAAAAAGATAGGATCTTTCAGGAATCGAAAGCCTCGTTCACAAGACTGCTGATTTTTGTACTCTTGTAGAACAGTCTGGTTTGACCAGAGCCGATCATCGAGCAAGTTAGTCGCCAAAATGAATCGCCCAGCTTGATTTCGCAGCAGTGTAACTGCTTCTTCATTGAGGACTAAAGTCCCTTGAAGATGATAAGTATAGCGTTTGGGGGACTCTCCTTTGCGAGGACGACCTGGACGCTCATACTGAGGCTTCAATTGGACTTCAATCTCAGTGAAGCGATGATACTTAAGCTCTTTGCCAAAAGTCTTAGCAGCATCTAGCGCGTCAGTCTCACAAGCGAAAGGATGAGCAATTAGCTCTTTCAGTGCTTTGGCTTGTTTGGACTTTGCCTTGGCAATACGCTTGTCCAAGTGTTTGAGGTCAGCAAGTCTGCGAGACTCGCTTTGGACTATCAACCATCGCTGCTGAACTCCCCCATAAGTGCTGCATACTTCGGCTAGGGTGTAGTTATCGTCGGAACTGACGCTAAACATCTCTGACGGTAGATTCTGCATCAACCATTGTGCCTCAGCAATGGTAGCAGGGACACGGCTAATCCAAGGAGTAGCTCCTAAGGCTTGAAGATTCTCTTGGCTGTAAAGAGCGGCATCAGCTACATAGACTTCAGGCTCTTTGGCTTTCCACTGTTGTTGGAATTCTCCTATCACTTCGGTAAATATTGCTTGGTCAGCATCGTTGCCATTCCCCACCCTTAAGTATAAGGGAACATCCCCATCTCCACTGGTCATCAGTGCCAGAGTAAACTGCTTGAGATCTGGTCGATAGTCTCTTGAATAGCCGTGGGTAATCTTAATCGGTACTGGTTCGGTATTTTCTTCTGTTTCTGCCTTAACTAAGTCTTGATGCTCACCCGATTGCTCTTGTGAAGCCATCTTAACCGAGTTGGTCTTTGCCTGGTCACTGAGATATTCTCCTTGGACACATATACTACTGCCATCGAGATGGACTTGTTTCATGCTGACCCCAAAACGTTTCACTGCTGCTAGGGCAATCTCCACAAACACAGAGGTTAATCCTTTCTGATAGAGCTGATCCAGGACTCGACCGATGCGACTATCATTAATATGTTCTGGTTTGACTCCTTGACCAATCAAGTGTTCGGTAGCTTTGCCGACGAAGAATTGGTTAAATAGATACAATGGTGCTGTCAGGAAGCCCAAGCAATTCAGAATCATGGCTTTGACTACATGCCCCGCACTAATTTTTTCTAGGGGGTGTGTTCCTAGCAAGCGGTTGATAATTTCCACAATTCCGATCTCATCTACGATGCCCGCAATCACCCCTAGGTGGTCGATGTCTTGAACATCAATTTCAATGGGTTGGTTCTGGTTCAATGGCTCAAATTGAAATACTTCCTATAAATATCTCATCTTTCAGCCAACCTGCTGAATGTAGGTTAGACGATCGCAACGCAACGATAAAATTGTTTCCAGGTTATCTAGCCTAGGTAAGATGCTGCCAACGCAGCTTTCAATATTTAATAGGATTTGAGCAAAGAAAATTTTATACCAGTTTAATTTTAATAAATCTTATGTTTCACGGCGGTCAAATCAAAACCGCAGCCTTGCTAGGGCTATTAAGCGGTATTTTAGTCTTGGGTGGCTACTGGGCAACTGGTACGGAGCAAGGAGCATTTATAGGCTTGATTTTTGCTGCTATTACCAGCTTTGGTTCTTGGTTTTATTCCGACAAGGCTGCTTTAGCTGCCTATCAGGCACAGCCGATTACTCGCGAACAAGCACCAGAACTCTATGACATGGTGGCAGATTTGGTAACCAAGGCAGATTTGCCCATGCCCAAATTATGTGTTGTTCCTACTCAAACCCCCAATGCTTTTGCTACTGGCAGAGATCCTAATCATGCTGCGGTAGCGGTTACTCAAGGAATTATGCAAATTCTCAATCAAGACGAGCTGGCAGGAGTTATTGCCCATGAATTGACTCACATCAAAAATCGTGACACCTTAACTCAGGCGGTGGCTGGAACTCTGGGCGGTGCGATTACTTTTCTCGGCAGGATGCTAACCTTTGGCGCAATGTATGGTCCTGTTAACCGAGACGATCGCCAGGGCGGTAATCCTTTGGGAGTATTGATCTTAGTCGTTCTCGCGCCTATTTCTGCATCTCTAATTCAAATGGCGATTTCTCGTACCCGCGAGTTTTCCGCAGATCGGGGATCGGCTGAAATTACGGGTAATCCTCTGGCTCTAGCCAGCGCGCTACAAAAACTAGAGTCTGTCGGTAAGAAAGTACCGATGAACGGCAACCCCGCCTTTGAACCAGTATTAATTATTAACCCTTTTAGTGGTGGCGGGATCCAGTCTCTATTTCGTACCCATCCTCCTACAGAAGAGCGGGTGCGCCAGCTACAGGAACTAGCAAAACAACAGTCTACTAACTTTACTGCAAATTAAACAGATGAAATCTAAAATTATTAGCCTGATCGCGATCGCCTTGTTGTCAACCGCGATCGCTTTTATTCCCTTAAACCCAGCCTCGGCAAATTCTGATACGGCTAAACAGGCAGCAACAGAAGTAACCAAAGAGACAGGGGCTAAAGAGCAATTTGGCAAATCGGCAAACGGCGAGCAACTTTTGGATCGAGCCAAGGCAAAAGCCAGTAATAAGCTCGACAATTTGGGAGAACAGGCTAAATCTGGAGAAGATTTACCAGATAGCAAACAGCTGTTTCTCAAAAATTTAAACAACCAGACTTCAGATGCGCGATCGCATTAGAGCATCAGGTTTCTAACTACACCCCGAATTTTTCTTTTGGCGTTACTGAAGGGGTAACGAGCGAACACTATTTCACTAACGCCTTTCTGTTCTTTATTCAATCCTATTAGAGTATCAACCCGTGTCAGATGTTTATTAAAAAGCTCTTAGCCAATATTTTTGATTGATCGCAGCTTCTCAATCAAAAATATTGGCGGTGTGTTTACCGAAGCGATTTTGGGCGCAATGCTCTTAGAGGACATCTAAAAAGTTGTTTTTATACATTCAAATTCTTAATTT
>JADEXJ010000323.1 GCA_015207195.1 Pleurocapsales cyanobacterium LEGE 10410
TTACTTCTAAGTTAACATCACACTCAATGATTGATGTGATGTCCGATCATCCTGCCTGGATTTAATTCATAGCGATCGCCTGAAAAAGACAAATTAAACTTGACATTCAAGACAATCGCTTTAGGGCTACGTCTGTACCTGACTTCTGACCCATACAACCATTCAACACTACAAAAACCATGAACATCATCGACAAACTAATTGCTAGACCAAACAACTTCCCTTTTAGAAGATTTATCTGGAAACACTGGTATAACCACATGGCTAGTAGCTATGAAAAAATCAATATTAATATGAAAAAATCAATATTAAACTAATGAATTATGGTTACGTCGATCGCAGGCTTAACGTTAAAAAGTTAGAACTAGATAGTTGTGATGAAGCAGAGCGTTATTGTGTTCAACTCTATCATCATGTTGCTAATGCAGTTTGCTTGGCTGGATTAAAGGTTTTAGAAGTGGGATGTGGTCAAGGCGGTGGGGCTTCTTATGTAAAACGATATTTGCAACCTAGTTCATTAACGGGAGTTGATTTCTCTCAAAGTAATATCAACTTTTGTCGCCAAAAATATCAGATACCTGGCTTAAATTTTGAACTGGGAGATGCTGAGGCATTACAATTTGCTGATGATTCTTTTGATGCAGTAATTAACGTAGAATCATCACATTGTTATCAAGATTCAGCTAAATTTTTCGCTGAAGTTAACCGTGTACTGTGTCCTGGTGGTTATTTTCTCTTTACCGATTTTCGTCCTCAAGAAGCGGTAGTTAATATACAACGACAGTTGTTGGCAGCAGGATTCGATCTAATTGAAGTTGAAAATATTACTGCCAACGTTTGCCTTTCAATGGAGTTAGAACATCAAAGAAAAGTAGATATTATTAATCGCTAAGTTCCTCAGATATTTCGTTGGCTAGCAGGTTATTTTGCTGCTGCTAAAGGTACGCCAATGTATGAAGGATTGAGAACTGGGGAGTTAGAATATCTCTGCTTTATCTTACAAAAGCAACCTTCATTACGGAATGAAGATTCGAGTAAAACCGTGTCCGCACTTATGAAGTAGCAGTAAGTGAGAGACAAGGCATACCTTGTCTGTACAGGGGTTAGTTCATCGCTGAATTGAAAATCTTATATACAGAATCAGATAGTGCTAATGTTTCAACCAACGAACACTAAAATAGCTATAGTAGGCATGAATGCTTGCTTTGGTTCTTATAGCACCCTCGATGCTTTTGAACGCAGTATCTATGAGGGACATCTATTAGAGATAGATACAGATAATGCCGAACCTTTATCTAAAAAAGAGTTCGATCGCCTTACCAAAATCGCACTTGAAGATGCTGCAATAACTCCAAATACTAACATAGCTAAGATTGTTGCTATCAACAGCGCAGAAGAGTTAGACGATAGTGTAACTATCGATTCTGTTTTTGATGCTTTAGTGATAGCACAAAAGCTATTAGAAGACGGGGTAAAGGCGGTGCTAGTTGCTGGAGTTGACGGCGAGGCTGTGGGTGCGGTGGTGTTGATGGATTATGAAGTTGCTAAACGCAATCGCCATAAGATATATGCTGTTATCGATCGCCTTGGTATATCTTCCACAGTGAAAGCTCAAGACGTTGCTTATCTGGAACTTCTCGACGATAAACCATTTGAGGATGTAAAAATTGAAAAAAGAATACATAATAACTACATTAATCCTAATCGTTCTTGTAGTTGTGCTGTCTCTAGTGTAAATAATGCTGGTTATCGAGGTATAGCTGCGGAGTTTGCTGGGCTTAATTAAAACCACTCTGTGTCTTTACTATCGCTATATTCCTTCCGTACCTGGATGGCAACAGACAACTAAAAATGAAAGTCCTTTTTATGTATCGCCTTTTGCTAAACCCTGGTTTTTGGAAGCAGGAGTAGCTCTTCGTGTTGCTGCCATAAATATTGTTCGTCATAATGCACACATAATTTTAGCCGAAGAGGTAGCAGCACAACCACGTAGCCATAACTATTTAGCACAAACACCAGATGATCCTTTCCCCCTAGCAGCAAACGATCCTTAAGCTCTTTTAAATAAGCTCGATCTTCTCAAACAAACTATAGCTAGTGACGATTTAGATCGAGTTGCCACACAAACATTTACCAAGTATCAAGATCGCGAAACGGTTTATGCTCTAGCCATTGTTGGAAAAAATAAATCGGAAATACTCCAAGAATGCGATCGCGCTATTAAAGGCATAGCTAAGGCGGTTAAAACAGGTAAAGACTGGCAAACCCCCGTAGGTAGCTATTTTACTCCCAAACCTCAAGGTAAAAAAGGTAAGGTGGCTTATGTCTATCCTGGTGCTTACAATGCTCATGTGGGATTGGGCAAGGATCTATTTCGTTTGTTTCCCAATCTGATTGACGATCCCGTAATTCAGAGTACCTATAATCGTATTGCAGGTATCGAAAAGCTACTTTATTCACGAAGCTGGCACAAACTTTCTGCGGCGTTGCTGAAATGTAATGTTTCAAATAAGTGTAGGAATAGTTTTGAATTTAAGATAGTGAAGTAGAAGGCGAATAGAATGGCTTAACTCAGATCTTGCACCTAATCAGAGAAAAATCAAAACCTGTATCATTTAACCAAGGTCTAACTATCTCTAATTGATTCAAAAGGGAAAGAAGTAAAATATGAGGTAGAAGTAAAAATA
This sequence comes from Pleurocapsales cyanobacterium LEGE 10410, assembly GCA_015207195.1. GTDB lineage: Bacteria > Cyanobacteriota > Cyanobacteriia > Cyanobacteriales > Xenococcaceae > Waterburya. The sequence goes on from JADEXJ010000323.1 coordinate 2,688, forward strand.
ATGCTTGTT
>JADEXJ010000074.1 GCA_015207195.1 Pleurocapsales cyanobacterium LEGE 10410
TTCAGGAAGTTGAAGCATTGCGTTTTCAACAATTAAACTTATTGATAACAGTCTCTCATGTTTTGGGAGACTGGCTTTTTCAATTCCCCTCTCTGCTTACCTTTCAACTCTGTTGTCGCCCCCACAGGGTTATTTCTTGAGTAGATAATTATAAAATGCCCAATCTAGCTCACTAATTTATGAACCGCGATCTATCTTAGTTATTTATCTTTGAGAAATATTTGATAACCAATAGCAGCGACAATACCCGTCATAACTAAATAGGTGATCCACATCCCCACAAAAAAGCCTACTTTGATTATGGCAACACCAGCCACGACAAACCCAGCAAATTTAGCGAATTTGACAATTTTTCTGCCAAATTTTTGCATTGAGTTCTCTTGCGGATGATGCTTTCTCGTATTGTATAAAGGAGGTTCTGGAGAATTATGTTCTCGATATATATCGTTTTCTAACTCTCTTAGTCGAAGTTCTCTTTCTTTCGCCTCTAATTGAGCTTGGCGAAGTTGAAGCTCTCTTTCTTTATCTTCGGGAGTAGTCATGAGTCCTTACTTAATTATCAATTATTAATATCTAAATTATTTATTACTTAATTTTACTAGTCTGCGATCGAGGTCAATTTTGAGATAGCTGTATTTATAGATTGTCGATGGCGATCGCAACATCGAGAACAAACAATAAACTACGACCGCTCTACTCTTCAACTTACACATAAGCGATCGCTCTATAGTTGTAATTGCTATAAACTAGAAAGAGAGCCTTGAAGACAAAAAACTCTCCAAGACTCCCAAAATAAAACTTAATAGCATTATAACGAATGAATGAACAAGAAAGAGAGCAGAATAAAAAAATCAACGAACACAGCAGGCGAATTTCCAATCTACAACAGCGATTAAAAACAATCGAACTTGATGTTGAACCAAGAGGAAGAATATCTACTTCTTTTGAAGCTATAGAAGAAGATTTAGACGAAATCAAATCTAGAATGACTCGTTTGGAACAAAATACCGAACATCGATTTAATAGTTTGGATGCTAAGTTAGAAGTAATTATCGAACATTTGACAGGTGTTAGTGATTTACCTGAAGAATAATTAATTTAACTAAAGCTAAAGAGATCGCCTTACTCTTCAATTCCTCTAAAAGCGATCGCCAGAATTAAAATATAATTGGAATCAACCTATACATTAATAGTTTGAAGTTTAGCTATTTTGGCTTCGTATTCTTCCTGTGTGAGTATTCCACTGTCTAATGCTTGTTTAAACTTTATCATCAACGAAAGATTTTCTTCTTGTATTTTTCTTTGTTTGATTTCTGTTTCTACTGTCTCGCGGATTTTACTTACTTTTGATTCGTATTCATCCTCATTGATAATACCTTGTACATATGCTTGTTCTAATACCCTACATATCGCTCGATCTTGATAGTTGCACAAAAGCGATTGCGTAGCTAGCCGAAAGCATCGCCCTACCTTTCAATCAAATCTCACAGTAAAAATTTTAGATACTAAAAGATTTATTTTGTCAAACATATTTGTATAAAATTTTGTAAAAAAAATATTGAGTAGATACTCAGCAAATTTGTAAAATTTTGTTACGTAATATTCAATAATTGTTATCGAATTGTGTCAAATAGGACTTTCGGCGGATTTCGGGGGGCTTTTTTTGATAGAAATACTCTACGTACATCAAGCCGATATCTTGGGTAAGTAAAGAGCGAGCTTACTCTGAAATACCCCATTCGGATCGCCATTATTTAAGGAGAGTCAAATTATATGTTCACCCAGGTTAAGTCCACCGTTCGTCACGTTAAGCCAGATACCGTTAACGGACGCGATCTACTTAGGGTGGTTTATGTCGTGCTAGAACCTCAGTATCAAAGTACCCTGACTGAGGCAGCTAAATCGATTAATAGTAATAATCCCCATTTAGCCATCGAACTAAACGGCTATTTGATTGAAGAACTAAGAGACGAAGAAAACTACAGCAACTTCAAAAATGACGTTGCAAGAGCGAATATTTTTATTGCATCTTTGATCTTTGTCGAAGATTTGGCACAAAAGGTAGTAGAGGCAGTGCAGCCTCACCGCGATAATTTAGATGCTGCGGTAGTCTTTCCTTCGATGCCAGAAGTAATGCGCCTCAATAAAATGGGTAGCTTTTCGATGGCACAGTTAGGACAGTCCAAAAGTGCGATCGCCCAATTTATGCGGAAGCGTAAAGAAAAGTCGGGCAGTTCTTTCCAAGACGCGATGCTCAAGCTGCTGCGGACTCTACCCAAAGTATTAAAATATTTACCCGTAGAAAAAGCTCAAGATGCCCGTAATTTTATGCTGAGTTTTCAGTATTGGTTAGGGGGCAATGCCGATAATTTAGAAAACTTTTTATTAATGCTGTCGGATAAGTATGTTTATCCCGATAAGCAACAAAATAATATTACTTATGCCGAACCAATTGTTTACCCCGATATGGGTATTTGGCATCCCCTCGCACCAAAAATGTTTGAGGATGTTGAAGAATACTTAGCCTGGTTCAATAGCCGTTCGGATATCTCTGACGATCTCAAAGATCCGCTGGCTACTTGTGTAGGTTTGGTGTTACAGCGCACACACCTAGTTACCCAAGATAATGCTCATTATGTAGCAATGGTGCAGGAATTAGAGTGCATGGGGGCAAGAGTCATTCCCGTCTTTGCAGGAGGATTGGACTTTTCTAAACCTGTAGATGGTTATTTCTGGCAAGAAAATCAAAACCAGGCAATAGTTGATGTGGTAGTTTCCCTCACTGGTTTTGCTCTAGTTGGCGGTCCAGCCAGACAAGATCACCCCAAAGCGATCGAATCCCTAAAACGCCTTAACCGTCCCTACATGGTGGCGTTACCTCTAGTATTTCAAACTACAGAGGAGTGGGAATCTAGCGAGTTGGGTTTACACCCCGTACAGGTGGCATTACAGATTGCTATCCCCGAATTAGATGGGGCAATTGAACCAATTATTGCTTCTGGTAGAGATGGGGCAACAGGTAGATCGATCGCTCTCCAGGATCGGGTTGAGGCGATCGCCAGAAGGGCAATGAAGTGGGGTAGTTTACGCAAAAAACCCAAGCTACAGAAGAAGGTAGCGATTACTGTCTTTAGTTTCCCTCCCGATAAAGGAAACGTGGGTACGGCTGCTTACCTAGACGTATTTGGTTCGATCTACGAAGCAATGAAAGGCTTGAGAGATAACGGCTACGATATTAAAGACTTGCCCGACTCTCCTAAAGAATTAATGGAGGCGGTAATTCATGATGCCCAGGCACAGTACGCCTCCCCCGAACTCAATATTGCCCATCGAATGTCGGTGGAACAATACGAACGCCTGACACCCTATTCCGTGAAGCTAGAAGAAAACTGGGGTCCCCCGCCAGGACACCTCAATACTGACGGTCAAAACCTGTTAATTTACGGGAAAGAATTTGGTAACGTCTTTATTGGCGTACAGCCTACTTTTGGTTACGAAGGCGATCCGATGCGATTGTTGTTCTCTCGTTCCGCGAGTCCTCACCATGGGTTTGCTGCTTACTACACCTATTTAGAACAGATCTGGCAGGCTGATGCGGTACTGCACTTCGGGACACACGGTTCATTAGAATTTATGCCAGGGAAACAGATGGGGATGTCTGGCGACTGCTACCCCGATAGCTTAATCGGTTCGATTCCCAATATCTATTACTACGCAGCTAATAACCCTTCGGAAGCGACTATTGCCAAACGTCGTAGTTATGCCTCGACTATTTCTTATTTAACTCCCCCCGCGGAAAATGCAGGACTGTATAAAGGTTTAAAAGAACTGGGTGAACTAATCGGTTCTTACCAAAGCCTTAAAGATGGCGGACGAGGTATTCAAATCGTTGATACGGTGATGGATCAAGCGCGAATCGTTAATCTGGATAAGGATATCGATTTTCCCGACCATTCAGCTAAAGATATGACCCAGGAGGAACGAGATACTATTATCGGTTTGGTCTACAAAAAGCTGATGGAAATTGAATCTCGTCTGTTACCCTGTGGGTTGCACGTCATCGGTAAACCTCCGACAGCAGAAGAAGCGATCGCCACCTTGGTAAATATTTCCAATCTCGACCGTGAAGAAGAAGGTATTATTTCTTTACCTCGTATTATTGCCAACAGCATTGGCAGAGATATCGACGAAATTTATGCTAACAACGATCGCGGAGTGCTAGCAGACGTGCAGCTATTCCAAGACATTACCCAAGCAACTCGCGCTGCGGTTTCTGCCTTAGTTCACGCTCAAATTGACGCAGATGGCAGAGTATCGATGGTGTCCAAACTTAACTTCCTTAACATCGGTAAAAAAGCACCTTGGATTGAAGCGTTACAAGAACACGGCTACAAAAGCGTTGACACTGAAGCACTCAAACCCCTAGTAGAATTCTTAGAATTCTGTTTAGAACAGGTCTGTGCCGATAACGAACTCGGTGGCTTACTCCAGGCTTTAGAAGGCAAATACGTACTCCCTGGTCCTGGAGGAGATCCGATCCGCAATCCTAACGTCTTACCTACGGGTAAAAATATCCATGCCTTAGATCCCCAGTCCATTCCTACTCTGGCAGCAGTCAAATCGGCAAAAATTGTTGTAGACCGTCTGATTAATCGCCAGAAGCTAGATAACGGTGGCAACTATCCCGAAAGTATTGCCTGCGTACTCTGGGGTACAGACAACATCAAAACCTATGGTGAGTCTCTGGCACAAATTATGTGGATGATTGGGGTGCGTCCCGTCCCTGATGCTTTGGGTCGAGTTAACAAACTAGAATTAATTACTCTAGAAGAATTAGGTCGTCCTCGCATTGATGTAGTAGTAAACTGTTCTGGGGTCTTCCGCGACCTGTTTATCAACCAAATGAACCTGTTAGATCGCGGGGTCAAAATGGCAGCCGAAGCTGACGAACCTGTTGAAATGAACTTCGTGCGGAAACACGCCCTCGAACAAGCAGCAGAAATGGGCATCAACGTCCGCCAAGCAGCGACTCGAATTTTCTCCAATGCTTCTGGGTCTTATTCTTCCAATATCAACCTGGCGGTAGAAAATAGCAGTTGGGAAGAAGAGAAAGAACTACAGGATATGTATCTCAACCGTAAATCTTTTGCCTTCAACTCCGATAATCCAGGAGTAATGGATGAAAGCCGTAACTTGTTTGAGTCTTCCTTAAAAAAAGCAGATGTTACTTTCCAAAACTTAGACTCTTCCGAAATCTCCTTAACCGACGTATCCCACTACTTTGATTCCGACCCTACTAAAATCGTATCCAGCCTGCGGGATGACGGTAAAAAACCTACGGCATACATCGCCGACACTACTACTGCTAACGCCCAAGTCCGTACTCTATCCGAAACCGTTCGTTTAGATGCCCGTACCAAACTACTCAACCCCAAATGGTACGAGGGTATGCTGAGTCACGGCTACGAAGGGGTGCGCGAACTATCCAAGCGTTTGGTTAATACAATGGGTTGGTCTGCTACAGCCGATGCGGTAGACAACTGGGTCTATGAAGATGTCAACACTACCTTTATCGACGACCCCGAAATGTGCAAGCGTCTGATGGATATGAACCCCAATTCCTTCCGTAAAATCGTCGGTACATTACTCGAAGTCAACGGTCGTGGTTACTGGGAAACTTCTGAAGAAAACCTCGACAGATTGAGAGAGTTGTATCAAGAAGTGGAAGACAAAATTGAAGGGATTGATTAATAGTTAATTCAATTTGAACAATCTTGATTAGGTAAATTAATAGGGATGCGATAATATCGTGTCCCTATTGCCATATTTGGCTAGTGTTGAAAAATGCAATCTAAATGAAAAGGTCATGAAAACATTTTGGATAAATCAGCAAATAATGATTCTCAAATTATTTCAAGAATAGTAATCAAGCCAACAATTAGTAGAGACATTACATAAATTGCAAATTATTGCTTCTCAAGTAACTAAAAATTATGGAAGGTTCAACACGTAGCATTAAACTAGAACAAAAAATTTTTCCTGCCAAAGTAGTCACAGTAATTAGTGATACTAGAATAGCTATAAATAGAGGTTTAGAACATAAAATACGCTTAAATCAAAGAGTATTAATGTACCGTTTGAGCAATGAAGAAATAAAAGATCCTGATACTGGAGAATCTTTAGGCTACTTAGAAATATATAAAGGAACAGGTAAAGTTATTAGTATTCAAGAAAAAATGTCTATTATTGAATCAGATAGATATGAAATAAAAACTGTAAAAGATACACAAACAATATTTCAAGGAATACCTATAGGACAACCTACATATGATTATAAAGATTTATTAGGTTTTGAAGATCCAGAAATAGGAGATTTGGTCAAACCAATATAGTTCGCAGATATATGTTTGAGTTAAATAAAAATTGAGTTGAAACTTTCTAAAGCAATAGTTTTCTGTTATTTTGTGTTGACGGTTGTAGAACAATGTTTTGTTAGAGAACTTGGTCTAGTCGATCCTATCTTTCAGTTTTATAAAGTACTTTAACAGAATCTTTAGTCAGAATAAAGATTGTAATTAATCCAAAAATTCCCATTAGCCCATATGTAGGTATTGATAGAAGTACTAATCCTATCCAAGCAACGACAAGACTAAAACGATAATTTTTTCTTTGTCCCATAAAAATTCCAGAACAAAATAAGCAAACAAAATAAATGATTGCTCCTATAAACAAAAATGTAGTGAAAATAAAGCTAGAAACATCTTCAGAGAAACCGAACAAAAAATAAAGCAAGATAACAAGACAGGCTATGCCAAAGATTCCTAACAAGCAGTGTAAAAGTGAAAGTAAGGCTAATTCATTGCTGCTGTTTTTCATCTGTTTCGGTCAGGCGATCGCGCCTACTAAAATGAATAATAGAGAATCAACAAAAGAACAACCATGGATTACCGCTTCATCATTGCGGTCGAACCTGAGAAGCAAAATCTATCTGCTAAAATTTGATTCACCCTAGACCTACTATTGATTCCAAATAATCGGCGATCGCCATGGCGATTTGCGGTTTCCCTACGGCTTTTTGGGGTGGCTGTTCTTTGGTTACGAGATAAGCAACCTGTGCGCCAAGATCTTCTTCTCCGCGATTGGCTACCACCATTTGATAACCCCGTTGTAATCTGGCTTTAGCAATATCGATTAGTTCTTCGTGAGAGATATTTTCCTGATATTTGAAAGTGATCATTCCTAAACTTAAAAATTTGGCTCTTACTTCTTCGATTACTTTTTTGGTTGCAACTAAATCGATCTGCTGTAATGCACCACCGCTGGGAATTTTACCAGGAAACACTTGCGTAGGCTGATAGTCGGCAACGGCAGCAGAAAAAATGCCAAAGCGATACTGTTGCCGTAATTCGGACATTACTTCTGTGAGATATTCGTCGTAAGTAGCGACAATTTTATGAGGCAAATAGCTGGCAGGAGTATAACTACCTTGTCCGTGAATTAACTGGACTCTAGCACCTCTAAGATATAGTTCTTCCGCAATGCAGGTTCCCAACCTTCCCGTAAAGCGATTAGTCAGACGACGTATATTATCAATTGGAACTGGAGTAGGACCTCCCGTAACTAAAATCGGGATATCTTTGAGAGAAGATGTGCTTATGGCGCGACAGACAGCGCAGGCGATCGCCTGTTCTGCTGGTAGATTGTTTTTACCATTAGCAACTTTTGGCGGGATGATGATTACCCCCATCTGTTCTAGCTCGTGTAAAGATCGAGTCAAAATAGAGTTGTGTAAGCTGCCGTGCATCGTCGGTGCAATGATAACTTTACTCTTACCGCGTTCCATTCTGCCGATAGCCGAACCCAAAGCAGCAGTGATAATTCCATCAGCTATGCCCAAACTCATCTTATTAATTGTGTTGTAGGTAGCGGGGGCAACAACATAAGCAGCAAAAGGAGCGTCATCGCTTAGATGTTCCGCATTGGCGGTTAGTTTAGTCACTACAGGATTAATAGTACTCCATTCCAAAGCATCAATAGTGGTATATCTTAGAGCTTCTGGGGAGACAAACGCGACTACCTCCGCTCCCTGACGGCGCAGAGTACGGGCAATCAAAGGGGCTTTCATGGCTGCAATGCTACCTGTAACCAGTAGGGCAATACGTTTATCTTGCAAATGAGTCGATTCAAGGGCTACTTGGCGATCGCCCAACTCCGATTCTGGTGGTGGCTGAAAATCCCATTGATCCATGTCTAATAAACTTCAGGCTGTCGTATATAAACAATATGTTACGTATCTAACTTTTGACCGCATTCCGCGGTCAAACTTCAGTTTTAGGTTGCCCAGATTGGGGTATCCAGCTAACTATAGAGAATGCTCCGTAAAGCTACCCTAAAAGATTAGCCACCGATTAAAAATTTGCTTGTTTAATCGGTGGCTAATTATTCCAATTGGTCATAGAATTAAAGCTCAATAATTAGCCATATCGATAACTCCTTTATTTATAAATTGTCAACATTTGTAATATAAGTTTATTTTTTTCATCCTTCGTTTGAGAAATTTTAGGTTAAATTTATAGTTGTTTTTCCAAAAGTTTATGAATTATACATCGCTTAAGAGTAAGACTAATTCAGTTAAATCTAGAGATTCTAGCATGGTATTCTTAGACCCAATTTTAATTCAAGCAGCTAGAAACATTTACCGCAATTATTCTAGTTTAAACGTGCCAGTAGATAGTCCACCAACGGGAGTAGTAATCAACCGCGATAATCATCGAGGACAAATAGCATTTAGTTCTAAACCAATTTTGTTGCCCAGAGAGTGTTTTATTCCTCTCAAGCAAATTGAAGCTGAAGTATATTAAAACTAAAATTTAATCATTTTAGTTATAGATCTATTTAATAAAATTTAGAATTAAATTATGGAAACTCTGGTGAGTGCGATCGGGCTTACTACTGCTTTTATTTTTGGTGCTTGTATTGGTAGTTTCTTAAACGTAGTTGTCTATCGTATTCCCGCAGGTATATCTTTAATTTATCCTCCTTCCCGCTGTCCTCGCTGCCTTCATGGATTAGGCATGACAGAAAATGTTCCTATCTTTGGCTGGCTGTGGCTGAGGGGACGCTGTCGCTGGTGTAAGACCAAGATTTCTAGCCGTTATCCGATTGTTGAAGCCACTACGGGGACGCTCTTCGCCTTGGTTTTTTGGCGTTTTGGCTACAGCATTGAAACTATCGGCTATTGTGCTTTTTTATCCTGGTTATTATCTTTATCTTTAATCGATCTCGACACGATGACTTTACCTAGTGTCTTGACTAAATCGGGATTAGTCTTGGGACTAGTATTTCAAGGAGTTGTCGGCTGGCAGATGGCTCAGGGACAGGGTATAGCAGCTCGATTAATGTTTGGTGTTGGTGGGGCAGTATTAGGTATTTGGTTACTAGAAATTATTGCTCTAATTGGGTCAATGATGTTGGGGCAACAGGCAATGGGCGATGCGGATGGTAAGCTGATGGCAACGATTGGGGCTTGGGTTGGCTGGAAATATGTTTTGTTGTCTGGCTTTATCGCCTGTGGTGTTGGTTCGATTATCGGCGGTGGGGCGATCGCTCTGGGGATCATTGGCAAAAAACAACCGATGCCTTTCGGACCTTTTTTAGCATTAGGCGGTGCTTTAAGCCTATTTGTTGGTGAAACGATAATTAAAGCTTATACCAATACATTTTTTAATTTTTAGGTGTTCGCTCAGGTCAATATTAAAATTATAATACTAGAATATTTCGCTATTATTTGAGCAGCGTACTTAATAACGTGAGATGATAATTTAAATTTTTTTACATTCTTTGAGCAGATATCTCGCTTATAATCTACCATCCATAGGATAATAAAAAATCGTCGAGATTATTGCGTTCTTACTAAAACTCATATCTTTAAACTAAAGATACATACCTACACTTACAGGTTGCGTCGCCCGTAGACGCAGGACGATTTGTAACCTACACACTTACACAATTAAAGGAGAAAATATTGGTTTCTACAGCTTCCTTTAAAACAGCTAAATCAGAAGAAATCTTTAGTGCTGCTCAAAAATTGATGCCTGGCGGAGTTAGCTCGCCAGTACGTGCTTTTAAATCTGTTGGCGGTCAACCGATCGTATTTGATCGCGTCAAGGGTGCCTACATTTGGGATGTCGATGGTAATCAGTATATCGATTATGTTGGTACTTGGGGTCCAGCAATCTGTGGACATGCCAACCCCGTGGTCATTCAAGCTCTACACGAGGCTTTGGAAAAAGGCACCAGCTTTGGCGCACCCTGTGTCTTAGAAAACGTTCTGGCAGAAATGGTAATCGATGCCGTTCCCAGTATTGATGTGGTACGCTTCGTCAACTCTGGAACAGAAGCCTGTATGTCTGTCTTGCGTTTAATGCGAGCCTTTACTGCTAGAGAAAAAATTATCAAGTTTGAGGGCTGTTACCACGGTCATGCAGATATGTTCCTGGTCAAGGCTGGTTCGGGGGTCGCAACTCTTGGTTTACCCGATTCCCCTGGAGTACCCAAATCTACTACCAGCAATACTCTGACCGCACCTTACAACGACCTCGAAACAGTTAAACAACTGTTTGCAGAAAATCCCGATGAAATTGCAGGAGTTATTTTAGAGCCTGTAGTTGGTAATTCTGGCTTTGTGACCCCCGATGCTGGGTTTCTTGAAGGCTTACGAGAAATAACTAAAGAACACGGTGCGTTGCTAGTTTTTGACGAAGTGATGACTGGTTTCCGTATTGCTTACGGTGGCGCACAGGAAAGATTTGGTGTAACTCCTGACTTAACTACCTTGGGTAAGGTGATCGGTGGCGGTTTACCTGTCGGTGCCTATGGCGGACGCGCAGACATCATGTCAATGGTGGCACCAGCAGGACCGATGTATCAGGCGGGAACTCTGTCTGGTAATCCCTTGGCAATGACGGCAGGAATTAAAACTTTAGAATTACTTAGAAAACCAGGAACTTACGAAGAGCTAGACCGCATTACTAAAAAGCTAGCTGAAGGCTTGTTGGCAGCAGCGAGAGAAGCAGGACATGAGGTAACTGGCGGTAGCCTTAGTGCAATGTTTGGGATGTTCTTTACAGGTCAAGCAGTTCATAATTATGAAGATGCCAAGAATTCCGATCTGAAGAAATTTGGTCGTTTTCACCGCGGGATGTTGGAAAAAGGTATTTACCTCGCTCCTTCCCAATTTGAAGCTGGCTTTACTTCTTTGGCTCACACTGATGAAGATATTGATCGCACTATCAAAGCAGCAAAAGAGGTTTTTGCTGAGATTTAAACCTTGAAGTATCAACTTGTTGGCTTTAGCTCGGATGGATAAATAGTTGGGCGGGATTATTCCCGTCTTTTTTGGGCTAGGGTGTGTCAATATTTGTTCTTAATCCAGTTCGATCCACACCAGCAATCAGAATTTAATAAATAAAGAACAGAACAGCTGAGATCAGTAGGTCGATGAGAATAAACCACAGTATGTTCAAAAACATCAACATGGTGCAAACTTTTACCAATGACTGAAGACAAATGACCAATAACGCTTTTGGCTAATTGACTTTAGTTGTGCCGACCTACTTATAAACTCCCATAGAAGCACAGTTTGAGTATCTCAGCTAGCTACATGATGACATTTAGTAGGCTATGTCTTAAACATACTTTTTTGATAACTGGCTTGATTGTCGATCGTCAAATAATTTTTACAACGCTGAACAATTAGACTAGGAATATTGGAGATCAAGTGTTGAAGCACCCCTGGATTAACAAGTATCCTTTGCAAACAGACTAATATTTTGCCTTGCTTTAGTGGTTCAACTACCGAATAATAATTAAGCCATTTACGCGTTTCCTGCAATTTTAGCTGCATAGCTTTTGCTACTGGCTCATTGTGGTTCAAATAATCAGTATTTTTAAGAAATCTAGTAATTACCTCGCATTCTTCTTCCATGCGCTGTATTTTATTGCTAGAAACTAAAGACCCTTGACGAGCGCGATAGAAATAGTACGCTTCGGGAAGCAGAAAAAATTTCGCTCCATGCATAAAACAGGAGATATCAAACCAGAAGTCTTGAGTTACTCTAATGTTTTCATATTTAATTTGATTCTCAACCAAGAATTCTCTTCTAAAAATTGGTTTGGTAAAACCAAGGCGCAAGCCAGGTTTGCCTTCTATATCTGTAAGAATAAAATCAGCAGCTTCAAACTGTTGGATCGAGCTTACCTCGACACCACTTTCATTAATTACGGTACTCCAGGGAGTGCTTGCCCCGTCTTCGATTAGATAGGAATCATCAGCAACAAGGTCAGCGTTTTTGTGTTCGGCAATCTTAACCAACACTTCAAGCCTTTGGGGTGCATACCAATCGTCGGAATCTAGGACGGCAATCCACTTGCCTTTGGCTGCCTGAATAGCCTTATTTCTGGCACCTCCTGCACCCAGATTTTTAGGGTTTAGTAGTAGTTTGACGCGAGGATCGCTAAAGCCTCTGACGATCTCGACTGTATTGTCTGTAGAGCAGTCATCTACGACAATTACTTCAATGTCTTTTAAGGTTTGTGCTAGAGCAGAGGAAATTGCCTGGGCAATATATTTTTCTGTGTTATAGGCAGGAATAATAACAGATACTTTAATACTCATTTCTTTTATTTAGCCTCCCTAGTCAAAGCAAAAGGCTTGGTCAATAATGATTTACCATCAAAATGCTGGGGAATCTCTGCTCCCATAAGATCGAGAATAGTTGCGCCAATATCGACTGCTCTACCGTCGGCAAATTTAGCCTGGGGATTGATTTGTGGTCCTTTGGCAATTAAGAATCCGTGTTCGCGATGTCCACCAGGACGGTTATAGGTAATAGGTCCGATGCGTCCTATGTCTGGACTATCAACTACATCCGTAGCAATGGTATGCCAAACAACTATTAAGTCAGGTTCGGGTAGTTTAGGATCGTTATCCAAGGGTGATTTGCGCGTACGGATTACGTCTTTAACCAATAGCTCTCCGCTTCTACCGTCTTTGAGACGATACAGAACGTCCGTAATTTCTGCACATACAGCATCATATTCTTGAGGCTCTACTATACCATCGCGATCGCGTCCTTTTAGATTAATCCGAATGTGTCCATCGGCATAAGCTGGTAAAGCGAAAGCCTTCATTTTTGGCCAGAGATCGCTATACCAAACCGCTGGCATCCAACCCAACTCTACATTTTCATCAAGCAATGGATAGGGAGAAAGCAAACCATGTTTTGAACCACGCAAAAACTTCTTGTGTGTCCAGGTTTCCCAAAGTTTTTTAATCGGATTAGATTCGTAAACTTGTCGCCAAACTTCTGCTGACCAACCTCCTCGAATATTGTTAGTAATTATTGGTGGTGCAGGTTTGTTGATATCTCCATATCCTAAAGCTGCTTTGCCTGGGAAATTAAAACGATAAACTATTTCAGGCAATAGCATCATGCTCAATAAGTCAGTATGATTTGCTCCCATTCCATGAACTGCAAACAGCAAGACATGGGCGTTGTCTGGAGCAGCAGCGACAATTTCTCCTATCGCCCGATCTACTTGTTGATAACCCTGCAACATAGGATCGCCTATGCTGTTAATCTTATTGGTGTGACTATACAGAGGATGATCTGATTGGCTCAAATTATACAAATCGTGACCCAAGGTATGGGTTTCGCCAAATCCTGCAATAAATAGATCCCATGGCTCTTTGCGAAGTAGATCGCAACAAATTTGGGCGCGGTCGGCAACGCTTTTCTCAACTGATTTTGTGACCCATTCAAAATAATTTTTGTCCCACCAAATACCGTTGTCTTTTTGATATACAGGATTTTTACCGTATTGAGCTACAATTTCAGGCAATAGTTCTGCTGGCTGAGATTCGCTGGGATAAAAAGGATGATGTCCTCCCCAACCAGTAATCTGGACTCCATTAACTCCAGGACAAACTCTAGTGACTGGTACATCAAAAGCTGCAACTCGGTATTGATCTCCCAAAGCATAAAATGGCTTATATTCTTGATAATCATATCCGCCATACACCGCATCACAACTAACTTTGTAGGTTTGGGGATCGTAAGTAACCGTGTCCCAAAATCCAGTTTTGTCTGGTAGGCAACCTGTAGCCATCATCACCCATAGTGGCTCTGTAGAAGAGAACTCAGCCGAACCATTTTGATAATTAACAGAATTGTGCAATCGGCTATATATACCTTGCTCTTTTATTTGACTGATATTGGGTAAATATCCTTCAGACACCCATTTTTCTATCAATTGAGGATCGGCTGCATCTAACCCAATTGCAACTATAGGTTCTTTACTTTCCATGCTTTATCTTGATGTACTTTATAGAGTGGATTTATATGGTTTTAACTTTGCTGTGTAGCATAGGTATATTGTCTTCTATTTTTTTGTTTTAACAATGTTCGGGGGGACAATTCTCATAAGTTTTACCGTAAATTAACGCAATTCGACCAAAATCATAAAGTTTATATAAAGTTTGGGGTTGCTTGGTTCTATTTCCTGTTTAATATTTTTTAATCTTACCTGTTCCACTCAAAAAAAGTTACAAATTATTTTATTCTAAAAGTCAAAGGTTTTTTTGATAAAGATTATTTTACGCTGGTTTGATTTAGGCAAACTTCATAAAAATGGATTGCAGTCAAGGTTATTAAGAGAATGGCGATCGCAAACAAATAATCTAGATGGTGATAATAATACAACTATAAATTATCGAGCAGTTATTGCCGTCATTTGCCAGCGAAGCACCAATCAACTCAGGCTATAGTTTCTCAAAGATCGACACCTGCGCGCTCAAACTATATGGTGAAGATAGCAACCGCTGACCAAAAACTAATTACCAATCGTGTTTTCTTCAAGCAAAAAAACTTTTCCCCTTCCCAAATTTTTCAACCCCCAGCAAGTAAAAGAAGTTTATCGTGTCCCCTATCAACAAAGAGCAGCAACAGCAGAAGCTTGGGCAAGAGAACTATCTATTACGCCAGCTTCCACAGATCGCCAGAAAGTAGGCTTGTTGCTAATTGATGTTCAAAACACTTTTTGTCTGCCTGAGTTTGAATTGTTTGTTGGCGGTGCTTCAGGAATGGGCGCAATCGAAGATAATATTCGGCTATGTAACTTTATTTACCGTAATTTGGGCAACATTACCGAAATTATTCCTACTATGGATAGCCATACGGCAATGCAAATTTTCCATCCTATTTTTTGGATCGACGAACTGGGGGAACATCCTGAACCTGCAACAATGATTAGTTTGGCTGAAGTGCAGCAGGGTAAATGGCGAGTTAATGCTGATTTAGCCTATAGCCTCAGCGATGGCGATGTTGGTAAGCTCGAACAGCACGCCCTATATTATGTTCAAAAGTTGAGCGATCGCGGTAAGTATCCTTTGACTATTTGGCCCTATCATTCGATGTTGGGTGGTATTGGTCATGCTTTGGTTTCCGCAGTGGAAGAAGCAGTGTTCTTTCATAGTATTGCCAGAAAGGTGCAAGTCAACTTTGAACTAAAAGGTAGCAATCCTTTGACCGAAAATTATTCTGTGTTAAGTCCTGAAGTTTTAGATACCGCCGATGGTCAAGCTATTGCTCAAAAAAATGTTGGTCTAATTCAGAAATTAATCGATTTTGATCGAGTAATTATTGCAGGACAGGCTAAAAGTCATTGTGTAGCCTGGACAATAGAAAATTTATTGACCGAAATAAGCAATATCGATCGCGATCTGGCTCAAAAAGTCTATCTACTAGAAGATTGTATGTCTCCCGTAGTCATACCTGGAGTTGTTGACTTTACAACTCAAGCTGACGCAGCATTTCAGAAATTTGCGGATGCGGGAATGAATCTAGTCAAGTCAACGGATGCGATATTTTAAATCTTGGAGGATTTTTTTGACTAAAGCGATCGCACCTGCGACAGTCTCAGCATAAAATATTCTATCTTGGGCTAAATTGGCAAAAAATTGACAGGTTAATTCAGTTTGGTCGAGTAAAATTACTGGCTGATGGTTTTTCAAAGCCAGAGCAACTTCAGAGGCTGTACCCAAACCCATACCACAGGCAATAATTACCTGAGAGGACAGCACGTTGATATTGTTTCTGGCATTACCCAAATCGGTAACAATCGGAAGATCGACAGCATTAGACATCTGGGCAAGATTATTACTGGGTAAAACTCCTACGACTAACCCCCCGCCAGCCTTAGCCCCCTGGCTCGCAGCATCCATTACTCCGACATTTCTACCACCCGTGAGTAACACCCAATTATTCTTGGCGATTGATTCACCTAATTGATAAGCCAGTTCTCGATTCTTTGGGGTTGCTAGATTTCCCGCTCCCATCACCCCGATTACTATTTTACTCATCGTTAAATGACTAACAGCTATCTTTACTTAAGAATTAGTCGAGATCTATGTTGTATATTCGGCGTTAATTTCTACATATTTATAAGTTAAGTCGCAACCCCAGGCAGTACTCTTACCCGAACCTACGCCAATATTAACGGCAATTAATACCGTATCTGTTTTTAAATACTCCCCTGCTGCTGCTTGTTTCAAGTAGTTACTAGCTGCGGTGCGGTCGAAGTTTTGGGGTTGTCCATTTCGCATCAGAACCAGATCCCCCAGCTTGATGTTCAGCTCATCCTGATGAAATTTGACCCCCGCTCTTCCTGCTGCTGCTGCAATTCTGCCCCAGTTAGGATCGCGTCCAAACACGGCAGATTTAACTAAAGATGAGCCAGCGATCGTTTTAGCTATTAGCGAAGCATCACGATCGCTTGGTGCGCCCGATACCTGTACCTCAATCAGACAGGTTGCCCCTTCCCCATCACGGGCGATCGCCTTGGCTAAATATTGGCAGACTTTGGTGAGCATTGCTTCTAATTTTTGGGCATTTTGACTTTGAGCGGTCATCGCAGTAGTTCGAGACTGTCCGTTAGCCAGAGCCAGTACGCAGTCATTAGTGCTGGTGTCACCATCTACGGTAATCTGGTTAAAACTTTTATCTACAGCCCGTTTGAGCATTTCGTGCCACATACTAGTAGATACGGCAGCATCACAGGTGATAAATCCCAGCATAGTTGCCATGTTGGGGGCAATCATCCCCGAACCCTTTGCCATGCCACCAATTCTTACGGGGCGACCTTCGATAGTAGTTTCTAAGGCAATTTCTTTAGGAACTAGGTCAGTAGTAGTAATGGCTTTGGCAGCATCTGCACCCCCTTCTTGGCTAGCTGCACTAACTATCTGAGAAATCCCCTGGCGTAGGGCATCCATTTTGATTCTTTGTCCGATTACCCCTGTCGAAGCCAACAGAACAGCCTCAGGAGCAACATTTAATTCACGGGCTAATAGTTTGGCACTTTCAAGAGCATCTTCCCATCCTTGCTCTCCCGTAGCTGCATTAGCCTGACCTGCATTACACAATATTGCTCTGGCACTGGCTTTAGCTTGAAGGCGCTGACGACAATAATCAATGCAGGCTGCGCGTACCTGAGAGGTAGTAAATACTCCTGCTGCGATCGCCTCGGTTTCTGACAAGATCAACGCGAGGTCTTTTACTCTGCTAGATTTTAATCCTGCTGCAATTCCCGCTGCCCTGAATCCTTTCGGTGCAGTAATTCCACCTTCAACCACCTGCCAATCTGCCATTTGTATCCAGTTGTTTAAATTTTGGTTTAAAGCTGATTATAGCAATACCGATAACTCTCGTTTTAAATAGTTTTTAACATTGTCTCGAACTGGCGCGGATCGATTGACATTTGGTAGCAATAAATAAGATTATTAACTATTAGTCGGTTTTAGAGATTAAACGTAAGGGGGAAAGTTCAGTGAAAATCTGGCACTGTCCCGCAACTGTGAAGAGTTTGTCCTATATAAGCTCTATAGTCAGAATGCCCGCCGATGAGATTAACACTAGCTCTTTAAATATCTGCGAGGTACAGATTATGCTATTTATACGCTACACCGACTGTTTGTATTATTTACGCTGCAAATTTCGTCTGAGTATCAACCCTCAACTAGAACAAATTATTGATTAAACGTTTGTTTCAGTTTGTGTAACAACAATGTAGGGCAACTTGTTGTTGTCTGGTTTAAAGCAAAATTTTGGTAACTATGAATAAGAATAAGGCGATCGCGTCAGTTGGTTTCATTTCTACTATCTTATGGGGCATTAGCTTGATTAATGCTGCTCCTGCCTTGGCTCATCATCCCAGTGGAGGGAACATTCCCAGCACTTTTGTTGAAGGGTTTCTTTCTGGATTGGGTCATCCTGTAATAGGGATCGATCATTTAGTGTTTGTCATTGCTATTGGTTTGTTAGCTGCCTTAAGAAATAAACTAGGGATAATTATTCCTGCTAGTTTTGTCCTGGCTACTGCTGTTGGTACGGTCATACATTTACAGAGTATTAATCTGCCCATACCAGAACTAATTATTTCCGCTTCCGTATTGGTTATGGGCATATTTTTGGCTAGAGAAAATCAAGCCAGCCTAGCTTTAATAACTTTCCTAGGAGCGATCGCTGGTATTTTTCATGGTTATGCTTACGGTGAGTCGATTGTCGGTGCAGAAACCACCGTATTAACAGCATATTTATTAGGCTTTTGCGCGATTCAATTGGGCATTAGCGCGATCGCCTTTTATCTGGGTAGCTCAATCCTCAATCAGGCTTCTAAGTCGCCTCAGCTTATGCTGCGCTTTGCTGGATTTACGCTCTGTGGCATTGGTTTTGCCTTTGTTTCTAGCAACATCTTGGGTTAAATATTATTCTCATTAATTATCAAAAATGCACAAAATACCCGTTACCGTAATTTCAGGATTTTTAGGCGCAGGTAAAACTACTCTGGTGCGTCATTTATTACAGAACAATCAAGGAAGACGAATTGCTGTTTTGGTTAACGAATTTGGCGAGGTGGGTATTGACGGAGAATTGTTGCGGTCTTGTCAGATTTGCGATGACGAAGATCCTAGTAGCAATATTGTCGAACTAACCAATGGTTGTTTGTGCTGCACGGTACAGGAAGAGTTTTATCCTACTATGCAGGAATTGCTCAAGCGTCGAGACAAAATTGATTGTCTTTTAATTGAAACCTCAGGATTAGCTTTACCCAAGCCTCTGATTCAGGCTTTTCGTTGGCCCGCAATTCGCAATAGTGCTACCGTAGACGGGGTAGTTACTGTAGTAGATTGTCATGCTTTGGGAATGGGAAACCTGGTAGGAAATTTAGATGCTTTAGAGTCCCAAAGACAGGCAGACCCTAATCTGGATCACGAAACCCCAATTGAAGAACTATTTGAAGATCAGTTAGCCTGTGCCGATTTGGTATTACTAACCAAAACCGATCTGGTTGATGCCAAAACATTAGAGCGAATCAAAACTTGGTTGAAACAAGAACTTCAACCTGGAGTAAAAGTGATTACGGTAAGCAAAGGCAAGATCGACCCCAACCTGCTACTAGGTTTTAATGCAGCAGTAGAAGATAATCTAGATAGTCGTCACTCCCATCATGACGCTCAAGAAGAACACGAACATGATGAAGAGATTAATTCGATTGAACTAATCCTAAACCAGAGTTTCGATCCTCGGATTTTGACCAAGCAATTACAAGAACTTTTAAAAGAACAAGAGATCTATCGCATCAAAGGCTTGATCGACGTACCCCATAAGCCAATGCGATTAGTATTGCAGGGGGTGGGTAATCGTTTTGAGATGTTTTACGATCGCCTGTGGAAGACAGAAGAAGCCAGAGATACTCGTTTAGTGCTGATCGGACATAATTTAGACCGAGACACTATTGAATCGGCGATCGCCAATATTTTATTGGCGTAATGTCTAAAATTGCTAACCCTACACTCGCTCTTAACGACAAGTTTTTGGCTTGAAAATCCTGCAACAGCTAGATATCAATAATTCGAGGTGACAAACAAAGGACATATGCCACATCAGTAATTAAATTTACAGCAAGTTCCAAACCATTAAGTAAGATTACTGCATATAACAATGTCTTGCTTTTGTCTTGTGTAAATTTACGGTAAAGACTTAATAATTTATCAAGATAAGATGGTTCAAACCAAATAATCTCAGCTAAAATTACGTTGAATTATTGTAGTGTCCCCTATTTGTAGCTCATAATATCTCGGTAAGTATCATGAAAATCAAATCTTTAGCTGGTGTGGTTGCTGGATTGGGCGTTGTTGTTGGTAGCGCGATTTTTAATCCAGCCACGGCACAAACAAAAAGCAATACCTATTATTGCGCTCAGCTCAGTAACAAATGGAATACTTTTGTTAATACTCCAAGAGGCAGAGTTAGCTTAATCAACTGGGAAAATCAGTTTGCTCCAGACTGGACTCCCCAAAAAAGATGCTCGGCGGTATCACAGAGGTTTCAAAAATTTCTCGATCAAGGTAATCTAAAATTTATTCGTACGGGTCATATTAACAATCAACCAGTACTCTGCGTTGCTAATGCACGGGGTGGTGATTGTCCAGAGGAAAATGTCTTGGTTACTTTAAAACAAGGAACAGATCCTGAAGGTGTGTTAGTCAGGCTGGTAGATTTTCGTCGTAGCGTTAGCGGGCAGACTTTGACTTTGAGTGGTGACGATCCAGGTTTTTATGCTGATGGTGAATTTTATGTAGATATGGACAAATTTCTTGATGCAGTACCCGTAAACAATTAACCTTAAATATATAGGTAAACAAATATCTCTACCAAGACTAGTGAATGAAATGGCTGCCTGATAAAGGTTCACGAAAGCGAAATTTACAGGGTATAAGTTCTGTTCTTTCTATTTTTAATTCAACATCCCAGTTGACAAGACTGATAATTTGTTTAGTTTATACTGGGGTGTTTTTGTCGGGAGATGTTGGCGATGTAAAACTTGCTGCCCCAACTTCTCTCTCTCCTCAAAGGTTGTTAGACAATATTAGTCATGTTGCTGCTAAGATCACGGTCAAAATTTTAGACAAAGATTTGCTTGGCTCTGGCTTTATTGCCCAACGGCAAGGACAAGAATACATTGTTATTACTAATCAACACGTATTGAGGGCAGGAAAAGCTCCATATAAGATTCAAACTGCTGACGGACAAATTCACTCAGCACAGCTAGTTGCATTGGCTGTTAGCGATCGCCAATATGACATAGCTGTTTTAAAATTTGAAGCTGATACTGTTTATTCTCAGGCAAAAATTGGCAGCTCTCTTTTTTTGGAAGTAGGAGAACCTATATTTGCAGCAGGATTTCCCTATGCCGAACTCGACCCCTCCCCAGCTACTACTGTTTTTGAGCCATCAGGAGTTGATCGATTGGGGGGTTTGGCTCTCAAGCCAGGGAGAATAACGATTATTTTGGATCGAGCTTTAGAAGAAGGCTACCAGATAGCATATACCAACGATGTCAAAAAAGGTATGAGTGGCGGACCACTTTTCAATTATCGTGGAGAAGTGGTAGGGATCAACGGTAAACACGCTTATCCGCTGTGGGAATCGCCTGAAATTTATCAAGATGGTTCTCAGCCTTGTCCAGATCTACAAGAACTAATTGCTCGCTCCAGTTTAGCTATTCCTATCGAAAGAAGTATTGAATTATCACCACGGTTAAAGCCACTTGAGCCATCATTTGATAGTTCTATTGAGCAAACTATACTTAGCGAACCAAGATTGGTTGCCAAAATGCAGGCAGAAGCCCAGGCAACAACTCAAAATTGTGAAAATTTTATTCGGGAATCAATTGGTAATGAAGCTATACCTTCCCTGAGCGATCGCTATAAACAAAGCAAGAAAAATTGATCGCTGCTAGTAGACTTGGGCGTAAGTAGGGTAACTATTTGTTTTGTTCGCTTGAAATTCCAACAATATCTAACTTCCTACTTCCTACTTCCTACTCAAGCCCTAAAGGATATGCGGAGCGGTATGCTTTAGCATTCCCTTATCCTAAGGTGTACCCTTTAGGGTCGGTCTCGAAGCGGTACTAGTTGTTGCCCACTGTTATAGCCATCCACGTAAGCGATAGACAAAGATACCAATATATTCTTTTAGAGCCTGAGTGGTATGGTCGAGACTTTCTGCTTTAGGAATCAAGCTGAGAATGATTCCCTCGGTACTAGATTGACTTGCAGTTAAATTGCGATCGCTAACGATAAAATCTGCTGGTGCAGCAATAGCATTGATGCCTTGTTTTTTAAAAATAGCTAGCGATCGTGGCATGTGTGCAGCAGAGGTAACAAGTAAGATTTGTTTGATGTTCTTTCGCTCTAAAATTTCTTTGGTGAACACTGCATTTTCATAGGTGTTTAAAGATCTAGATTCTAAGATCATTGCTTCGCGGGGAATGCCCATGAGTTCCAGAATCTTTGCCATGCTTTCTGCTTCAGAAGAATCTCCTCCATACCACTGAATCCGTCCTCCCGTTAGGATAATTTGCGGTGCCAAGCCATCTTTATATAGTTTTGCTCCATATAATAGGCGATCGCCGCGATCGTTCATGTCGGGGATAATTCTTGGCGATTCTTGGTTTCTGGTCGCACCACCCAAAATAACAATTGCCTCTGCTTGAGGCATATTCTCTTGAGGTAAATATTGCTGTTCTAGAGAAGCAATCAATTGATTAGCAACTTTAGCGTTGCCAGCGGTAATTAAAATTACTAAAGATATCAAAATAGGCACAAGACCCCAACGAGAACGTCTAAAACAGAGCCAAAGAGCAAGTAGCAACAGTAGACATGATAATCCTAGAGGATAGACAAACAAAGGGAGTAATTTGGATAGAAATAAAAAGCTCATCTTTAATCGGTAGTTATTTAGCCTAAATTCTCGATCTAAAATCTTGATTTGACAACTCAGCTAACCTAGCTACAGTTGACCTAGCTATTCACCAATCATGTGAATTTTCCAGAAATTAATTCTTCGTCTAGCTAAAATGCACGTCAACCTATTAAATAAATAAAAGAGCCAAGAGAAACTTTAAAAACCTGACAGACAATAGTGTTAAACTAAATACGCAGTAAAAAAAATTCACACATCTAGGATTTCGGGTGTTTTCGCATCGAGAAAATGTCCCTGGATGGAGGATTAACCCGAAACAGGAGTAAAAATAATATGCCAGTAGTTTCTCTTGCAGAACTTTTAGAATCTGGGGTTCACTTCGGTCATCAAACCCGTCGTTGGAATCCCCGTATGTCTCAGTACATTTATACCGCTCGTAATGGCGTTCATATCATCGACTTGGTGCAAACAGCACAGCTGATGGAAGAAGCCTATGAGTATATGCGCTCTTCCTCCGAAAGAGGTAAGCGAGTTTTGTTTGTTGGTACAAAACGTCAAGCAGCAGGGATTATCGCTCAAGAAGCATCACGTTGTGGAGCTTTCTATGTCAATCAAAGATGGTTGGGTGGAATGCTAACCAATTGGGAAACCATCAAAACCAGAGTAGAACGACTCAAGGAAATAGAAAACCTTGAAGAAACTGGCGCACTAGAAAGAAGACCTAAAAAAGAGGCTTCGGTGCTACGTCGCGAAATGACCAAGCTACAAAAGTATCTCGGTGGCATCAAAGCAATGCGTAAAGTGCCAGATATTGTAGTTATTATCGATCAAAAACGCGAACACAATGCGATCGCCGAATGTCAGAAGCTAGGTATTCCCGTAGTTTCCCTGTTAGATACTAACTGCGATCCTTTAGTTGCAGATGTACCAATCCCCGCTAACGATGATGCTATTCGCTCGATCAAGCTAATTATTAGCAAGTTGGCTGATGCGATCTATGAAGGTCGTCACGGTCAACCAGACAATCAGGATGATTATGACGAGCTACAGGAAGGAATTGAGGCAGAAGAATATCCCACCGCAGAAGAGGAAGTGGAAGTAGAAGAAACCGAAGCAGTCGTAGCTTCAGAAGCAGCACCTGGGGCTGATAGCGAAGAATAAATTTTGCTTCACTAACTTATTAATAGCAGGGGCAAAGCTTTAAGCTCCTGCCAACATAATTTAAAATTATTTTGTCGTCACTAAAATTGAATTGAAATAAAAGTAATATGGCAAGCATATCGGCAAAAGCAGTCAAAGAACTCCGCGAAAAGACTGGTGCGGGGATGATGGACTGCAAAAAAGCACTGACAGAAAATGATGGCGACATGACCAAAGCCATAGAATGGTTGCGCCAAAAAGGAACTATTTCTGCTGATAAGAAACAAGGTCGTGTCGCAGCCGAGGGATTGGTTGAAAGTTATATTCACACTGGTGGACGAATTGGCGTTTTGGTTGAAGTTAACTGCGAAACAGATTTTGTAGCTCGTCGTGAAGAGTTTCAAGAGTTGGTTAAAAATATTGCCATGCAAATTGCAGCTTGCCCCAACGTTGAATTTGTCAAGGTAGACGATATACCTGAAGCAACCGTCACTAAAGAAAAAGAAATCGAAATGGGTCGTGATGACCTCGATGGCAAACCAGACAACATCAAAGAAAAAATTGTTTCTGGTAGGATTGGCAAGCGTTTAAATGAAATTTCTTTGCTACCTCAGCCTTACATCCGCGACCAAAGTATCACCGTTGAAGAATTAGTAAAACAAAGTATTGCCCAACTGGGAGAGAACATTCAAGTCCGTCGCTTTGTTCGG
Organism: Pleurocapsales cyanobacterium LEGE 10410; assembly: GCA_015207195.1. Taxonomy (GTDB): domain Bacteria; phylum Cyanobacteriota; class Cyanobacteriia; order Cyanobacteriales; family Xenococcaceae; genus Waterburya. Next base: position 24,677 of record JADEXJ010000074.1, read on the forward strand.
TTTGTTTTGGGAGAAGGAATTGAGAAAAAAGAGTCTAATTTTGCTGAAGAAGTAGCTGCTCAAACAGGTCAAAAGTAAACAGATATTAGGCTAATAAATTATTGTTGGCTGTAGTGGTACTCAACTGATTAGATTAAAATCTAGTTCAGGTTTGCTTATCTATCTACAGCTTTTGCTTTTTTTAAAAGATCGAATAAGATGAACTAATTGCGTATTGAGAGGTTTCAGCGTAAAGTCCCCAACAAACGTCTCTAGAGACAATTGAATAGAGAATGACGAAATCGATTCAGCAGATTAAACAAGAGCTAGAAAATTTAGAATCAACTGTAGCACAAATGGCAGTTGAACTGGAAAAGCTGCATCAGGATTACTTGAATTTGCTCAGTCAGTCGGTTAAGCAACAGTTAATTTTAGCTTGCTACCAAATTTGTACTCAATTTTATCCTCAATCTTTTCTCGATCTTTCATTGACCAACAAACAAGAGCTACAGCAGAACTTAAGACAGATAGGTAATGAAATTGAACATGATTTATTGAGCATAATTGAACAAAAAGAACTTGAGCCAGAACCGCGTGAGCTGAATTTGATGGCAGAGTTGATCAAAAATTTGCCTAAATCGAAGAAGAAAGAAGATTCTGAAGAAAATAGCGCAGAACAGATCGATCTAGAGTTGGTTAAAGCAGAGTTAGCAAATATTGAGTTTATTGAAATCGACGCTTCATCACCAGAAGATATTGAACAAGAATCAGATTCGACAGAATCATCCAAGGAAAAGATTGACTTCAAAAATCCAGAACACCTCATTTTGTGGCGCAAACAAATTGAGCGAGCTATCAAAAAAACTTTAGACCTTGCTTCTCGAAAAACTAATAAATGTTTACAGAAGTCGGCAATAATTCCTGCTCGTCTTCCTAGCAAAGTTATTGAGGTGGCAATGCAGGCAGGTTCTTCTCCAGGAGCGAAAAGTCATCAGCTTAAAAATGTGCCTAATGTTCTTCATTTGGTAATAGAAAGCGACCTTGATAAAAAGTCTAAATCTTCTAATAAGCCAGAACAAATTAGTCTACTACGATTACGTTTGGCTGAATTAGAATTCTCTACCCCTTTACTCAATGCGAAAAGAGGTCAGATTCGTAACCTGATGGGCAAAATTAGTCGATTAAACGGTAAATATAAAGCAATTAAACATGAGGCTGCTATAGTTGAGGCTCAAGCTGCTTGGCGATCGAGTTGGTATGAGAATTAAATAAGAAGTCAGAAGTCAAGCGTTAGAGAAGCGAAATTTCGCGTCTGTACAATGGTCGATCGCGTTAGCGGTATTAAGCTAGTGAAATTCAATAATAATGTTAGAGGATTACAAGCAAAAGGTAATTGATTTTTTCAATCGTCAAACTGCTGATAATGCTGAAGGGAATAGTCATCCCAGAGAAGCCCAGAGGATATTAGAACATGTTGCTATAGAGCCTGGGCAAACAATTCTCGATCTGGCGACGGGAACTGGTTTAGTTGCGATCGCTCCTGCGCCAAAAGCCGCTTAATTGCGGATCGGGGAGTATGGCGAGAAAATATTAATCTGTACGTCAAAGCCGATTAATAAAATTATAGTAATATATATGTACTAAAAACTAGTTGTTTAATCGAGAGTAGAGATTCTGCTCGACTATTGAATTTTATTTCTTAGTAGCTGCTGATTAGTTGACGATTTACCATTTGAACGGCATTACAGCATTGATAGTAAAGGAAGGGGCATGAGCGAACAGACGTTAGACTGGGTGAGGTTGCAAAAAGCACTGGCTGTAGAAGCAGAACGAGGCTATACGGACATCATGGGCAATCAATACCGCTTTAGCGAGTTTCTTTGTCTGAGTCTGGGTAAACCTCCTCGGAATATACCTGCTGGGGACAAAACACAGTGGCATGATATCGCTCAAAAGTTCGCTGGCTATAGTAATTTAAGTGTTTCACAAAGGAAGCAGCTAGTGATCGGTACTCGTAATTTTCTCTACAAGCAAAAAGCGATCGCCGAAACCCCCCAAACGCCACCCAAGCCAAAAGTTCCCCGCACCGCAGCTCTAAGCAGTCCCCAAGCCAAGACTTACTTCAACCAAAAGATTACTTTAGACCAGCCTCTGCACAAGGTCATTGATATTGGGCGCAGGAGTAGTTATTTAGAACGCTTGGGGTTGTATACCGTGAGAGATTTATTGTTTTATTATCCTCGCGACCATCTAGACTATGCTCGTCAGGTACAAATTTCCCATCTCGAACCAGGAGAAACCGTAACAGTAATCGGTACGGTAAAAAGCTGTAAGTGCTTTAGTAGTCCCAGAAATCAAAAATTAACCATCTTTGAGCTAATTTTGATCGACGCTACGGGTAGATTAAAGCTCAATCGCTTTTTGACGGGTGCTAGGTATAGCCATCGGGGTTCGCAGGAAAGATATAAGCGAAACTATCCTGTAGGCTCAATTGTGGCTGCTTCGGGACTAGTCAAACAAAACAAGTATGGCATTACTTTGGATAAGCCCGAAATCGAAGTATTAGATGGTGCAGGGGCGAGTATCGAATCGATCAAAATCGGTCGGCTATTGCCCGTATATCCTCTAACTGAAGGAGTACCCGCCGATACCGTGAGAAAATCCGTAATTGCTGCTTTGCCCGCTGCTGCCCAGTTGCCCGATCCTTTACCCAGCAGTCTACGGAATCAGTATGGTTTGGTTAAATTAAAAAATGCGATCGCCTGTATTCACTATCCCGAAAATCGCGAAGAACTTACTCATGCTCGACGTAGGTTGGTATTTGATGAGTTTTTCTATCTCCAGCTAGGCTTTTTGCAGCGTCGCCAACAGCTCAAGCAAAATCAATCTAGTGCTAGCTTTGTTCCCCAAGGTAAGTTAATCGAACAGTTTAATCAAATATTGCCTTTTACTCTAACTAATGCCCAACAAAGAGTTGTTAAAGAAATTTTTCAAGATTTAGGGGCTTCCGATACACCGATGAACCGCCTGGTACAGGGAGATGTCGGTTCGGGTAAAACTATTGTAGCCGTGTATGCGATCTTAGCTGCGATCCAGTCTGGTTACCAGGCGGCGTTGATGGCACCGACAGAAGTATTAGCCGAACAGCACTACCGCAAGTTAGTTACCTGGTTTAATTTACTGCATCTGCCCGTAGAATTGCTAACGGGTTCGACCAAAACTGCCAAACGCCGAGAGATTCATTCACAACTGGAAAATGGCGAATTACCTTTGCTAGTAGGGACTCATGCCTTAATTCAAGACCCCGTGAATTTTCATAAGCTAGGTCTGGCGGTAATCGATGAACAACACCGCTTTGGCGTACAACAGCGAGCGCGCCTTTTAGGTAAGGGTAAATCTCCCCACGTCTTGACCATGACCGCTACCCCCATACCCCGCACCTTGGCTTTAACTCTCCATGGCGATTTAGATGTCAGTCAGATCGATGAACTACCGCCAGGCAGACAGGCGATCGATACGATGGCAAAACAAGGCAAGGATCGTAAAAAAGTTTACGATTTGATTCGTCGAGAAATTGCCCAAGGCAGACAGGCTTACATTATTTTTCCTTTGGTAGAAGAATCAGAAAAGCTAGACCTCAAAGCTGCTACCGAGGAACACCAACGCTTATCAGAGGTAATCTTTCCCGAATTTAATATTGCTTTGCTGCATGGGCGCATGAGTTCGGCAGAGAAAGATGCAGCCCTAAATTCTTTTAGAGATAACGAAGCTCAAATTATCGTTTCCACCACAGTAATTGAAGTCGGGGTGGATGTTCCCAACGCGACGGTGATGGTGATCGAACACGCGGAACGTTTTGGTCTATCCCAACTGCACCAATTGCGGGGACGAGTCGGCAGGGGAAGCAGCAAATCCTACTGTTTTTTAATGAGTAGTACCAAAAATATTGAAGCTAGACAACGTTTGGCAGTCCTAGAAAAATCCCAAGATGGTTTTTTTATTTCTGAAGCGGATATGCGTTTTCGTGGACCAGGAGCGGTATTGGGGACGAGACAATCGGGTCTGCCAGATTTTGCCCTTGCCAGCCTCGTAGAAGACCAAGAGGTGCTTAATTTAGCCAGAGAAGCAGCGGAGAAAATTATTGCAGCAGACAAGATGCTAGAGAATTCTCCGTCATTAAAACAGGAATTAGAAATCCGTTATCGTCGTTTAATGGGGGGCGATATTTTGAACTAGTTTAAATACTACGGAAATGAATTTTTAATTATTGTTAGTAGAGTATGACGAAGCTTGAAACTCCAAACCAGCTCCTCGATCCACCAAACCTTGTTCGATAAATTCCGCACAGCGATTATGCTCGTCGGCTACTAGTACTTTTGCCTGGTGTCCCTGATTCATTACTTCAGAGCGATCGCGATACTCGTAGGCAATAATGATTAAAATATCTGTTGGTTTGCAAAGCAAGGTTGCACCACCATTAGGACAAATTC